>NZ_RAWA01000142.1 GCF_003611675.1 Corallococcus sp. CA053C
GCGTCCCCCCGCCCCGGCCCTGAGGTCCCCTTCCGTGCGTCTCAGCGCGGAGCGGGTCTGGCGGGCCGGGCGCAGTTCTCGAAGACGATGCGCGGGGCTTCCTTCAGCGCCTGGACCGGGCTGGGGTACGTGTCCTTCATGTACGCCGCCGTGAGGTTGGCGTCCGTGCCTCCCAGCCTGCGCGCCTGCACCGGGTTGCGGTCCGGGTCCTGTCCCGCGGTGCCCAGGATGCTCCCGTAGCCGTCGCCCCCCTCCAGCACGAACGTGGACATCGCCACGCGGTAGCGGATGGCTGCGTCGTCGCGCGCGGGGACGGACACGGCGCGGCCACGGATGCGCAGCTCCTTCACGCGCTGGCCCACGGGGCGCGCGCAGTCCACGCGCAGGGTGGTGCCGTCGGACACCTGGAGGAACGCGCCCGAGGGCGACACGATGGCCTGCCCTTCCATGGCCAGCGCCTCCACGGAGTGCTCGAACAGCGCGACGAGCTGCTTCTCGGTGAGGTCCACCGTGACGACGAGGTTCTCGAAGAGGATGACCTCGTGGAGCACGCCGTTCGTCAGCGGCCCGGTGCGCACGGACGTGCGGGTGACGCACAGCCCCTCGTCGCGCAGCGAGCCGCCGTTGATGATGCCCAGCTCGGTGGGCTTCGCGGCGCCGTCTTCCGCGTGGAGGAACGCGTCCGCGGCCAGCTGCCCCAGCGCGTTGTTGTCGTGCCGGGTGAAGGTCTTGTCCAGGTAGACCTCCTCGCCCAGGTAGCCGACGACGGCGTCGGGGTCGTCCACCAGCGGGGCGCAGGAGTCGTTGTACGCGAGGCACCCGGGCAGGAGGGACAGTCCGGCGAGCGCGGCGACGAGGAAGCGGCGGTCCATCAGTAGGAGGCCCTCACGGTGAGGTAGCCGGACACGCCCTCGCGCGGCAGCAGCCCGGTGACGCGGTCCGGCCGGGGCACGTCGTCGCGCAGGTCGTGGTCGAAGAGGTTCTGCGCGTAGAGCGTCACCTCGAAGTGCTCCAGCAGGGGCTCGGAGCGCAGCTGCGCGGTGATGAGGCTGTAGGCGGGAATCTCATAGCGGCGGATGAGCTCCAGCGTGGAGCGGCTGTTGTTGCGGCGCTCGGCGCCGGAGCGCACCACCACGTCCAGGTTCACCCAGTCGCCCAGGGGCATGGACACGCCCGCGTTGAAGCGCGCCTGGGGCACGTCGGTGAGCAGGCGGGACTGGCCCGGCAGTTCCAGGTCCTGCGCGCGGGACAGGCTGGCGTTGACCCACGCGGCGGCGCGCTTGGAGGCCTCCAGGCGGGCCTCCGCCTCCACGCCGTACACGCGCACGCCCAGCTCGCGGTTGCGCAGCGGGACGATGTTGCCGCTGGTGTCCACCGGGGTGATGGGCGAGGCGAAGTTCTGGAGGAAGGCGTTGCCGCGCACGCGCACGCGGGTGTCACCGGCGGCCTGGACCAGGTCCGCGCCCAGCTCGAAGGTGTCCACGGTGGCGGGCTGCAAGAGCGGGTTCCCCTCGAAGCGGCCCTGGTTGTAGTCGGTGTCGGGGATGCGCTCGACCAGCTCCTGCGGCGTGGGCGGGCGGAAGGCCCGGCCGTAGAGGGCCTTGAGCACGAGCGCGTCCGACGCGGCGATGACCAGCCCCACGCGCGGGTTGACGCGCACCACGGTCTTGCGGCCATCCAGCGTGCCGTCCGCGTCCACGTTGGGAAGCTGGGTCGCGTCCACGCGCAGGCCGAAGGTGAGCGTCAGCGCGGAGAGCACCGTCCACTGGTCCTGCGCGGACAGGCCCACGGTGAGCCGGCTGGAAGCGGCGCCGTCGGCGAGCTCCGTCAGGTCCACGAGTCCTTCGGGCGCAGCGGGGCTGGGGCGCAGGCGGCCGTCGAGCGTGTAGTTCGTCGTGTACGCGTACTTCGACAGGGACTGCTGTTCCGCGATGAGCCCCAGGGTGAGGTGGTTCTCCTTCGCGAGCGCGAGGTCCGCGTCCACCGACGCGGACACCGTGCGCACGGTGACGCTCGTCTCTTCCTGGAGGCCGTCCGGGAAGCGCTGATCCGCTCCGGTGCCGGTGCGGAAGTCGCGGGGGGTGAGCTGGAAGCGGCGGTCGGTGGACTGCTGGTCGAACCCCAGCCGGGCGCGCACCTGACCGCCGTCGCTCAAGGGCCGGTCCCAGGTGAGGTCGGCGAGCAGCACGTCCCAGGACAGCTCCGAGTCCTCGCCCACGGTGTCGAACAGGCCCACCAGGGCATCACGCTGCTCGGTGAGGTAGCGCGCGGAGATGCCCACGCGTCCGGCGGTGTCCAGGCCGTACGACAGGCCCGCGCCCGCGTTGACGAGGAAGCGCCCATCGCGCGTGTGGCCCGCGGGGTCCTCCACGTTGCGCAGGCCCTGATCCACGGACTCGGCGTCCAGCGCGTCGTGGTCGATGACGAGCGAGTCGCCGTCCTGGCTCCACAGGTCCAGGTCCGCGAACAGGTGCAGGTCGCCCGTGGAGTGCGCGGCGGACAGGTGCCCGTCGGTGGCGAGCGCGAGCCGGCCGTCGTCGCGGGGGACGCCGCCGGTGGTGACGGCGCCGCGCACGCCGTCGGCGTGGTTCGTGACGAGGTTGACCACGCCCAGGAAGGCGCCCGCGCCGTAGATGGCGGAGCCCGGCCCGCGGATGACCTCGATGCGCTCCAGGTTCTCCACCGGCAGGTTCATCAGCGCCTTGCCGTCGAAGAAGTTGTTGAGGCGGTGGCCGTCCAGGAGGAAGAGCACCTCCGCGTCGTTGCGGAGGCCGCGGATGGCGGTGCGGTGGAAGCCCTGCACGTCGCGGCTGACGGACACGCCCGGCACCACATCCAGCACATCCGCCACCGTGCGGGCGCCCAGAGAGATCATCTGCGCCCGGTTGAACGACGCGCCGATGGCCGGCACGGTGCGTACGGCTTCTTCCTGGAGCGTCGTGACCGCGAGCACGTCCTCCGCGCTGTAGAGCGCCAGGTCGTCGTCCATCGCGGTGGGTGCGCGGGAGGTCGAGGAGTTGCCCTGCGCGTCCGGCGGGACATCCGCGTTGAGCGCGGCCATCGCATCATCGGATTCCGAAGTGCGCGCACTCCGCGAATCCGTGCTGTCGGTCCGAGCACCGCCGCGATTGTCCGTGCCGCTCGTGCGAGAGGACGAAGGGGCAACGGAGCCGTCCGTGCGACCTGAAGCGCGCGTGTCCGTGCGAGACGAAGCACTCGGTGCAGCGCCATCTGCACGGCTTGAAGCGTGGGCGTCCGTGCGAGACGACGAAGGTGGAGCAGCGCCGTCTGCACGGCTTGAAGCGCGAGTGTCCGCGCGCGAGGACGCTGGCGGCGCGGAGTCGTCCGTGCGGCTTGACGTTCGTGTGTCCGTGCCATTCGTCTGGGCGGCACCTCGCGCGTCCGTGCCGTTCATGCGGCTTGAGCCTCGCGCGTCCGAGCCATCGGTGCGCGACGCGGTTCGAGGGTCGGACGACGCACGCGGATCAGCGCCATCCGGACGGCTCGCGGCCCGCGGGTCGGAAGGCTCTGTGCGGGAGGCTCCGCGCGGCCCGGTCCCCTCGGTGGCGCGAGCATCCTGTGAATCTCGCGACCCCAGCGTCCCGGCCCGCGGATCCACGGCACTTCCCCGCGACGTGGTGGGCGGAGTCACGGGCGCCTGCGTTCCCGTCCGGGATGAATCGCGTGCATCGACGTCGTCCTCGTCGTCCGATCCACCGGAGGGCGGCGTGAAGGCTTCGATGCCCGGAGCGGACCGCGTGTCCTCGGACCGTGCCCCTGGCCTTGACGCTCCAGCCGCTGCACGCACCGGAGGTTGTTCCCTCACCGGTGTTCCCACCACGACCCGCGCGGGCCGGAGCGCGGACATGAACAGGGGCGTGCGGTCGCCACTCACCAGGACGGCTTCGACGTAGTACTCCACGCCGGGCGGCACCATGTGTTCGGCCGGGATGGCGGCGCGGTAGAGGTCGCCGTATTGCAGCTGCATCGGGACCTGGATGTACGGCTCGCCAGGGCCGCGATACCGGACGAAGACCTCCAGCACCTTGCCGCCGTCCACCAGCGTCGCATCCAACTGGAGCGCCTGCCGGACCTCCGCGCGGGGCGGCGAGGCGTGCAGCAATGCAGGCTCCTGCGCGTGGACGGGAGCCGCGAGCAACACCACGGCACAGAGAAGGAGCGTGCGAGGAAGAACGGGCCGCAAGATTGATGACGATGCTCCGTTGCAGGGTCATGCGAGTCAAGCAAGCCACCCCGCTCCGTCCCGCTGATTTTTTGCCGGCCCCGCGAGCGCATGCGACGTTGCCTCGTCTCCATGCGCGCGTCGCTTGCCCTTCACCTCGCTCTCTTCCGTCGCCAACGCGCCCAGATTGCCCGGGTCGTGGAAGGCCGCACCGAAGCGTTCCGCGCCTACGAGGCGCGCTACCGTCGGCGCACGAGCACCTACCAGCGCGTCGTCCCCGTCACCCACGTGCACCAGCGCGTCGTGGCCTCGGACCTCGTCTACGTCGGCGACTACCACACGCTCCCCCTGGCCCAGCAGACGTACCTGGACCTCGCCGAGCGCGCCCTCGCCTCCGGACGCCGTGTCGTGCTGGCGCTCGAATGCGTGGAGGGCCGTCACCAGACCGCGCTGGACGCGTACCTCGCGGGACGGCTGCCGGAGCGCACGCTCCTGTCCCGCCTGGGCCACGGCGCCGACACGGGCTTCGGTCCGGGCGGCGGCATCCGCGCCGTGCTCGGCTTCGCGAAGCGCCACAAGCTCACGGTGGCGGCCATCGACCGGCGGGCCCAGGGAGAGCGCTCGCTCGCCCTGCGCGACGCCTTCGCCGCCGAACGCATCGCCCGGGTCGCCCGCGCGGAGGACGTCCCGCTTGTGATGGTGCTCGTGGGGCAGTTCCACGCCGCCCCCTGTCACCTGCCCGCCCAGGTGGAGCGCGCACTCGGGGACACCCACCCCCGCCGCAGCCTGGTCGTCTACCAGAACGCGGAAGGGCTCTGGTGGCGCCTCGCCCGCGAGGGCCGCCTGGGCTCCGCGGAGGCCGTGGAGCTGGCGGACGGCGCGCTGTGCCTGATGAACGCGTCGCCCGTCCTCTGCCAGCAGAGCTTCCTGGACTACCTGGAGGCCGAAGGCGACGACGCCCCGCTCCTGGACCGCAGCGCCGCGGAGCGCTTCCGGGAGATGTCGGAGCTCATCGGTCGGCTCGCGGGCGTGCCAGTAGGCCGCGCGCTGGACTCGGTGGAGGTGACGACGGCGGCGGACGGCGACGTGCTCGCGCGGATCCGTCAGCGCGGCCGCTTCACCCAGGCGGAGCTGTCCCAGCTGCGCAAGCACATCCTGTCCCGCGAGAGCGGCTACATCCCCCGCGCGCGCACGGCCTACCTCGCGTCGCTGTCGCTCAACCACGCCGCCGAGGAGGCCGCCCACTTCGTGCGCCACTGCGCCGTGGGCGACGCCATGGACGCCCCGCGCGGCGCGTCCGAAGCCTTCTACGCGCGCTGCCTGGAGGAGGCCCTGGGCTTCTTCGGCTCCAAGCTCGTCAACCCGCGCCGCACCTGCCCCACCGTCTCCGAGTGGGCGAAGCGCTTCGGCGAGGCCCGGGGCCTGGAGCGGCAGATCGCCGCCTTCGTGCTCGCCCACAAGGCCACGGAGACCGAAGGGCCGGACGAGGCCGTGAAGCTGCTCCCCCTGCGCCGCGACCGCCTCTTCCACGGCGTCAGCCATGCGCTCGGCTACCTGCTGGGCGACAGCCTCTACCGCGCCTTCGACGCCGGCCAGGTGGACGTCGCGGACATCCGCGCCCTCTTCCGCGACCCGCTCGCCGACCCCCGCAGCGCCTACTTCACCTGGGCCGCGCGGCTGCGCCTGGCCTGACGCTTCCCACACTTCTCCCCTTCCTGTCGGGCACCATCCCTGGTTGGATTGATTCTAGAATCAATCCAGGGAGTGCCACTGCCATGAAGATGACCGAACGCGTGGAGAAGCTCGCCGAGCAGCGCCAGCGCAACGAGGGCATGGGAGGCCCGGAGCGCATCGAGCGCCAGCACGCCAAGGGGAAGCTCACCGCGCGTGAGCGCCTGAAGCTCCTCTTCGATGAAGGCACCTTCGAGGAGCTGGGGCTGCTCGCCGCGCACCAGGGCAACCTGCCCGAGGAGGAGGACGGCAAGCCCTCCCCCGCCGACGGCGTCATCACCGGCACGGGGGAGATCGACGGCCGCCCGGTGGCCGCCGCGCTCTACGACTTCACCGTGTTCGGTGGCTCCATCGGGGAGATTGGTGAGCGCAAGGTGGCGCGGCTGCGCGACATCGCGCTGAAGAACCGCATCCCCATGGTGTGGCTGGTGGACTCGGCCGGCGCGCGGCTGGACGCGAGCTCCGGCATCGACCCCCGCCGCATCGCGAGCTTCGCGGACACGGGCTACCTCTTCCGCGAGCAGGTGGTGATGAGCGGCGTCATCCCGCAGGTCGCCGCGATGGTGGGCCCCGGCGCCGCCGGCACGGCCTACATCCCGGGCCTCGCGGACTTCCTCCCCATGGTGAAGGGCACCAGCTCACTCGCCATCGGAGGGCCGTACCTCGTCGAGTCCACCGTGGGCGAGAAGGTCACGGAGGAGGAGCTGGGCGGCGCGAAGGTGCACAATGAAATCTCCGGCGTCGCGGACGCGGAGTACCCGGACGACGCCACCTGCCTCGCCGCCGTGCGCGAGTACCTGGGCTTCTTCCCGTCCCACTGCGAGGACAAGCCGCCGCGCCGCCCGTCCAGCGACCCGTTCGACCGCCGTGACGACGACCTGCTCAAGGTGGTGCCGGAGAGCCCGCGCCAGGCGTTCGACATGCACAAGGTCATCCTGTCGCTGGTGGATGACCGGAAGTTCTTCCCCATGAAGCCGCGCTGGGCGCGCAACCTCATCACGGGCCTGGCGCGCATCGACGGCTACCCGCTGGGCATCGTCGCGAACAACTCCATGTACCTGGGCGGCATCCTGGACGTGAACGCGGCGGACAAGGCGGCGCGGTTCATCAACCTGTGCGACGCCTTCAACATCCCCCTGCTCTTCCTGCAGGACGTGCCCGGCTTCATGGTGGGCACCAAGGTGGAGCAGCAGGGCATCATCCGCCACGGCGCGAAGATGATGTACGCGACCGCCAGTGCCACCGTGCCCAAGTTCACCGTCGTCGTGCGCAAGGGCTACGGCGCCGGCTACTACGTGATGAACGGCCGCGCCTTCGAACCCGACCTGCTCGTCGCGTGGCCGGGCGCGGAGATCGCCGTGATGGGCCCGGAGGGCATGGTGTCCATCGCCGCGCGCAAGGTGCTCCAGGGCGCGGAGAGCCCGGAGGTCGCCGCCGCGATGAAGAAGGAGCTGTCGGACGGGCTGCGCCAGCACATCCGCATCGAGCGCACCGCCGCGATGGCGATGGTGGACGACGTGGTGGATCCGCGCGACACGCGGCGGCTGCTCGCCCGCGCGCTCAAGCGCACCGCGAACAAGCGCGTGGAGCGTCCGTACCGCCGCCGGGAGATCTCCCCGGTGTAGTGCACCGCTTCCGCTGCCGACGGCCTCGCCATGAAGCCGGAGCCACCGTCGGCAGGGGGGCGCGCTTCCCGCTACGCCTTGTTGACGATCGTCTTCGGCGGCAGCTTGAGCACCTGGCCCACCTTGATGTGGTCCGGGTCCTTGAGCTGGTCCTTATTGGCCTCGAAGATCTTCGGGTACAGCTTCACGTCGCCGTAGATGTCCTTGGCCAGCTTGCCCAGCGTGTCGCCCGACTTCACGGTGTAGACGCCGTAGGGTTCCGCGTGGGTCACGGTCAGGTTGACCATGATCTCGTCGTTCCACTTCGGGTGCTTCGCCTTGATCTGATCCCACATGCGATCGCGGTCAAAGGCGTGGTCCACCGAGCCCTTGATGATGAGCTTGCCGCCCTCCTCACGGGTCTCGACCTTGGCGCCCACGTTCTTCGCCACGTCCAACACGTCCTGGTAGTCGTTCTGCAAGGCCATCACGTCCTCCTGTCGGGTACACGGGGCCGCGCGATGCACCGGGCGGCCCCGTGAGGCGGAGCACTGTAGGCACCGCGAGCCCATGGGCCACGGCTCCAGGACGACGGGGATGGTGGAAGCTCAACAGTGCCGGGGCGGCGGCTGTTCAGAGCACCACGTCCGCTTCGTCGTCCTTCGCGGGCACCAGGGCTTCAGGAGGGGCGAAGGTGCCGTCGGGCCGCAGTTCTCGGAGGATCTCCTCGCGGCTCAGGCGCACCGCGCGGATGGTGCCGTCGGATGACAGCGCGTAGATGCAGTCCTGATCCGACGTGCCCACGAACAGGCCGCCCAGGACGGGATAGAGCATCACCAGCGCGAGCTCCGTCTCCAGCGGCCCCGGGAACAGCACGTGCGCGTGCGCGGAGAACGCCGGCCGCTCGCCGTCACCATCCGGCGCCACGGACACGGGGATGAGGCCCTGGTGCAGCGGCAGCTCCTGGAGCTTCTGGCGGCCGTCCTTGCTGAAGCGGAAGCGGAAGTCGCCGCCCAGCAGGTACAGGTTCGAGTCGTCGAAGCCCTGCAGCACGTACACGGTGATGCCGTCGTCCTCCTCCACCACGACGGGGTTGAGCTGCTTGCGCCCGTGCACCTGGAAGACGCGCTCGCAGGCGGTGCTCACGGCGCGCGCCACGGCCTCCATGCCCTCGGGCAGCGACGCCACCGGGAAGTCCTCCATCTCGCCGGAGAACTCGATGGGCGCGCGGTACGCGTAGGCCGGGACGAAGGTGTCCTCCGGGCTGAAGCGCCCGAAGACGGCGTACCAGGCGTTGCCGCGCGGCACGGTGAAGAACCAGTTCATCCGCGTGCGGTCCAGGTCCGCCCGCTCCAGCAGCAGGTCCGTGGCGCGGATGGCGCCCTGCTCCGAGGCGACGATGTAGCGGGCGCGGTCCTGCACGCGCACCAGCTCCGCATCCGCCACCAGCGTCAGCGGCTTCTCCGCCACCTCCGGCCCCCCGGCCGAGGCCTGCGTTCCCGCCTCCGTCACGCCCGAGTGCGCGCGGCAGCCAAGGGTGAGGGCGACGACTGCGACGAGGAGACCGCGGACCATGGAGACTCCCGACGACAGGGGGCCCGGTCAGTCTGCGCTGGCCGGTGCCCCTTCGTCACGTTCCCCCTCCACGGCGGACCTCAGGCGCCCTGCTGCGTGGGCGCCAGCGCGGCCTTGATCTTCTCCTTCAGCGCGCGGCGGCGCTCCTTGAACTGCGAGCGCTGGGCCTCGTCCACCTGGCCGTTGCTGGCGGCGCGGGCGGCCTTCATCTCCTCGTGCAGCTTCTGGGCTTCGGCCTTGAAGCCGTCGGCCTGGGCCTGGGTGAGGCGCCCCTCCGCGACCTGCTTGTCCAGCCGCTGCTGCATGCGGCCGAACTTGTTTCCACCGTGCCTGCCGTGGTGGCCGCCGCCGCGCTCGCACTGGCCGGCCTGGGGCGCGGAGTCGGGCGTGGAGGCCGTCTGGGCGAACACGGGCACGGCGAACAGCAGCGAGGCGACAGCGGTACCGCGAAGAACGGACTTCAGCGACATGGTGTGGACTCCAGGTTCGGGTCAGGAGCGCGAGGAGGGCAGCCATGCAGGCCTGCCCCCGTCGCCCTCTGACACCTGAAACCCCGGAGCCCGCGGAAGGTTAAATCGCGGTCCGGACGGCGGAGATTACTGGCAGTCCGCCATGTCGTAGGTGAAGTCCAGGCGCGGCGTGTGGCCCGGGTCCTGGTTGATGGCCGCGATGCTCAGCTCGGTGCGAGACACCGTCTGCGTCCCGCCGATCACCATCTGCGTCAGCTGGTTGCGCGTGGTGGACAACACCACCTTGCCCGTCGTGCCGTTCGGCTCGATGCGGAAGCAGTTGAGGATGCGCGGATCCACCGTGGAGCGGTTGCAGCGGGTGTACTGGCCCAGCACCTCGCGCTTCAGGTACGTGCAGCGGCAGTCCCACGGATCGTACGCCTCCGTCACCGTGGCCGCCTCGTAGCCCGTGGCCGTCTGCACGACCTCCAGGTACGAGCCGTCCTGCGGCTGCGTACAGCGCAGGACCGTGTCGCCCACCGCGCCCTGCTTCACCTCCGCGAGCTGGGGCTCCACGGCCACCTGCGCGCCCGCCTCCACGGCATTCAGCGGGTCGCGCGACGCACCTTCACAGCCCAGGCCCAGAACGGAAACGCCCGCGAACAACAGCACCGAGAGACGCAGGGACAGCTTCATGGGTGACTCCTACAAAGGGGGGATGTCCGGTTGGACCCGGACCCCGCACCTGTAGGCTTTTTCAGCTCCCGAGCGCAACGCACTTCTGTGTCACGGACGCAGGGGTGGCTTCACCGCGCGCGTGGCCATGAACGTGGGCAGGAACGTGGAGAGCAGGTCCTTCTCCGGGAACTTGTCCTCGAAGAGGTGGGTGAGCACGAAGCCCGCCTGCAACTGGCCGCCGAGCTGATCCTCCAGCGAGTGCCCCACGCACATGGGTTCGCCCTTGTCGGTGTAGCGGCGGCGCTCCTCGTCGGTGAGGCTGGTGAAGTCCGAGTACGGCATCGTGTACTTGAGCCGCAGCACGCCCTGCTCTTCCTGCGCGGGGTCGAAGAGGTAGCGCACCGGGTTGCAGATGCCTGCCAGGAGCACGCCGCCCGGGCGCAGCACGCGGAAGGCCTCGCGCCACACCGGAAGGATCGCGTCCACGAAGCAGTTGGAGCACGGGTGGAAGATGAGGTCGAAGCTCCCATCAGCGAAGGCGGACAGGTCCTTCATGTCGCCCTCCACGAGCTTCAACGTCAGGCCCTCGCGCTCGGCGACCTTGCGGTCCTGCCCGAGTTGCGCGGGGGAGTTGTCGAACACGGTGACGCGCGCGCCCGCCGCCGCGAGCACCGGACACTGCTGCCCGCCCGCGCTCGCGAGGCCCAGCACGTCCTTGCCGGCGAGGTCCCCGAACCACGCCCTGGGCACGGGCTTCGTCGGCGTGAGCACCACGCTCCAGTCGCCCCGGCGCGCGGCGGCGATGACCTCCGGGCCCACCGGGACGGTCCACACGTTGCCGCGGCCCACTTCGCCGTCCCACGCCTCGCGGTTGTACGCGCGTACGTCCATGTCAGCCTTCATGCAGCACCCTTCCTTCCATGCCCCCCGCCACGGTGACGACCTCTCCCGTCACGTGTCCGGAGATGCGGTCCGACGCGAGCGTCACCACCACCCGCGCCACGTCTTCTGGCTGCCCCACCTTGCGCAGCGGCATCGTCCGCGTGACGCGGCCGACGAACTTCGGGTCGTCCAGCTTGTCGCGGTGGCGGTCCACCGCCGTCCAGCCCGGGCACACCACGTTGACGCGGCCCAGGGGCGCGATGCGGTGCAGCTCGTTCTTCAGGCTCTTGACGAAGCCGGTGGTGAGCGCGCCCTTGGCCACCGCGTAGTCGGTGTGGCCCGCTTCGCCGAAGAGGCCCGCCGTGGAGCTGATGATGACGATGTTGCCCGTGCCGGTGGTGGCCACGTGGCGCAGGAACGCGCGGCAGCTCAGGAACACGCTGTCCAGGTTCTCCGCCAGCGTGCGGCGCCAGCGCGTCAGCGACATCTGCCACACCGGCTCATCCGCCGCGGGCCACACGCCCGTGTTGCACACCAGCACGTCCAGCCGGCCCAGGTCCTTCACCGCCGCGGGCACGAGCGCGTCCACGTCCGCCTCCACCGTGAGGTCCGCGCGCACGGACGTGCCGCCCACCTCGCGCGCGAGCGCCGCCGCCTTCTCCTGGCTGCGGTGGTAGTGCACCACCACCTTCGCGCCCTCGCCCGCGAACGCCCGCACCAGCGCCGAGCCGATGCCCCCCGCGCCCCCCGTCACCAGCACACCCTTGCCCAGCAGTTCCGTATCCATCGCCGAGGACTCCTCGTGGTCTCCCGTCAGGCCGGGAGGAATGCGCGGCATGATGCCCGAGCCACCCCGGCCGGGCAGCCGGGATGACGGGCAGGTGTCGGGGATGCGCTGCGGACCGGGCAGCGGGACGAAAGGGGCGCGCGGATCCTGACGGCGTGCCGCTACTTCGCGGGCAGTCGGGCGCGAATCCCCGCGACGAGCAGGTCCAGGCCGAAGGCGAAGCGTCGGTCGAAGTCGCGATCGAGGATGGCCTCCACCGCGCCAGCCGCATGGGGGTAGCGGGCCCTGGCCAGCTCGCGCAGGGCCCCTGCCCGCTCCGCCGTCTCCTCGCCCTGCGCGGTGAAGCCCTGCTCCTCGATGGTGAAGCCCAGCACGTAGTCGAGCACGGTGAAGGCCGCCCAGCTCGCCTCCTGGGGCTTGAGCCCCGCCCGGCCCAGGCTTCCGATGAGGGTGTCGCTGACGCGCAGCGTGTGCTCGGAGACGACGAAGGTGCCGGCGTAGACGCGGGCGCCATCGCGGTGCTGGAGGAACGCGCGCCGCAGGTCCTTCGCCACGGTGCGCACCACCCGCTCCCAGGGTGAGTCCGCCGTCAGCGTCCGCGCCACGTCGTGGATCAGCGTGTCCGCCATCGCGTCCAACAGGGCCTGCTTGCCCGGGAAGTGCCAGTACAGCGACGGCGCCTGGATGGAGAGCGCCTTCGCCAGCACGCGCATCGTCAGGCCCTCCAGGCCCGCCTCATCCAGCAGCGCCCACGCCGCCGCCACGACCTGCTCCCGCTGGATTCGCATGCCCCGGTCCACCCTCGCTGACTTGACAAACTAACACTGTTAGTCGATCCCTAACAACGTTAGTTTGAGCCTTCGGGCGGGAGATCGATCATGGCGGAAGTCCTCGATGTGGCGGTGGTGGGAGGTGGCCCCACCGGGCTGTGGCTCGCCTGCGAGCTGGCGCTGGCGGGAGTGCGCGTCCAGGTGCTCGAGCGGCGCGCGGAGCCGGTGCGTGAGTCGCGTGCGCTGACGCTGCATCCGCGCACGCTGGAGGTGCTGGCGCTGCGCGGACTGGAGGGGCGGTTCCTGGCGCAGGGCCGGCCGCTGCCCACGGGGCACTTCGCGATGTTGGACACGCGGCTGGACTTCAGTGTGCTCGACACGCGCTTCCCCTACACGCTGTTCCTCCCGCAGGCCGTGACGGAGGCGCTGCTGGAGGCGCGGGCCCGGGAGCTGGGCGTGGACGTGCTGCGGGGCCACACGGTGGAGGCGCTGCGACAGGATGACGAAGGCGTGGAGCTGGAGGGCACGTCGAGCGCGGGCGCGTTCCAGGTGCGGGCGCGCTTCGTGGTGGGGGCGGATGGGGCCCGGAGCGCGGTGCGGAGGCTCGCGGGCATCGCCTTCCCGGGAACGGACGTGACGCGCACGGCGATGCTGGGGGACGTGACGCTCGGTGAGCCGCCGTCACAGCCCGCCATCGGCATCTCGAGCACGCGGGGCGGCGTGATGGTGGTGCCGATGGCGCCGGGCGTCCATCGCATCGTGATCAGCGATCCGCTCCGCGAACACGTGTCAGTCCGCGAGCCCGTCACGCTGGAGGAGCTGCGGGAGAGCGTCACGCGCATCGCGGGCACGGACTTCGGCATGAAGGACCCCCGGTGGCTGTCCCGCTTCGGCAACGAGACACGGATCGCGGACCGCTACCGCGAGGGCCGCGTGCTGCTCGCGGGGGATGCCGCGCACATCCACTTCCCGGCGGGAGGCCAGGGGCTCAACGTCGGGTTGCAGGACGCGATGAACCTGGGCTGGAAGCTCGCGGCGGTGGTGAAGGACGGCGCGCCGGAAGCACTGCTGGACAGCTACATGCGCGAGCGTCGGCCGGTGGGGGATGCGCTCATCCGCAACACGCTGGCGCAGACCGCGCTCATGAGCGCCACGCAGGAGACCCTGGCCCTGCGCGAGGTGATGAGCGACCTGCTGCGGGCACCGGACCTCAACCGGAAGCTGGCCAACGCCATCGGCGCGCTCGACGTGGGCTACTCATCGCTTGAAGTCCCTGCGCCCCAGGTGGATGCGCCACTCCTCCCCGAATGGAGCGGACGCCGGCTGAGCGACCTGGACCTCACGCAGGACGAAGGCGCGGACATCGCGATCTACGCAGCGCTGCATCCGGGCCGTTGGTTGATGCTCGGCTTCGGCTCAGGCCCTCTGCCCCGCTGGGAGCCGGGATGGCCTCCGAGGGCGACCCTTCTCCGGGCGCACCGCCCCGTGGGACGCGCCGAGTTCCGCGACGTCGGCGGGATGCTGGTACGGCCCGACGGACACGTGGGCTGGGCCTGGGCCGCCTGATGCTCGCGGGCCCGGGGCGTCCTCCGCACCCGGGCACCGCGTTTCCATTCGGCTTCAGCCCAGGCGCAGCAGCTGCCGGGCCTGCTCGGGCGTGGCGGGCTCGCGGCCGTTCGCGCGGGCTCGCTTCGCGGCGTCAGCCACCAGCTCGTGGTTGCCCTTCGCGAGCACGCCCTTGGACAGGTAGATGTTGTCCTCCAGGCCCACGCGCGCGTTGCCGCCGCGCTTCGCGGCCTCATCCACGAACGGGAGCTGATGGCGACCCACGCCCGCCACCGTCCACGTGCAGCCCTCCGGCAGCGAGGCGATCATGAAGTCCAGCACCTCCGGCCGCGCCTGCAACGTGCCCGGCACGCCCAGCACGAAGTCGAAGTGCCCTGGCAGCTCCACCAGGCCCTCCTTCGCCAGGTAGCGCGCCTCGTCGATCATCCCCACGTCGAAGCACTCCAGCTCCGGCCGCAGGCCAATCGCGCGGATGCGCTTCGCGATGTCACGCACCAGCGGCCTCGGGTTCCAGAACACCTCTTCCCCGAAGTTCACCGTGCCCGTGGTGAGCGTGGCCATGTCCGGCTTGTCCGCGCCGGTGAGCGTGAGCGCGCCGCACCGCTCGTCCACGTCCATGCCCACCGCGCCGCCCGTGGACGTCTGGATGAGCACGTCGGTGCGCTTGCGGATGGCGCGGATCGCCGCGCGGAACAGCTCCGCGTCCTGGGACGGCTTGCCGTCCGCCGTGCGCACGTGCAGGTGCACCATCGCCGCTCCAGCCTCGCGGCACTTCGCCGCGTCCTCGGCGATCTCCTCCGCGGTGATGGGCAGGTACGGCGTCTGCGCGCGCGTCGTCTCCGCGCCCACCATCGCCGCGGTGATCACCATGGGCTTGCTCATTTCTGCCCCCGCTGCTTGTCCTTCGGAACCACGCAGGTGCCCGTCGCGCGGCACACGACGATGGCCTCCGGCAGCACGTCCGCCGCGGAGTCATTCACGTCCGGCCTGGGACGGATGACCTTGCGCGCCTCGAAGCGCATCTTCCGCGACGAGTTGCCCATGCTGACGATCTCACCTTCCGCTTCGATGAAGTCGCCCGCGTACACCGGCGCCAGGAACTCCACCGCGTCGTAGGCGCGGAACAGCCCCTCGTCCCCGTCCGAACGGATGCACAGCTCCGTGGCCACGTCGCCGAACAGGCCGAGCATCCGCGCCCCGTCCACCAGGTTGCCGCCGTAGTGCGCGTCATGGCTGCCCATGCGCAACCGCAGTACCGCCTTCACGCCCGTGCTCACGTGGGTTCCCCCTGGTAGTGGGAGTCCTGGGACTCCTTGCCCTCTTTCTTCAACACCGCGTGCACGATGTAGTTCGCCACGTCGGACGGCTTGGTGCCCGCCCCGAAGCCCGCGTCGAAGCCCAGCTCCAGCGCCAGCTTGTGGTCCACGCGCGGCCCGCCCAGGAGCAGCAGCGTCTTGCCGTGGATGCCCGCGGCCTTCGCCGCGTCAATGAACTGCCGCGAGTTGTCCTTGTGCACGTCGCGCTGCGTGACGACCTGGGACACGAGGATGGCGTCCGCGTGCTTCGCCATGGAGCGTTTGATCAGGTCCTCGTTCGGCACCTGGCTGCCCAGGTTGAACGCCTCGAAGCCCGGGTAGCGCTCCAGGCCGTAGTCGCCCGCGTACCCCTTCATGTTCAGGATGGCGTCGATGCCCACCGTGTGCGTGTCCGTGCCGGTGCACGCGCCGAAGACGACGATGCGGCGGCCCACCTTCTCCTTGATGAGCGCGTTGAGGTCGTTGAACCCCATCTTGCGCACCACCACCTCCGGCACGTCGATCTCCGCGTAGTCCAACGACACGGCGGAGCGCGCGTAGACGACGAAGAACGTGTACTGGTCCGCCGCCCGCTCCGCGGCCGCCACCTTCACGTCGGTGAAGCCCATCTTCTTCGTGAACTGGGCGGCGGCCTCCTTCGCCTTCTCCGACAGCGGCACCGGCAGGGTGAACGACAGCTGCACCATGCCGTCGTCGCGCCGGTCTCCGTAGGGGCGGATGATCTGCTTGCTCGGCTTCACCATCGGCTCACTTCCCCTTGGGCGGAGTGAACGTCACGCTGGTGCCGACCTTCTCGGCCACCGCGGCGAAACGGTCCTTCTTGCCCTGCTCCATGTAGAAGACCACCGACCACGTGGTCTTCCCGTTGCAGCCCACGTACGTCACGGTGTCCACGTTGCCGCTGCCGTCCGGCGCCGCGTCCGTGTCCGCCTTCCAGGCCGCCGGCTGACCGCCCACCTTCACCATCGTCCAGCTGGTGCCGCCGATGCTCGCGAGGATCTTCTGGCGACAGACCTCCGCCTTCATGCCGGCGGTCTGCACCGCGCCCACGTCCACCAGGAAGTACGCGTCACCGGAAGGCGCCAGGAACTTCTCCGTGCCGTCCATGGACGAGCGCGTCCACGCGGCCGGGGCCTTCAGCGAAACGTTCTTCACCGACACGTTCGTCAGCGCATCCGCGGAACCGCCCGCGGCCAACATCACAGTCAGCAGGGTACTGGCGATCATGACGCCTCCAGCATTTCAAGGAACGGGTTGAAGTAATCCGGAGCCTTCGGCACCACGCCGTCCAGGCCCTTGCCACCGGTCTCCTCGCGCTTGACGTCGCCGAAGCGGCCCTTGCCGATGGCGGCCACCATGCCCTCGGCATGGCACTCGCGCAGCAGCTGCTCCGCGTTGGCGAACACCTCTCGCGCCCGGTTGGCGATCTTCCCGTCCTCGCGGACGGTGAACTCCTCGTCGATGCCGCGCGCCGCGCGGTGGATGTACGACGCGGACTTGAGCGCCACGTACCGGTCCGCGAGCAGCGGCGTGTGCATGGCCTCCGTCATCATCCCCAACAGCTGGATGCCCTGCCGCGTCCAGATGGCCACCAGGTCCGCCATCACGTCGTACGCGTGGCTGAAGAAGATGTCCGTCTCCTTGTGCTTGGTGGGCGGCATGTACTTGAGCGGCGCGTCCGGGAAGCAGCGGCGCACCAGCATCGCCTGCGACAGCTCCAAGAGCAGCGTGTCGTCGCGGTAAGGATCAATCTCGTACGAGTGCCCGATGCCCAGCTGCCAGTCCTTGAGCCCCGCGCGCTTGGCGAAGCACTCGTTGATGAACTGGCTGGCGATGACGGTGTGGGCCGCGTCGTAGGCATCCGCGGTGGTGATGTAGTTGTCCTCGCCGGTGTTGATGATGATGCCGGCCAGGGCGCAGATGCGGCGGCTGAAGTACTGGTCGATGAACGTCCGCCGCATGTTGATGTCGCGGAAGAGGATGCCGTACATCGCGTCGTTGAGCAGCATGTCCAGCCGCTCGTACGCCGCGCAGAAGGCGATCTCCGACATGCACAGGCCGGACGAGTAGTTGGTGAGCTGGATGTAGCGCTTGAGCTTGCGGCTCTCGTCGTCCAGGGCCTCGCGCATCACGCGGAAGTTCTCCTGGGTGGCATAGGTGCCGCCGTAGCCCTCCGTCGTCGCGCCGTGGGGCACGTAGTCCAGGAGCGACTGCGCCGTGGAGCGGATGACCGCGATGACGTCCGCGCCCGCCTGCGCCGCGGCCCGAGCCTGATCCACGTCGTCGTAGATGTTGCCCGTGGCGACGATGACGTACTTGTGCGGCGCGGGCGACATGGGGAACTGCTCACGCAGGGCGTTGCGCTGGGCGATGCGCGCCTTCAACTCCGCCATCGCCGCGCGGGCCTCCGAGCGCACCTCGTCGCGCAGGTTGGCCTCCATCTCCGGCGACAGCACGCCCATCTTGTCCGCGGGCAGCGCGGTGAGGCGCTCCACCGCTTCCAGCGGGCTCCTGGCGCCCAATTGAAGCGCGCGGCCATACCAGTACGCGGCGCCCCGGTTGAGCACCCCGGCGGCCTTCAGCTTGTCCACCATGAGGTTGGCGAGCGGCACGCCGCGCGCCCCCGCATCGGAGAGCCCGAAGAAGCGCAGCACGGTGCGCTCGTTGGAGACAGTGGTGTTGTGTTGGATGAGGTCGAAGATCGGGTTGACGATCTCGTCCGCCAGCTTCCGCGCTTCTGCGATCCGCGCGTCGTCGATAAACGGGCCTGACATGCGCGCACCCTACCCGAGCCCCAGCACAATGGGCTCAAGAACCCGGGCGCCCGACCCCCTGGAAATGATGCCGCACCGAGGCATCCCCGCGCGTCATCCGGCCACACCGATTTTTCGGTGCCCGCTGTAACACCGGCCTGGCGGTGATTTCGACAACCGGAATCCCGGTGGATTCACCGACATGCCGGTGAGACTGCCAGGGCCGCGAGCTTAAATCCTTGAATTTCCTGGAGTCATCCTGGCGGCACGGGACGTGCTGTGTCCAGGTCCGCGTTCCCCGAAACCCAGGAGTTCCCCTTGATGCGTCGCTCCCTGTTGCTCACGGTCCTGCTGTCCGGCGCACCCGCCCTCGCGGCCGGCAACCCTCCCCCCATCACCACCGACTCCGGTGCGCCGCTGGGCACCAACCAGAGCTCGAAGACGGCCGGTCCCCGGGGCGGCGTCCTGCTGGAGGACTTCGCCCTCATCGAGAAGCTGGCGCGCTTCGACCGTGAGCGCATCCCGGAGCGCGTGGTGCACGCGCGCGGCGTGGGCGCCTACGGCTCCTTCGAGAGCTACGGCGACTTCTCGCAGCTGACGCGCGCGTCGGTCTTCTCCCAGAAGGGCAAGAAGACGCCGATGTTCGTGCGCTTCTCCACGGTCATCCACCCCAGCGGCTCGCCGGAGACGCTGCGCGACCCGCGCGGCTTCGCGCTGAAGTTCTACACGGACGAGGGCAACTGGGACCTGGTCGGCAACAACCTGCCCGTGTTCTTCATCCGCGACGCCATCAAGTTCCCGGACATGGTGCACTCGCTCAAGCCGTCGCCCGTCACCAACCGGCAGGACCCGAACCGCTTCTTCGACTTCTTCAGCCACCAGCCCGAAGCCACGCACATGCTGACCCAGCTCTACTCGGACCTGGGCATCCCGGCGAGCTACCGCCAGATGGATGGCAACGGCGTGCACGCGTACAAGTTCGTCAACGCCAAGGGCGAGGTGAAGTACGTCAAGTTCAACTGGAAGTCGCAGCAGGGCGTGAAGGGCCTCACCGTGGAGGAGGCGACGAAGCTGGGCGGCCAGGACTTCCAGCACGCGACGCATGACCTCTACACCAACATCCAGCAGGGCAAGTTCCCCTCGTGGGAGCTGAGCGTGCAGGTGTTGGATCCGAAGGACCTGGACAGCTTCTCCTTCGACCCGCTGGACGCGACGAAGGAGTGGCCCAAGGACAAGCTGCCCCCGGTGAAGCTGGGCAAGTTCACGCTCAACAAGCTGCCGGACAACTTCTTCGAGGAGACCGAGCAGGCCGCCTTCTCCCCGGGCGTGGTGCCGCCGGGCATCGAGCCGTCCGAGGACCGGCTGCTGCAGGGCCGCCTCTTCTCCTACGCGGACACGCAGCGCTACCGCATTGGCGCCAACTACCTGTCGCTGCCCGTGAACCACGCGAAGGCGCCGGTGAACAACAACAGCCAGGGCGGCGCGCTGAACGCGTCCAACACGAAGTCGGACGTGAACTACGAGCCCAGCATCACGAAGGAGACGATGGACACGCCCGCGGCGCTGCTGTCCCAGGCGCCCCTCGCGGGCACCACGCAGCAGCGCGCCATCGACAAGACGGACAACTTCGCGCAGGCGGGCGCCTTCTGGGCGGCGCTCGACGCGGGCGGCAAGGAGCGGCTGGTGCAGAACCTGGCCGGCGACCTGGGCCAGGTCCGTGACGCGAAGGTGAAGGCGCGCCTCGTCGGCTTCTTCTACACGGCCAACGCGGACTACGGCACGCGGCTGGCCAAGGCCGTCAACGTGAAGCTCGACGACGCGAAGGCCGCCGTGGCCCCGCTCGCCGCGCGCTAGTCCGCCCATCACTGCTGCTTCCAACGCCACACAAGGCCCCCGTCCTCGCCCACCGAGGCGGGGGCCCCCTGGAGACGCCCTCATGGTTCGCAAGCTGCTGCTCGGTTCGTTGGGTCTGGTGATGCTGGTCGCCGCGCTGCTGACCGCCGCGTGGATGTCACTGCGCGCCCCCGCGCCTTCCGGACGGCTGCTCGCCACCAGCGATGCGGAGCGCTACCTGCTGGCCGCCGCGCGCGAGGGCGAGACGGACATCGTCACCGGGCTGATCAAGGCCGGCACGCCGGTGGAGGCCCGCGACACGCGCGGCTTCTCCCCCCTCATCCTCGCCGCCTACTACGGCCACACGGAGACGGTGAAGGCACTCATCGCCGCCGGGGCCGACGCCTGCGCGGGCGACAACCGCGGCAACACCGCCCTGATGGGCGCCGCCTTCAAGGGCTACGCGGACGTCGTGAAGGTGCTGAATGCCCAGCCCTGCGCCGTGGACCAGACCAACCGCCTGGGTCAGACAGCCCTGATGTTCGCGGTCCTCTTCGGCCGCGACGAGGTCGCCAACGAGCTCCGCCACCAGGGCGCCTCCCCCGCGCTCCGTGACGCCAGCGGTCGCTCCGCAGAGGACTGGGCCCGGACCCAGACCCCCACCGCTCCCGTGGCCC
>NZ_RAWA01000143.1 GCF_003611675.1 Corallococcus sp. CA053C
GCCCCCCAGGGCATGCCCACCCTGCACGACGGGGTTGTCGGAAACCCACGGATCCGGGGAGGACGCAGCAATGAAGAAGCTGAAGGGGATGCGGGTGGCCGTGCTGGCAGCGGATGGCTTCGAGCAGGTGGAGCTGACGCGGCCGGTGAAGCGCCTGGAGAAGGAGGGCGCGCACGTCACCATCATCTCCCTCCACAAGGGCCGCATCCGGGGCATGAACCTGCTGGTGCCCGGCAAGAAGGTCCGCGTGGACGCCACGCTGCGCGAGGTGAAGGCCGCGGACTTCGACGCGCTGCTCCTGCCCGGCGGCTTCATGAACCCGGACTTCCTGCGGCAGAGCGCGCTGGCGTTGGACTTCGTGCGCGACGCGGACCTGTTGGACCTGCCCATCGCGGTCATCTGCCACGGGCCGTGGCTGCTCGCGTCCGCGGGGCTGCTGGAAGGCCGGCACCTCACGTCCTGGCCCGGCATCCGCAACGACCTGGAGAACGCGGGCGCGCACTGGACGGACGAGCCCGTGGTGCGCGACGGCAACTGGGTGTCCAGCCGCGGGCCCCACGACCTGCTCGCCTTCGAGCACGCGCTGGTGGAGCTCTACGCGGAGCGCATGACGCCCGCCATCGTCCAACGGGAAGTGGCCGTGCCGCGCTGGCCCCGGCTCATCGCGGGGGGCCTTGCCGCCGTGGCCACGCTGGGGCTGGTCGCACGCGGCCGCAAGGCCCTGGCCTAGTAGGTCACCTGGAGTTCCCGGATGCTCTCATCCGAGCAGCGGTAGCCTACGCGCCCCCGACACGGATCCACGACGATGAGCGTGCACGCGCGCTCATTGCTGTGCTTCACCCCGCACGCATCGGAGACCGCCTCGAACCACAGCGCGAACTCCGCATCGAACGCTTTGGAGCCCCGCTTCAGGGAGTCCTGCGCCACCGTCTCCAGGCACTCGCGGTGGCGCGTGCACGCGGGGCTGTCCGTGTACTCGCAGACGTACCCTGAGCCCTTGGGCAAATAGCACTCGCGGAGCCGTTCAGTCAGCGTTGCTTCAGCTTGGGCATGGTGCCTGTCGTAGGCCGCCTTCGCCGCGCTCACGACCGACTCGCCACACAGGCTCGACAACGTGTCATCCGCCACGCAGTTCGCATCCGTCCCGCAGCACTGCTGGAGCGATTGCTGGATGGCGGGATGCCGGCGCAAGCCGAGGGCTTCGGGCGTCCCCATGCTGTCCAGGTCGCAGTGGTTCGAGCCCGGCTGTCCGGACGTCCCCAGCTCGATGGACTCCCCGGAGCCCTCCTTGAGCGCCTTGCGCTTCCAGGCAAAGGCCACGGAGTCCTCGGTGGTCCGCTCGTTGCGGTTGCTGTCCATGTAGGCCCTGGAGAACCGGGCCCAGAGGGGATGCTTGCACGCGAGCACGCCGGTGCCCTTCAAGGCGATGAACCGGTCCTCGGCCGAATCCCCGTCCGGAGCGTCCTTCAAGGTGGGCGATGGGATCCGCACGCCCAGCTTCCACAGCGTGGCGTAGGCGTCCTTGCGCGCCTTCTCGTCACCGGTCTTCACGGCCTTCAACGCCGCGTCAATCTCCGCCTGCGGCTTCGCGGCGGGCGTGGCCGCGAGCACCCACAGGAGGCCCCCCAGGATGGTCATCATGGGCGGGTACCCTAGAGCACCCGCCCGACGACTTCACATCCAGCCCAGTTGGAGCTTCGCCACTTCCGACATGCGGCCCTGGTCCCACTGCGGCTCCCACACGAGCTCGACGTGGGTTTCCTTCACGCCGGGCACGGAGGACACCTTCTGGCGCACGTCCTCCACCAGCACCTGGCCCATGCCGCACCCGGGCGCCGTCAGCGTCATCTCGATGTCCACGCGCTGACCGCCCTCATCCAGCGGCGTGGCCTTGCACGTGTACACCAGGCCCAGCTCCACGATGTTCACCGGGATCTCCGGGTCGTACACCGTGCGGAGCTGCTCCCAGACCTGCTCCTCGTGGAACTCGCCGGGCGTGCCCTCCGCAGCCGCGTCCGGCGACTTCGCCTTCGCCGCGTAGTCCTCGCCCAGCACCGACGCGTTCTTCTCGTCGATGCGGAAGAGCTGGCCGTACGGGTCCTGCACCGTGACGTTGCCGCCCAGCGTCTGCACCACCGTCAACTCCGAGCCCGCCGGCAGCGAGATCCTGTCCCCACTGGGGATGAGCATCGCGTCCACGTCGCGCTCGATGACCGTCATCGCGCCTCGCATCGTTCCCTCCCCTACTCCGTCGAAACCGACGTGGAGCGGCCATCCAGCGCCGCGTGCAGCGTGTGCCACGCCAGGCTCGCGCACTTCACCCGCGCCGGGAACTCGCTCACGCCCGACAGCACCGCGAGCTTGCCCAGCGTGTCCGGATCCACCTTCTCCGGCCCTTCCGTCACCAGCGTGTGCACGCGCTCGAAAATCGCCTCCGCCTCCGCGCGCGTCTTGTCCTTCACCGCACCCGTCATCAGCGACGCGGACGCCTTGGAGATGGCGCACCCCTGGCCCTGGAAGCCGATGTCGCGGATGACGTCGCCGTCCATCCGCAGCGTCACGGAGAGCTGGTCGCCGCACAGCGGGTTGTAGCCCTCCGCCGTGCACGTCGCGCCCTCCACCACCCGGAAGTTGCGCGGGCGCTTGGAGTGCTCCAGCACCACCTCCTGGTAGAGGTCCTTCAGGTCCGAGCTCACGCGAACACCTCCCTCACCTTGTGCAGCCCCTTCACCAGCGCGTCCACGTCTTCCGGCGTGTTGTAGAGCGCCAGCGATGCCCGCGCGGTGGCCGCCACCCCGAAGCGCTTCATCAGCGGCTGGGCGCAGTGGTGCCCGGTGCGGATGCAGATGCCCTCCTGGTCCAGGATGGTCCCCACGTCGTGCGGGTGGATGTCCCCGAACGTGAACGACAGCACGCCCGTCTTCTTCGGCGCCGTGCCCACCAGCTTCAGCCCCGGCACCGCCTCCAACGCCTGCGTCGCGTAGGCGAGCAGCCACTGATCATGCTGGGAGATGGCGGCAAGCCCCACGCCCTCCAGGTAGCGGATGGCCGCGGCCAGCCCCACCGCGCCCGCCATGTCCGGCGTGCCCGCCTCGAAGCGGTGCGGCACGCGGTTGTAGACGGTCTTCTCCATCGTCACGGAGAGGATCATGTCCCCGCCGCCCTGGTACGGCGGCAGCGACTCCAGCATGGCCAGCTTCCCGTACAGCACGCCGATGCCCGTGGGCGCGAAGAGCTTGTGCCCGCTGAAGGCGTAGAAGTCACAGCCCAGGTCCTGCACGTCCACCGGGAAGTGCGTCACCGACTGCGCCCCGTCCACCAGGACCGGGATGTTCTTCGCGTGAGCCTTCGCCACCAGCTCCTTGATGGGGTTCACGGAGCCCAGCGCGTTGGACACGTGGGTGATGGCCAGCAGGCGCGTGCGCTCGGTGAGCAGCGCGTCCACCGCGTCCATTTGCAGTGCGCCCTGCTCATCCACCGGAATGACGCGCAGCTTCGCGCCCGCCGCGTCGCACACCATCTGCCAGGGCACGATGTTGGAGTGGTGCTCCATGGCGGAGATGAGCACCTCGTCCCCCGGGCCCACGTGCTTGCGGCCGTAGGTGGCGGCCACCAGGTTGATGGCCTCCGTGGTGCCTCGCACGAAGATGATCTCCCGCGCGTCCTTCGCGTTGAGGAAGCGGCGCACCGTCTCGCGCGCGTCCTCGAAGGCCTGCGTGGAGCGCTCGGAGAGGATGTGCACGCCCCGGTGCACGTTGGCGTTGTCGTGGGTGTAGTAGTGCGTCAGCGCGTCCAGCACCGCCTGTGGCTTCTGCCCGGTGGCCGCGCTGTCCAGGTACACCAGCGGCCGGCCCCGCACCTCCTGCCTCAGGATGGGGAAGTCCCCGCGCACGCGCGCGAGGTCGAATCCAGGCCCGTTCATCCCGTCACCTCCAGCCGGGTCCCACCCGGCAGCTTCGCCGACAGCAGCTCCTCCACCCGCGCGCGCACCGGCCCCTGCGGCACCGCGAGCACCAGCTCGCTCGCGAACGCCTGCGTCAGCATCCGCTCCGCTTCCGGCCGGGGGATGCCGCGCGAGCGCAGGTAGAACAGCGCGTTGTCGTCCAGCCGGCCCACCGCCGTGCCGTGCGCGCACTTCACGTCATCCGCCAAAATCTCCAGCTGCGGCCGGGCGTCCACCTGCGCGCCCTCCGACAGCAGGAGGTTGCGGTTCGTCTGGCTCGCGTCCGTCTTCTGCGCGTCCTCGCGCACGCGGATCCGCCCGTGGAAGGTGCCGCGCGCGCGGTCATCCAGCACGCCCTTGTAGAGCTCGCGGCTGGAGCAGCGGGGCACCGCGTGGTCCAGGTCCGTGCGGTTGTCCAGGTGCTGAGTGCCCCGGCCCACGAACAGGCCGTTGAGCACGCACTCGCCACCCTCGCCCGCGAACGCGGCGTGCACCTCGTTGCGCGCCACCGCCCCGCCGAACGAGAAGGCGTGCGACTGGAAGCGACTGTCGCGCCCCTGCCGCGAGTACAACCCGCCCAGGTGCAGCGCGGCGTCGCCCTCCGTCTGCAGCTTGTAGTGGTGCAGGCTGGCGTTGTCGCCCAGCGACACCTCCGTCACCGCGTTGGTGAAGGTCGCCTCCGTCCCCAGCCCCGCGTACGTCTCCACCAGCGTGGCCTCGCTGCCCTCGCCCGCCACCACCACCACGCGCGGGCTCGCCAGCATGGGCACGCCGCCACCTCGCGCGATGAAGAGCAGCTGCACCGGCACCTCGCTCAGCGCCCGGGGCGCGAGCGTGAGCAGCGCGCCCTCCTCCAGCAGGGCCGCGTTGAGCGACGTGAAGGCATGCGCCCCCAGCCGCGTGCGCTGGCCCAGCGTCCGCTCCAGCAACTCGCCGTCCTCGCGCAGCGCCTGCGACAGCGGCTTGAGCACCACCCCGCGCGGCAGGCCGGAGAGCACCGACAGCGCCGGCACGAAGCGCCCATCCACGAAGACAAGCCTTGGGCCGGGCAATGACAGACGCGCCACCGCCGCGGCTACGTCCTCGCCCGCGTACACGTCCCGCGCGGGCTGGAACGGGTGCGCCGACAGCGAGGCGAGCGGCGTGTACTTCCACTCCTCGTCCCTCGACGTGGGCAGCCCCGCCGCCTCGAAGTGGCGCAGGCCCTCCGCGCGCAGCGTCCGGAGCCACGCCGGCGCGGACGCGCTCCCACGCGCCTGGAAGGCACGGGCCATGTCCAGGTACTGCGCGAGGCCCGGCGTCATCGCCGCGCCTCCTTCGCCTTGCCGGCCCCGACGCCCTCCCCGCCCAGCCAGGCGTAGCCCTTCTCCTCCAGCTCCAGCGCCAGCTCGCGCCCGCCCGAGCGCACGATGCGGCCCGCCGCCATCACGTGCACATGGTCCGGTACGATGTAGTCCAGCAGCCGCTGGTAGTGCGTGATCACAATCATGGCCCGGTCCGGCGCGCGCAGCGCGTTCACGCCGCCCGCGACGATGCGCAGCGCATCGATGTCCAGGCCCGAGTCCGTCTCATCCAGCAGCGCCAGCTTCGGCTGGAGCACCGCCATCTGGAACACCTCGTTGCGCTTCTTCTCTCCGCCGGAGAAGCCCTCGTTCACCGAGCGGCCCATGAACGCGCTGTCCAGCTCCACCAGCTTCGCCTTGTCCTTGGCGAGCTGCATGAAGTCCATCGCGTCCAGCTCCTCCTCGCCCTTCGCGCGGCGCTGCGCGTTGAGTGCCGTGCGCAGGAAGTGCAGGTTGCCCACGCCGGGAATCTCCACCGGGTACTGGAACGCCAGGAACACGCCCGCCTTCGCGCGATCCTCCGCGTTCGACGCCAGCAGGTCCTTGCCGTCGAAGCGCACGCGCCCCTGCGTCACCACGTACGTCTCACGCCCCGCCAGCACGCCCGCGAGCGTGCTCTTGCCGGAGCCGTTGGGCCCCATGATGGCGTGCACCTCGCCGGGGGCGACCTCCAGGTTGATGCCCTTGAGGATCTCCTTGTCACCCACGCGCGCGTGCAGGTCCTGAATGCTGAGCAGCGACATCAACCCACGCTCCCTTCGAGGCTCACACCCAACAGCTTCTGCGCTTCCACCGCGAACTCCATGGGCAGCTCCTTGAAGACCTGCCGGCAGAAGCCATTGACGATCATCGACACCGCGTCCTCCTGGGAGATGCCCCGCTGCCGGCAGTAGAAGAGCTGGTCCTCGCCAATCTTCGACGTGGACGCCTCGTGCTCCACCTGCGCCGTCGGGTTCTTCACCTCGATGTACGGCAGCGTGTGGGCGCCGCACTTGTCACCGAGCAGCAGCGAGTCGCATTGCGTGTAGTTGCGCGCGTTCGCCGCGCTCTTGAGCATCTTCACCTGCCCCCGGTACGTGTTCTGGCCACGCCCGGCGGAGATGCCCTTGGACACGATGGTGGACCGGGTGTTCTTCCCGATGTGGATCATCTTCGTGCCCGTGTCCGCCTGCTGCCGGTGGTTGGTGAGCGCCACCGAATAGAACTCGCCCACCGAGTCGTCGCCCTTGAGGATGACGCTGGGGTACTTCCAGGTGATGGCCGAACCCGTCTCCACCTGGGTCCACGAAATCTTGGAGCCCCGGTGCGCGATGCCGCGCTTGGTGACGAAGTTGTAGATGCCGCCCCGCCCTTCCGCGTCGCCCGGGTACCAGTTCTGCACCGTGCTGTACTTGATGGACGCGCCGTCCAGCGCCACCAGCTCCACCACCGCGGCGTGCAGCTGGTTGGTGTCGCGCATGGGCGCGGTGCAGCCCTCCAGGTAGCTCACGGAGGCGCCCTCGTCCGCGACGAGCAGCGTGCGTTCGAACTGGCCCGTGTCCGCCGCGTTGATGCGGAAGTACGTGGACAGCTCCATGGGGCACTTCACGCCCTTGGGCACGTAACAGAAGGAGCCGTCGCTGAAGACCGCCGAGTTGAGCGCCGCGAAGAAGTTGTCGGAGAACGGCACCACCGTGCCCAGATAGCGTTCGATGAGTTCCGGGTGCTCGCGCACCGCTTCGGAGAACGAGCAGAAGATGACGCCCGCCTTGTAGAGCTTCTCCCGGAACGTGGTGGCCACCGACACGGAGTCGAACACCGCGTCCACCGCCACGTTCTGCAGCCGCTTCTGCTCCTCCAGCGGGATGCCCAGCTTCTCGTAGGTGCGCAGGATCTCCGGATCCACCTGCGACAGGCTGTCCTTCTTCGGCTTCTGCTTGGGCGCCGAGTAGTAGCGGATCGCCTGGTAGTCGATGGGGTGGTACTTCACCGCCTGCCAGGTGGGCTCCTTCAGCGTGAGCCAGTGCCGGTACGCCTTCAGGCGCCAGTCCAGCATGAACGCGGGCTCCGCCTTCTTGCGCGACAGCACGCGGATGACGTCCTCGTCCAGGCCGGGCGGCAGCGTGTCCGACTCCACGTCCGTGACGAAGCCCGCCTGGTACCCCTTGCGGGTCAGCTCCTGGATTGTTTCGGTGCTGCTCATGACCGGACTCCCGTCACGGAAGAAGGAAGGGCGCCGGAGAGCCCCAGGCCCACCAGGCGCTCCGGCATCCGCGGCGCGGGCGCGCGCAGGTCCGCGAGCGTCAGCCGCCCCAGCGCCTCCTGGATGGCCTGGTTGATGAGTCGCCAGTGGCCCCGCACCTGGCAGACGGCCTCCAGCTCACAGGGCACCGCGGGCGACGTGTGCTGGCCGCACTCCGTGAGGGCCACCGGGCCCTCCAGCGCCGTCACCAGCTCCGCCAGCGAGATGGCCTCCGCGGGGCGCGCCAGGCCGTAGCCTCCGCTCGCGCCGCGGTGGGACACCACCAGCCCCGCCTGCAACAGGCCCTTGAGGACCTTGCTCGCGGACGGAAGCGAGACTCGTGTGCGGGCCGCCAGCTCTCGCGTGGTGCGGGTTTCCCCGTCCGCGCGCGCCAGCTCGGCCATCAGCACGATGCCGTAGTCGGTCATCTTGCTCATCCGGAGCATGAGTGGGGGTGTCTCCTGTGGCTTCGCGGGCCCGATGCCCGACGGCCTCTTACGTAATGTGGACCTATTCAGTCCACATTCAAATCAAGGTCCTACCCTGTCCCCTGCCGGGAGGGCATCCAGGGTGGGGACCGCACACCCACGGCCCGCGTGGGTTCGCCGCACCGAGCCGCTCAAGCTAGGGTGCGACCGTCCGCTTCCGCTTCAAGCCTCACGACAGGAGAGCCCCACCGATGCGCCGTCCCCTGCCCCTGCTGCTCACCGCGCTGGCCCTCGCCCTGGTGGGCTGTGAGAAGAAGTCCGCCCCCGCGCCCGCCGCCGCGCCCGCGTCCCAGGGGGGCACGGCCACGGCCGCCCCGCCGGGTCCTCCGCCCGAAGGCAGCATCCTCATCGGCGAGGTGGGCAGCCTCACCGGCTCCGAGGCCACCTTCGGCATCTCCGCGCGCAACGGCATCGACATGGCGCTCCAGGAGGCCAACGCCGCGGGCGGTGTGCGCGGCCAGAAGCTGGTGGTGCGCGTCTACGACAGCCAGGGCCGCCCCGAGGAAGGCGCCCAGGCCGCCACCCGGCTCATCGCGCAGGACAAGGTGGTGGCGCTGTTGGGCGAGGCCGCGTCGTCCGTGTCCATGGCCATGGCGGACAAGGCGCAGGCCGCGCACGTGCCCATGATCACCCCCACGTCCACCAGCCCCGAGGTGACGAAGAAAGGCGACTACATCTTCCGCGTCTGCTTCATCGACCCGTTCCAGGGCCTGGTGATGGCGAAGTTCGCGCGGGAGAACCTGAAGCTGTCCAAGGTGGCGATGCTCGTCGACAACAAGAGCGCGTTCTCCGTGGGGCTGGCGGAGGTGTTCGAGCAGAAGTTCAAGGAGTTCGGCGGCGAGGTGCTGGCCCAGGAGAGCTACTCCAAGGGCGACACCGACTTCCGCGCGCAGCTCACCGCGCTGAAGAACCGCAAGCCGGAGGCGGTGTTCGTGCCCGGCTACTACACCGACGTGGGCATCATCGCGCGGCAGGCGCGCGAGGTGGGCCTGCGCGTGCCGCTCCTTGGCGGTGACGGGTGGGACTCCGACAAGCTCTTCGAGCTGGGCGGCTCCGCGCTGGATGGCAGCTACTTCTCCAATCACTACTCGCCGGACAACCCGGACCCCGTCGTGCAGGGCTTCCTCAAGAAGTACAAGGCCGCCTACGGCGCGGTGCCCGACAGCGTGGCGGTGCTGGCGTACGACGCCGGGCGGCTGCTGGTGGACGCGATGAAGCGCGCGCCGGACACCAGCGGGCCCGCCATCCGTGACGCCATCGCGGCGACGAAGGACTTCCCGGGCGTCGCGGGCACCATCAACCTGGACGCCAACCGCGACGCGGTGAAGCAGGCCGTGGTGATGAAGGTGCAGGACGGCAAGGCGGTGTTCGTCACCACCGTGAAGCCGTAGCGCGCAGGCTCCTGGAGGCCCCTTCCCGCGAGGGAGGGGCGCCCTCAGGGGATGGGCGACTGGATGATGTAGTAGATGGACTGGAAGTAGGTGTTGAGGGCGCGCAGCAGCTGGATGAGGAACGGCCAGCTCAGCAGGGTGAAGCCGAAGAACGCCGCCGTGATGACGCCGTACTCCGCCATGGCCTGGCCGCGCCGCAGACGGCGCTGGAGGCTAGTGGGCCGCATCCGGAGCCCCCGCCGCGTCGCCGCCCTTCGCCTTGTTGCGCTCGCGCTTGTAGGCGGCCGGGTCCGCGCACTTCTTCATGCACTTGTCGCGCGCCTGGCCGGCGATCTGGATGCACATGGCCACCGCGTTCTTCGCGGTGTCCTTGCACACCTTCTCCATCTTGGCCTTGTCCTCCGCGCACCGGCGCTCGCACTTGGAGGCGCCCATGCCCGGCGTCGCCCACAACAGCGCGCCCATGCCCAGTGCCAGCGCGCCCCTGGTGAACCGCATCATCGTCCGCTCCTTTTCGCGCCCGTTCATGGCGCGCCCTGGGCCCGCATCAGCGACAGGTGGAACTCCACCTCGCGCTGCGCGGCAGGTTGCCGCAAGGTGGCCTGTCCGCGCAGCCCCGTGCGCGTCAGGGTGATTTCGGTCGTCTGGAAGCCCGCCGGGTTGCCCTCGGACACGTTCCAGCCCTGGGTGCGCAAGAGCTCCCGGTAGCCCTGCTCGGCGTCGGGGAGCGTCGTGTCGGGCATCCGGCCCGTCACGGTGACGTTGGTGGCACCCTCCATCCGCAGCGACAGGGATGCCACATCCTGCAGGCCCTGGGGCACCGGGACGCCGTCCGGCACGCGCCCCGCGCGCTCCAGGTAGCGGGCCATGCGCGCGGAGGAGACGAAGACCATCGTCTCACCGCCCTGGTGCAGCGTGGACATCAGCCGGACCTCGTCGTTCTTGGGAACCCAGTAGCCCACGTAGCCGGCGTTGTCGTTGAAGCGCACCCCCACGACGGGCAGCCCCTCGTCCAGGAGGAACTTGCGGTAGTGCTGCAGCACCTGATCCGACGAGTCCTTCGTCGCGAACCACGCCACGGCGATGGGCGTGTCCGGGCCCAGGTAGTCCGCGGCCAGCGCCTCCGGACGGCCCCCGTTGGGATAGGGCGGGAAGTACGACAGCGTGCGCGCCAGCACCGCCTCGTCGTGCTTCGAGCGCTCCAGCCCGCGCGCCTCCTGCTCCACGGCGTCCACGGCCGCTTCGGCCCGCTCCAGCTCCGAGCGGGCGCCGCCGTAGCGGACTTCCTCCCAGCCCATCCCGAGGAGCGTGCCCACCACGGCCACCGACACCAGCACCGCCGCGGTGCGGAAGGCGGGGTGCGTGGCCCACTGCTTCAGCACGACTCCGCGTCCTTGCACCCCATGTACCACTCACCGCGCTCCGAGTGCTCGTAGGTGCCGCGGTTCTTGTCGTCGTCCCAGTCGCGCCACTCCTGGTTGAAGTAGCGGGTGTCCCCCTCCTGGTCCACGGTGTTGGCCGGCGTCTGCATGTTGGCCAGATGCGGGTGGATGGACAGGTACGGCTTCGTGGGCGCGTCCTCGAACGCGTACAGCATCATGTCGTCCAGCAGGTCCTGGGTGATGTCCTGCCGGAAGTCCTGATAGCTGCCCATCATCTGGTAGTAGGAGGTGACGTTCGTGTACGTGTTGTTCACGCGGTCGTACATCTCACCGCTGCCGTCCGGGGCGATGTCCGCATCCTCCGTCAGGGCCCAGGTGTCGGTGAGGATGGCCATCCGCTGCTCGGCGAGGAAGTAGGCGTTGCCGTCCGCGCCGCCCACGCCCTGCTGCGCGTTGTCGTGGACGTTCTCCACGCCTTCCTGCTTCCAGTTCTTCTTCGTCAGCTTCACGCCGTCGCTGAACTCCGGGAGGAACTCCTCCGGCAGCAGGTAGTTCTCCACCACCGCGCGGGCCGAGCACTTGATGAGGCCGCCGTTGGTGAACTCGTCCCCGTACTGGTCCGCCAGGCCGCCCAGGGCGCCCGCGCCCTTGTCCGGCGCTTCACACGTCACCTGCTTGGCGTTGCTGTTCATCCAGCAGACGTGGGCGACGACCGCCAGGTGGTGGTCCGTGTCCTCGCAGTCCGCGTAGTTGCTGCCGGACATGACATCCGGGCGGTCGATGCCGGACTCATGGTCGCAGTACGTCAACCGGGCGTTGTGCTGGACGGAGGAGAGGCCACCCTGCGGGCCCGCACCACCGCCACCGGACTGCTTGAGGGCCTTCGTATAGTCCTGCGTGGTGAAGTCCCACACGGTGGTGACCGCCGCTTCCTGCGCGTCCAGCGAATAGCGCAGCAGGTCGTCCAGGAAGAGCGCGTACATGAAGATGGGGATGAGGGCGACCATCGACAGCGCCATCTCCACGGAGGCGGCCCCCCGGAGGGCGCGGCGGGACGGCGTCACCGGGCGCGGCGTCAAGGGGCTCATAGCGTCAGGTCCTTGGCGCCCGCGAGGTCGGCCGCGTCCGAGTTGCCGGCATTCTCCAACACCTCTGACGCCTCCTGGGCCGTGAAGGGGTGCAGCTTCACGCGCCAGTAGGGGTTGAAGAGGCCCGGGGCCTCCTTCCAGCCGTTGGGGCCCAGGCGGTGGTAGTAGACGAGCGCCTTGGACAGCGCCGCCCCCTCACCCGGCGCGAGCCGCAGCTGTCCCTTGCCCTGGGCGCCGTGCGTGAGCGCGAAAGAGCCGGTGTCGTTGAGCTCCCACGGCGCGCGGGACGCGTCGCCCACGAAGAACTGCTTGGTGACGTAGCTGTAGACGTGCGGCTGGCCCCAGTCCCGGCTCGGCTCATCGGTGGCGCGGAACTTCATGAAGCAGTTGCCGCTGCTCGAGCAGCTCATCAGGTCCTTGGTGTTGATGCCCTTGAACTCGTCGTGGTCCCCGCTGTGGGCCCCGCTGGGGGTGTGGCTGCCGCCGTTCTCGCTGCTTTCGACCAGGGCCTCATAGTTCCAGGCACCGAAGCCGTGGCGCCACTGGTTCATGATGTAGCCGTGCTCGTCGGCGACGACGACCTTGCCCTCGTTGCCGCCCACCTGCCCGGGACCGTGGATGTTGCTCTTGGTCTGGGCGATCTTCGCCGTGCCCTTGTGGCCCAGGATCATGTGGGTGCCCTCGCTGGGGATGTCCTTGAGCAGGTCCTGGATGAAGTCGCTTTTGTAGTAGGTGGGCAGGCCGTTCATGATGACCGGGAGGCTGCGGTTGGCCGCCCAGCCGGGACGGGACGCGTTGGAGATCTCCGTCATCACCCGGGCGCGGGCCTCGTTGCTGCTGCTGGCGCGCGAGCAGTTCATCCCGTCCACCGCGCAGTCGAACTCGGTCGAGTTCATGCTGCCCACCGACGAGTCGAGGTCGCTGGCGCCCTTGGCGCTGTACTCGGTCAGGTCGGACAGGCTCGAGGACTGGCCGTCGCGCAGCGCGTTGCGGGCCGCGCGGTGGGCCGACTTCTGCGAGTCGTGGATCTGATCCGCCATGCGGTTGAGATCATGGATGACCTTGTTGAAGGAGGACTCCACCCCCTGGACCTTGTCGTCGTACTCACTGGCCTTGTCGCTGTAGTCCATGGCGATCATCAAGGCCTCGATCGCGTCCATGCAGTGCTGGAAGTTGTAGGGCGGGCACTGGGCGACCTCCAGGCCCGCGATGATGAAGAAGCTCATCTGTCCCGCGCGCATCATCTCGCCGGTGGCGCTGGCGGCGGCCATGTACCCATGCGCGGACGTCATGCCGACGTAGGCGGAGGCGATGGCGCGGTTGCTGACCGAATAATAGTTGAGCGCGCGGGCCTCCACGACGCCCATGGAGTAGGCGAGCGCGTCGCTGTGCTGCTGCAGGCTCATCTTCTCGCGCAGCGCGTGGCTGAGGTTGAAGCTCAGCGTCGTCATCAGCGCCAGCAGGAGGAACGACAGGCACGCGAGCACCAGGGACTGGCCCCGTGCACGTCGCCGCCACGCCGGGGCGGACCTCACGGTTCGAACGTGAAGATGCATTCGTTGTTCTCCGGAAGCGCCTTCTGCGTGAGGTAGATGTTGGAGTGCATCCGCATGATGTACGTGGCGCGGATGGGCATGATGTAGAGCTTGTTGTCCGCGGCGGCGTCGTACGGGGCCATCTTCTTGTACATGAACTCGTCGCGGGCCCCGTCATTGCCCAGCCGCAGCACGTACGGCAGGTTCCGGCCGCGCGCGATGTTGTAGATGACCATGTCCGCGAACGGGATAGGCAGCCGGTAGTTGAACGTCACCTGCACGCTCAGCTTGGTGCGCAGGCTGTCCGCCCAGCCTTCGGCGCCGGCGACCTTCGGGTTGTCGAAGTCCATCTCCTTGTTGTCGTGGGAGTCGGACCCCATGTTCCCCTTCAGGGGACCGCAGATGGTCACCTCCGCGAACTTCAGGCCGGAGGCGTCCGCCATCTGGTTCTTGCTGATGTCGCCGGACTCCCACTTGGTCTTGAAGTCACCCGCGCTGGTGATGGGCTTGATGGTCTCCGCGCCACCGTTGGCGGCCTGGCTCACCATGGGCAGCAGCACCGCCAGGGCGGCCCGCTCCATGGTGGGGATGTCCGCGTTGTGGATGGAGCCGGCGCGCACGGCCTTGTAGGCCGCGTACTTCGTGAGCAACCGCGCCTGGTGCATCAGCCCCAACTGGAGGATGCCCAGCAGCAGGAATACGAACAGGGGCAACACGATGGCCGTCTCCACCGCCACCTGGCCTGATTCGTCGCTGCGACGCATGCTTCGCCCCTGTACTGAAATAACCCCAGGGTGGGAGTCTTCCCGACCCATTGTGCCGCTACCTTACCGCCAGGAGGCCGTCCCACGGGAATCGGCCAAGTGGCCCGGGAAGGCGCGCCTGCCCCCCCGGCCTGCTGACATTATCGGCCAGGCGGGTTCCCGGGGTGCTTGACGCTGTAGGGTCCGCGTGGTTGGCACGGGGCATCGCGCAAGGTGCGCTGGAGGCGATTCGATGAACTGGCACATGGCGAAGCGAATGGGCGTGGTGCTGGCAGTGGCCTTGCTGGCGGCCTGCGAGGACAACGGCGGGGACACCGAGAAGCCGGACGGCGGCGGGGGCGGTGGCAAGGAGGCGTCCGCCGGCCCCGGGCTGGGGAGCTCCACGGCGCAGCCCGAAGGCGCGCCCTTCACCCTGCCTGCGGGGCTGACGCTGGAGACCCCCATCAAGAGCTACTCCCCGGAAGACCCGGTGGATTGCGACAACAAGTTCCGGAACGAGGGCAAGGGCAGCGGCGAGGACGTGACCCTGTGCCTCATCTTCAACAACACCACGGGCGGCCCCATCACCCTGACGCTGCCCCCGGGCCTTATTTTCGTGTCGAAGGACGGGGACATCCAGAATGGCCTGCTCGCGCAGCGGGTCACCATTGAAGTGCCGGCCGGTGGGCGCTTCTTCGTGCCGATGTTCACCTACTGCGCCAACCAGCCCCGCTCCACGAGCGGCATCGGGCAGGCCTACGCGCTGGGCCCCGTCATCGAGTACCCGGCCTTCAAGGAGATGTACTCGCTGCTCGAGGGCAAGACGCTGGAGCGCCCGGACGTCGCGCCCATCCAAGTGGCGGTGTCCCACCTGACGAGCGGCGAGGGGCTGTCCGCCTCCGACCGCGCGGCCCTCAAGGCGCTGTAGTCCCGTCCGGACACGTCCGGCGTCCGGCGTCCGGCGTCCGGCCGGCGGCTCACCGCCGCCGGGCGATGTCCTGGATGAGCTGCACGTAGCGGCGCTGCTGGGGGTTCAGCTTGAAGGCCTTGCGCAGCGCGTCCTCCGCGAGCGCCCACTGGCCCTCGCCCCGGGCCACGTCGCCCAGGAAGGCCCAGCCCTCTTCCAGGGCGGGCTCCTGGCGCACCAGCTCCTGGAGCTCCTGGAGCACGAGCCGGCCGTGGGCCTCCGGCTTCATCAGGTAGCGCGCCCAGGCGCGGTGGGCCTGGTAGAGCGGCCGCGGGTCGATGTCGCAGGCGTATTCGAAGTATTCGAAGGCGCCCGCGAAGTTGCGCGCCTCCAGGCGCCGCTTCGCTTCGTCGAACTGGGCGGTCGCGTCCAAGAGGTCGGTGCGGATGCGGAACTGTTCGGCCGCGGTGGGCCGGCCGGTGCCCCGGGCCTTCTCCCGCTGGGCCTGCCGGCGCTTCTTCCACAGCGTGTTCTGCTCCGGCTCCGACAGCGCGCCGAAGGCCCGGGCATAGGCGGCGAGCAGCCCTTCCGCCTTCTCCTTCAGCTCCGCCGTGTGGAAGCGAAGCGGGGCGAACCGGTCCGCGGCGGCGAGGAACGCCTTCTTGAGCGCCACCGGCTGCACGTCCTCCGGCACGTCCAGGAGCGTGAACGGATCCTGGCTCCGGTGGGAGAGGAACGCGCCCAGCAATGCGTTGCGCGCCGCCTCGTCGTCGTCCGCGAAGGGCGTGCCGGAAGGGGCGGTAGGGGCGGCCACAACGGCGGGTTCGGGGGCCGCATGTTCGGGGACGACGGGCGGGGCCTTCGCCGCGACCTCCTCCGCCCTCTGGTCCACGTCCTCCACGAAGCCCGCCACGCCCAGGAGGCACAGCGCGTAGAGCCGGCGCAGCACGGACTCCATGTCGAAGCCGGTGCGCTCCAGCAGCTCGTTGAAGGTGGGGCGCTGGCGCAGGGCCTGGAAGAGGCGCGCGTCCTTGGAGGACAGCTTGGGCGCGGACTCCACGCCGGGCATCTGCCCGAAGCGGCGGTCGTCGGTGAAGGTGAAGTGCGTGGTGACGGCGTCGAAGGGCAGCACGGTGGAGACGCCGGTGAGGATGAGCTGCGCGCTGTTGGCGCGCACGGTGGCGTCCGGGGGCTCCACGTCCGAGATGAGGCGATAGCGCGCCTCCGTCCAGCGGAAGCAATCCAACAGCTTGTGCGCCAGGTTCGCCTGCAATTGCTTGTAGAGGTCGAAGGGGCTGATCAGCGCCTTCTGCACGAGCAGCGCGCCCATCTGCAGGCCGGAGGACACGCTCTCCCCCAGGGCCTTCTGGTAGTCGCCTTCCGTGAGGCGGCCCTTCTCCACCAGGTACTTGCCCAGCGTCTCGTGCAGGAGGTTGGAGTGGCACGCCACCGGCGCACCGTCCTCGAAGGTGATGCGCTTCTCGCGCTGGCGCACCTTGAGCTCCAGCGTGCAGGTGCGCTCCTCCACCATCAGCGCGTGCAGGAGCAGCGGGAAGGGCGTGTCCGCCAGCGTTCCCTCCCGCTGGCGCAGCACCTGGGACGGTGGGGGGAACATGCGCGGGGTGGACCTCGTGACGGCGCGTGAGAGGCCTCAAGAGCGGGCGCCGCGCGGGCTATTCCGCGTCGTCCCCGCCCAGGTCATCCGTGGCGTAGGGCTCATCGTAGGACCCATCCTGGTAGCGCTGGTAGCCCCCGGGCAGCGCCTGCGTGGGCAGGTAGCGGGTCGCGTAGGCCCCCACGCCCATCATCACCAGGGCCACGGCGGCGTACGTCAGCGGACGGGACGGGCGCGCCCGGTACGCCCACCAGCGGTCGCGGCGGCGCTGGAAGCGGGGCGCCACGGTGTACTCGCGCCAGGCGGCGTCCCGCATCGCCTTCGCCTCCGCCGCGAGGCCTTCCTTCGCCAGCACGCGGGAGAGGAGCACGCGCCCCTCCACCGAGCCCTGACGCACCTGGAGGAAGCGCTCCAGGGCCTCGCGCGCGCCCTTGAGGTCGCCGTGCAGGAGGCGGAAGCGGCCTCGCTCCAGGTCGATGGCGCCCTGCCGGTAGTCGGCATCCAGGCGCGCGGCCTCGTCGAGCAGCAGCTCGCCCTTGGGCGCTTCACCCGCGCCCAGGTAGGCCACGCCCAGCAGGTAGAGGGTGTCCACGTCGTCGTCGCCCGCGTCCAGGTTGGGGCGCAGCAGGTCCACCGCTTCCTGGTAGCGCTTCTGGCCCAGGCGGATGTCGGCCAGCTCCGCGCGGGCGCGGCGGTCGTGGGTGTTGGTGAGGATGGTGCCGGCCAGGTCTCCTGCGCGCTGCCACCGCTTGAGGGCGCGCACGGGGCTGGGCAGCACCTGGAGCGTGAAGCGGTCCGCCGCGAACAGCACCCCGGCCAGCAGGACCAGGGACAGGAGCGGGCTGCCCGTCAGCATCGTGAGGCCCATCCACAGCATCCACTTGGTCAGCACGGTCGACGTCCTTCCTCATCCACTAGAGCAGCCGCGCACAGATGGCGCTGTGCACGTCCGCGCCACGCTCCGTCAGGGCCAGCCTGCGCCCGTCCCGCGTGGCGAAGCCGTGGGCCACGAGTCGCTCCACCTCCGCGCGCCGGGGCTCCACGGGCTGGCCGTATCGCTCACACACGGCCTCCCAGTCCACCCCCGACACCAGGCGCAGGCCCATGCTCAGTCGCTCGGCGAAGAGTTCCTCCGGACCCAGGGCCTCGCGGCTCGCCTCCGGCACCCGGCCCTCCTCCACCGCGCGCAGGTACGCCTCCGGGCTTCGGAGGTTCACGTAGCGGTGGGCTTCGGGTGTCAGCAGCATGCCCGTGGCGCCCACGCCCAGCGCCAGGTACTCGCCGCCGGTCCAGTACAGCGCGTTGTGCCGGGAGCTGAAGCCGGGGCGCGCGTGGTTGGAGACCTCGTAGCGTGCAAGGCCGTGGGCGCCGTACACGTCGCGCACCGTGCGGGCCATGGCCACCACGTCGTCGTCCTCCGGCAGCGTGAGCTCCCCGCGCGCCAGTTGCTTGGACAGGGGGGTGTCCTCCGCCAGCACCTCGCGCTCCACCGTCAGCGCGTAGGTGGACAGGTGCTCCGGTTGCAGCGCCACCGCGCGGTGCGCGTCCGCCTCCACCTGCGCGCGCGTCTGGCCGTGCACGCCGTAGATGAAGTCCAGCGCCACCACCGGGAAGTCCGCCTGACGCGCCGCCGCCACCGCGCCCTCCACCATGGCCGCGTCGTGCGCGCGGCCCAGGGCCTTCAGCGTCTCCGGCTGGAAGGACTGCACGCCCAGCGACAGCCGGTTGATGCCCGCGGCGCGGTAGCCGGCGAAGCGCTCCGCGTCCGAGCGCTCCGGGTTGCCCTCCAGCGACACCTCCAGGCCCGGGGCCAACGACATGCGCGCGGCGATGCCCTCCAGTACGCGCGCCACGTAGCGCGGGTGCCAGAGGGACGGCGTGCCTCCGCCCAGGAAGAGGGACTCCAGCGGCTTCGTGCGGAGCTCCGGGTGCAGGGACAGCCGCGCGTCCAGCTCCGACAGCACCGCGTTCGCATACCGCTCCTCCGGCACCTGGCGCGCCACGGCCACCGCGAAGTCGCAGTAGGGGCACTTGGCCAGGCAGTACGGGAAGTGCAGGTAGAGCCCGAAGCGGGCCGCCTGCATGCCCGTCAGCGGATCCGTGGGCGCGGCGAAGGACATGGAGAGGGAACCTCTACTTCAGGGCCTTCAATTGCGCTTCCAGCCTCGCCACCTTCGCCTTGGTGCTGGCGGCCGATTCGAGCGCCGACTCGGCCGCCATCAGCTTGCGCTTCATGGAGGCCAGGTCCGCCTTGAGCTGGTCGCGCTCCTGAGCCCATTCGGCGGGTGCGCCCGCGCCCGTCGCGGGGCCGTCCTCGAGCTGGGCTTCGAGCACCTGCCGGGCCGCCTGCTCCGCCTGGAGCGCGGCGGTGACCTGCGCGAGCTTCGCCTCCAGCGCGGCCTTGTCCCCCTGCGAGGCGCTGCCGGACTGGGTGAGCTTCGCGTCCAACGCGGCCTTCGCGGCCTGCTCCGCCTGGAGCGTGGCGCTGGACTGGTTGAGCTTTGCTTCCACCGCGGCCTTCGCGGCCTGCTCCGCCTGCAATGCGACGGTCGCTTGAGACAGCTTCGCCTCCAGCGCGGCCTTCGCGGCGTCCAGGTCCTTCACCCGGGCGGCCTGCGTTTCGGCGACGCGGCGCTTGGACTCGGAGGCTTCCAGCGCGCCCTCCACCATCTTCACGCGCTGGTGGAGCCGGTCCACCTTGTCCGCTTCCGCGCGGGCCGCCTCCAGTTGCTCGGTGAGGGACGCCAGCTCGTCACGCTGTCCGCCCTGCCCCGCCGCCAGCGCGTCCACGCGGGCCTCGGCTTCGGCGGCCTGCACCCGGGCGTCCGCGGCTTCGGCTTCCACCGCTTCGCGCCGGGCGCGCTCCAGCGACAGCTCTTCCTGCGCCTTGGCGACCAGGGCCTGCAGGCGCTGAAGCTCCGCCTCGCGCTGGCCCGCGGCCGTCTCCAGCATGGACACGCGCGCGGAGAAGCCGATGCGCTCCGCCTGCGTGGTGGCCACCTTGCGCTCCACCAGGGCGAGCTGCTGCGCGTGGGTCTCGCGCTCGGCGTGCGCGGCCGTCACCTGGGCCGTCAGCTCCGCCACCTTCGCCTCGGCCTCGTGCACCGCTTCGCCGAGCGCCGCCGCGTCCGATTCCATCCGGTCGCGCAGCGACATCTGCTCGGCCTCGGCCGCCTCCAGCACTTCGCGCAGCGAGGCCAGCTCCGACTCGGCCATGCGCGCCCGGACCTCCGCCGCCTCGACCTCCTCGCGCGAGCCTTCCCGCGCCTGGGCCAGCTCCGCCTCCAGCGCACGGACGCGCGCCTGGGCCTGGCTGGCCTCCGCGGCGCGACCTTCCAGGGCACTCCGGAGCGAGGGCAGCTCCGCGGCTTCCCCCGTGCGCGCGGTGAGCGCGGCGCGCAGGCCCACCGCGTCCGCGTCCTTCAGCGCGAGCGACCGCTCCAGCTCCGTCACCTGCGTCTGGAGCGAACGGAGCCCGTCCTCCACCACCGCGAGCTGCCGGCGCGCGGCGTCCCGCTCGTCCTCCAGTTGCTTCGCGCGGGTGTGCGCCTCCTCCAGCGAGCTGCGCGACCAGTCGCTCTCGCTCTCCAGCGTGCCCAGCGCGCCCTGCGCCTCCGCGAGCGCCGTCTCCAGTTGGCTGGTGCGCAGCGACAACGTGTCGCGCTCCGTGGTGAGCGCCTGGACCTCGGCGGTCAGCCGCTCCACGTCCCCGAGCACCGCCTGGTACTGCTCCTGGACGGCCTCCAGCGCGCCCTGCGCCTCGGACTTGCCCGCGGCCAGCTCCGCCACCCGGTCCTGCGCGAGCCCCAGCGCCTCCTTGGCGCCGACCAGCTCCTCGGCCATGGACCCGCGCGACTCGCGCTCCACCTGGAGCTCCTCCGTCAGCCGGGGGACCTCCGACTCCACCTCCGCCAATGCACGCGAGAGGTCGCGGCGGTCCGCTTCCGACGAGGCCAGCTCCGCCTCCAGCGCGGCGAGCTTCGCCTGCGCCAGCTGCGCGCGCTG
>NZ_RAWA01000144.1 GCF_003611675.1 Corallococcus sp. CA053C
AGGTGGCGGTGCCGGCGGGGGCGAAGGTGGTGGACGTGAAGGGCAAGACGCTGATGCCGGGCCTGGTGGACGTGCACTGGCACGGGCGCATGGGCGTGGACGGGCTGATGCCGGAGCAGAGCTGGGTGCAGGCGGCGTCGCTGGCGTTCGGGGTGACGACGCTGCATGACCCGTCAAACAGCTCGGAGACCATCTTCGCCGCGAGCGAGATGGGCAAGGCGGGGATGCTGACGTCGCCGCGCATCTTCTCCACGGGCACCATCCTGTACGGGGCGGCGAGCGCGGGCGCGCACGTGGAGATCGACACGCTGGACGACGCGCGCCGGCACCTGCGGCGGATGCAGGCGTTGGGAGGCTTCAGCGTGAAGAGCTACAACCAGCCCCGGCGCGACCAGCGGCAGAAGGTGCTGCAGGCGGCGCGTGAGCTGGGGATGCTGGTGGTGCCGGAGGGCGGCTCGCTGCTCCAGCACAACCTGACGATGGTGGTGGACGGGCACACGGGCGTGGAGCACTCGCTGCCGGTGGCGCGCATCTACGACGACGTGCGCCAGCTCTGGAAGGGCACGCGGACGGGCTACACGCCCACGCTGGTCGTGTCCTACGGCGGGCTGATGGGGGAGAACTACTGGTATCAGAAGACAAACGTCTGGGAGGACACGCGCCTGTTGTCGTTCGTGCCCCGGCGCGTGGTGGACGGCCGGTCGCGGCGCCGGGGGATGGTGCCGGACGACGAGTTCAACCATCAGAACGTGGCGCGCGCCGCGAAGGAACTCAACGACCTGGGCGTGAGCGTGCAGCTGGGTGCGCACGGGCAGCGCGAGGGATTGGCGGCGCACTGGGAGCTGGCGATGTTCGTCCAGGGCGGCATGACGCCGATGCAGGCCCTGCGCGCGGGCACGCTGAACGGCGCGCGCTACCTGGGGATGGACGCGGACCTGGGTTCGGTGGAGGCGGGGAAGCTGGCGGACCTGGTGGTGTTGGACAAGAACCCGCTGGAGGACATCTCGAACAGCCGCACGGTGCGCTACACGATGGTGAACGGGCGGCTGTACGACGCGAACACGCTGAATGAAGTGGGCACGCGGCAGCGCACGCGCGGGAAGTTCTTCTTCGAGAAGGACGGCAACGAGGGCTGGAGTCCGAAGGCCACCTCGCATGCTACTGAGCAGGTGTGCGACTAGGACTCGTGCTGTTGCTGTGGGGCGGGATCGTGGGTTGCGCGGGCAGCCCACGACACTTCCGACAATCCGTGGGACCGGGGCCGGGGCCGGGCTGTGTGGGCACGGTGGATTGCGCGTGCAAGAACGGCTCGGCGGCGGCCTGCGAGCAGCTTGAAACAGTGTCCCGTCCCCGTCCGCCCAATCCGTTGCCACCGCCCGGGGCCGCGGAGGAGGCGCGGAAGAAGGAGTCCGAACGGATCCGGGAGGACTGCACCGACAAATACGTCCGCTGTGTCGATGCCGGTGGGGAACACTTTCAGGGCCGGGTGAAGGGAGAAAGCCTGTGTGACTCCTGCCGGGCCCTCTGTATGGCCCATGGATTCTGGCCTACTGCCATCTACTACTGGAACGGACACCGACAAGAATGCCTCGGAAACTGAAGGAAGGCTTCGCCGACCCGACCTACCACGACCCAGACTGGCGTGCGTTCATGATGGACGTGCAGGAGACGTCTGGACTTGCACCGAGGGACTGGCCGCGCTTCCGTGCGGGCTTGAGACAGCTGGAGCGTCGCCATGCCGGACGGGTGCCGGTGGCTTCAATGCGCCGCAAGCTCGCGGAGAATGCGTTCTTCTGTGCCGCGCATTGGAAGCAGACGCCGCGTGTCGTGCGTGGCGCATTGCGCGACTACCTGAAGCACCCGCTGGGGACGAGGATGTACTCCTACACCGCCGCGGAGTATTGGCAGTGGGCGGCCAAGGTCTCTCCCGAGGACCTGCCCGCCGCCGAGGCCATGGTCGCGGAGGTCCGCGCGTACCTGCCGTCCCTGGACGAACATGAGCGCAGGAACACGGAGGGCCTGCTGGCCTCCCTCAAGCGCTGACGCTCAGCGCGCCGCGGCCAGCTGGGCCAAGGCCTGCTCAATCTGTGGCAGCGCGTAGGGCTTGGGCAGCACCACCACGCCCAGCCACTGTCTGGGGTCCCCGTCCAGCGCCGCGCGGCCGTGACCGGAGGCGATGATGATGCGCATGGCGGGCTTTCGCAGCGCCACCTCGCGCGCCAACTCCACGCCCGACATGCCCGGCAACGTCACGTCCGTGAAGAGCACGTCGAACGGCCCCGCCGCCAACGCCACCCGCGCCTCCTCCGCGCTCGCCACCGGCATCACGTCGTGCCCCAGGAGCCCCAAGAGTTCGCTCGCGGACTCGCGGATGTCCTCGTCGTCCTCCACTAGCAGCACGTGCATCCGCTTCGCGGCCTCCAGCGTCGCGGGCAGCTCCCCGCGCAGGGCCGGCTCCGGCCTCATCCCCCGAGGCGACACCGGCGTCTCCAGCCGCTGCTTGCGCTGATCCAACAGCGCCCGCACCTTGCGCGCCAGGTCCTCGCGCCGGTACGGCTTGCTCAGCAGGTTCACCCCCGGGTCCAACCGGCCGCCGTGCACGATGGCGTTCTCCGTGTAGCCCGACGTGAAGAGCACCTCGATGTCCGGGTGGAGGATGCGCGCCTGCCGCGCCAGCTCCGGGCTGCGCACCGGCCCCGGCATCACCACGTCCGTGAAGAGCAGGTCCACCGCCACGCCGCTCTTCAGGATGGACAGCGCGCTCTGCCCGTCCACCGCGCGCAGCACCCGGTAGCCCAGCTCCGTCAAGAGCTCCACCACCGTCGCGCGCACGTCCGCGTCGTCCTCCACCGCGAGGATGGTCTCCTGCCCGCCCTCCACCGGCCCCGTCACCACCTCCGGCACCGGCGCCTCCGCCTGGAAGGCGCGCGGCAGGTACACCTTCACCGTCGTGCCGTGACCCAGCTCGCTGTAGATCTTCACGTGGCCGTTGGACTGCTTCACGAACCCATACACCATGCTCAGCCCCAGGCCCGTGCCCCGGCCCTCTGGCTTCGTCGTGAAGAACGGCTCGAACGCGCGCTCCAGCACCTCCCGCGTCATGCCCCCGCCCGTGTCCGACACCGCCAGCAGTACGTACGCCCCGGCCATCACGTCCGGGTGCTGCTGCGCGTAGTGGTCGTCCAGCGACGCGTTGCTCAGCTCCACCGTCAGCTTGCCGTGGCCCCGCATCGCGTCGCGCGCGTTGATGGCCAGGTTCAGGATGACGTTCTCCAACTGGTGCGGATCCGCGAGCGTGTTCCACAGCCCACCGCTGATGACCGTCTCCACCTCCACGTCCTCGCCCAGCGCGCGGCGCAACAGGTCGTCCATCCCCCGCACCAGCCGGCCCAGGCTTAGCGAGCGCGGCTCCAGCGGCTGCCGCCGCGAGAACGCCAGCAATTGCCCCGACAGCCGCGCGCCCCGATCCACCGCGCCCAGCGCCGTGCGCACCCGCTGCAGGCCCCGCTCGTTGTCCGCCACGTCGCGCTGCAGGAGCTGGAGGTTGCCGCCCACGATTTGAAGCAGGTTGTTGAAGTCGTGCGCCACGCCTCCCGTGAGCTTGCCCACCGCCTCCATCTTCTGCGCCTGGCGCAGCTGGTCCTCCGTCTGTCGCTGCTCGGTGACGTCGCGCCCGCTGGCGTACAGCACGCCGTCCTCCGGCATCGGCACCGCCGTCCAGGAGATGCGCCGGTGGCCGCCGCTCTTGCACCGGTAGGCGCTCTCGAAGTGCAGCGTCGGCCGGCCTCCCGCCAGCTGGGAGACCTCCTCGCGGGACCGCGCGTAGTCGTCCGGGGCCTCCAGCCACTCGGAGGTGCGTCCCAGCAGCTCCGCCTCCGTCCACCCCAGCATCCGCGTCCAGGCCGGGTTGACGCTGATGAACCGGCCATCCCGCAGGTCCCCCACCACCAGCAAATCCTGGGACACGTTCCACACCCGGTCCCGCTCCTGCGTTCGCTGCGCCACCCGCTGCTCGAGCGTCTCGTTGGCCTGCTTCAGCTCCGCCAGCGCCCGGAGCCGCTCGATGGCCGCCCAGACGCGGTCGGCCACGTCGCGCGTGAACTCCAACTCCTCCTCCGTCCACTCGCGCGGCTTCGTGTCGTGGAAGTACAGCAGCGCCACCAGCCGGCCGTGCTCCATCAGCGGCACGTTGCACAGCGCCCGGATGCCAATGCGACGCAGGGCCTCCACGCCCGGCGCCGTGCGCGCGTCCTTCTGCACGTCCGCGATGGCCACCGTCTCGCCGCGCAGCAGGTTGTCGATGAAGGCCCCGTAGTCGCGGAAGCGGTGCACCCCCGCGATGCTCCGGAGGTCCGGACCGCGCGGCCACCCGTGGGGCAGCGTCACCAGCTCATGCGTGGCGTCCACGGCGCCGTAGCCCGCGCGCGCCACGCCCAGGAAGCGCCCCACCACCTCCATCGCCACGAGCGCGGCGGCGTCCGGCGTCTGCGCGTCGCGCAGCCGGTCCCCCATCTGGATGAGCGCCGCCTGCCGCAGCTCCGCCCTCTTGCGCTCGTCCACGTTGACGAGCACCCCCGGGAAGCGCAGGGGCTTGCCCGTGGGCGCAAGCTCGCAGTGTCCGCTCGCCTCCACCCACCGGTACACGCCATCCCACTGACGCACGCGGTACTCGGTGCGGTACGCCCCGCCCCGCTGCAGCGTCTGGGCAATCAACGCCTCCACGGCGGGCCGGTCCTCCGGGTGGATGGAGGCCACGAAGTGGTCCACGGGCAGGCCGTCGCGCACCTGCAAGGCATTGAGCGAGAAGGAGCGCGCGAAGCGCTCGTCCGCGATGACGCGGTCGGTCGGCACGTCCCACACCCAGGTGCCAATCACCACGTCGGAGTCGAGCGCCAGCCGCACGCGCTCGTTGGCTTCGCGCAGCGCGTCCTCGGACAGGCGGCGCTCGGTGACATCCTGCGTGACGCCGATGAGCTGCACCGGCCGCCCGTCCGCGTCATACACGAGCGACGCGCGCCGGGAGATCCACCGCACGTCCCCGGTGTCCGGCTTGCGGATCCGGTACTCCACCGACGACATCACCTGCCCCGCGGCCCGCGTGCGCGCGTTGGACACCCGGTGCCGGTCCTCCTCCAGCGCGAGCGACTCGATGACCGTCGCGGGCAGGGTGTCCGTGCGCGGCACGCCGTACAGCCGGCAGAACTCCGGCGTCACCGTCAGCAGGTTGGTGGCCAGGTCGAGCGTGAACACGCCAATGCCACCCGCCTCCTGCGCCAGCCGCAGCTGCTCGCGCTTCACGTGCAGGCGCTCCTCGGCGCCGCGGCTCAGGGTGATGTCCTGCGACACGCAGACGGCGAAGAGGGGCCGGCCCGCTTCGTCCCTCGCGAGCGAGACGTGGTGGTGCACCCAGACGGTGCCGCCGTCCGGCCGCGCGGGGCGGTTCTCCACGGCGAAGGGCTCCCCCGTCTCCAACAGCCGCTGGAAGAGGGCGGCGCCGCGCTCGCGGTCCTCCGGGTGGGTGAGCTCCCGCAGCGGGTGTCCGACCACGTCCTCGCGCGGGCGCTGGAGCAGGTCACAGAAGCGCTGGTTCACCAGCACCAGCGTGCCGTCCAGGTCCAGCTGCGAGATGCCCACGCTGGCCTGCTGGAAGAGCACCGCCATCCGCTCGCGGTCGAACGCGTGCGCGGGCGGACGGGGCCCCTCGGCTCCTGCCTCCTCCACGCCAGCCTCGCGCAGCCGGGCCTGAAGGCGTTGCACCTCCGCCCTCAAGGCCTGTTCGGTGTCGGAAGGGGAGGCACTCATGTGTGGGGAGGCCGGGGCAGGGGGCTACCGTCGGCGGTGGAACTGTGGCCCGGGTTCTCAGGGGTGGGCAACGGAGATCTCCGGACGCTTCATTCCTCCTCGCGTGAAGGATTTTCCGCGCCTCCCTCCGACAGGGTGTCAGCCCATGGCGCGGGCCGCGCGAGCGCGCTCAACCCGCCGGAATCACGCTGCACGGACGTTCCGCGAAGCGGCCACTCTCGAACATTCCCATCGGCCCCCGGTCGTAATGCGCACTTCATGCCTTGACGCTGCGAAGAATTTCTTTAAAGAATGCACGCACGTCCTCTTCTTGTTGGAAGGTGGCGTATGTACCGGTCCTCGCGTTCCCCAACCGCGGAACCGGTGCGTGACGTCCCAGTTGAGCCCCGCGCGCCGCGTTCCCCCTCTCGGCGCGCGGTGGCCCCTGGGACTTCCGCCGCTGTCTCCGCCTTCCTCTCCCCGCCACTTCGAGGATTTGCGTGTCCACCTCTGTCTTTGCCCTGCCTGTCTCGTTGGCCCTGCACCTGCTCATCTCGGCGGCGCCCGTTTCCCCATCACCCGCCGCCGCGCCCAAGGCGACGCAGGTGCCCAAGGTGTCCTCCCCCGCCACCGCTCCCGTGAAGCCGCTTCCGGCCTCCGCGGTGAAGGGGCTGACCGCCGCGCAGCTGGACGCGGCGGGGCGACTGGTGGGCCCGGCGCTCACGGAAGGCCATTCGTACGCGCGGCTGGCGGAGCTGACGGACGGCGTGGGTCCGCGCCTGTCCGGCTCCGAGTCCGCGGAGGCCGCGGTGCAGTGGGCCCTGCGCTCCTTCAAGGCGGACGGGGTGAAGGCATGGAAGGAGCCGGTGAAGGTGCCGCACTGGGTGCGCGGTGAGGAGCACGGCGAGATCGTCGCCTCCGAGCGCACCCGGGGCCTGCCGCTGTCGCTGATGGCGCTGGGCGGCAGCGCGCCCACGCCGCCGGAGGGGCTCACCGCGGAGGTGGTGGAGGTGGGCTCGCTGGAGGAGCTGGCCGCGCTGGGCGATCAGGTGAAGGGCCGCATCGTCTTCTTCAACCACGGCATGGCGGAGGCGGCGGACTACGGCCGCTTCGCGGGGCTGCGGGGCCGGGGGCCGGCGGCGGCGGCGAAGCAGGGCGCGGTGGCCGCGCTGGTGCGTTCGCTGGCCACGGCGTCGCTGCGCAGCCCGCACACCGGGGCCACGCGCTTCGAGGAGGGCGGGTCGCACCTGCCCGCCGCGGCGGTGTCGGTGGAGGACGCGCTGACGCTGCACCGGATGCTCCAGGGCGGGGCGGTGAAGGTGCGGATGGTGCTGGGGTGCTCGGAGCTGCCGGAGGCGGACTCGTCCAACGTGGTGGCGGAGGTGCGCGGCCGTGAGAAGCCGGACGAGGTGGTGCTGCTGGGCGCGCACCTGGACTCGTGGGACGTGGGCACGGGCGCGCACGACGACGGCGCGGGCGTGGTGATGGTGATGGAGGCGGCGCGCCTCATCGCGAAGCTGCCCCAGGCGCCCCGGCGCACCGTACGCGTGGTGCTGTTCATGAACGAGGAGAACGGCCTGCGCGGCGGCCGCGCGTACGCGGAGGCGCACGCGAAGGAGCTGCCCAAGCACGTGGCCGCGGTGGAGATGGACGCAGGCGGCGGTCCGCCCCTGGGCGTCAGCCTGCACGCGGGGCCGGGCGGTGAGGCGCTGCTGAAGCCGTGGCTTGCTCCGCTGGACGGGCTGGGCGCGGGCCGGTTCATGGAAGGCCATGCGACGGGCGCGGACCTGAGCCCCATGGATCCCGCGCACGTGCCCTTCGTGGGCGTGCGCGTGGACAGCAGCCGCTACTTCGACGTGCATCACTCCATGGCGGACACGCTGGACAAGGTGGATCCCCGGGACCTGTCGCGCAGCACCGCGGCGGTGGCGTGGATGGCGTATGCGCTGGCGGAGGCGCCGGGCCTGCTCGCGCGTCCCGCCGGGCCGGAGTCCGAGGGCCCGCCTCCGGCGAAGAAGTAGCGGGCTATTCGTTCACGGGCCTGCCGGGGCCGCGCCTGAGGGGCAGCTCCGGCAGGAGCAGCGTGACGAGCAGGGCGGCCAGCGCGACGAAGATGGCGAAGCGGTACACCGCCGTCGTCGCGTGGGTGAAGGACTCCTTGAGCGCGCGCTCCATGCGGTCCACGGTGGACAGCGCGTGGGCCTCGTTCGCGTCCACCCGCGCCCGGGCCTGGGCGCCCGCGGGCCCTGAGAGGGATTGGGAGGCCTGCCGCTCCTCGGCGAACCCCTGACGCAGCTTCGCCTTCACGGCGTCGGGTTGGAACCGCTGGCCCGCGGGCGCGCTCTCACCGCCCATGCCCCCCGGAGCCGAGGCACGCAGCTCCTGGCGCACGTCCTGGGGCAGCCCCTGCGTGGCCTGTTCGGTGCGCGTCGTCAGCTCCCGACCCAGCGTGCCCGCGAACACGGTGCCCAGCAGGGCCACGCCCACCGTCATGCCCAGTTGCCGGAAGAAGGTCGTGGCGGACGTGGCCACGCCGATGCGCTGCGGCGGCACCGCGTTCTGCACGGCCACGGTGTAGAGCGGGATGGATGGGCCCAGCCCCAGGCCCACGAGCACCATCTTCACCGTCACCTCCGCCTGGCTGGACTCAGGCGTCAGCGTGAAGGCCATCACCGCGAAGCCCACGCCCAACAGCACCAGCGAGGCCAGCATCACCGCCTTGTAGCGCCCCAGCCGCGACACCAACTGCCCGGAGAGCACGTTGCCCGCCACCACGCCCAGCGTCAGCGGCGTGAGCGTCAGCCCCGAATGCGTCGCGGACAGCCCCACCACGTTCACCATGAACAGCGGCAGGAAGGTGACGGACGCGAGGAACACCGCGCCGATGATGAACACCGCCGCGTTGCCCGCCGTGAACGCGCGGATGCGGAACAACGACGGATCCAACAGCGGTTCCTTCGCGCGGCGCTCCCGCCACACGAACAGCCCCAGGCCCACGGCCGACAGCGCGAACAGCCCGAGGATGGGCGCGGAGCCCCACGGAAACCCACCCGGCCTGGGCGTCGCTGCCCCGTGGCCCAGGCTGAGCGCGAGCAGCAGCGGCACCACCGCCACCGCCAGCGATACCGCGCCCAGGAGGTCCAGCCGGCTGCCCTGCACGCCCTCGGGCTTGAGCGCGGGCATGCGCAGGAAGATGAGCGCGAGCGCGAGCGCGCCCACCGGCAGGTTGATGAAGAACACCCAATGCCAGCCCAGCGCGTCGGTGATGAAGCCGCCGGCCAGCGGGCCAATGACGCTGGACAGGCCGAACACCGCGCCGAACAGGCCCTGGTACTTGCCCCGGTCGCGCGGCGGGAACAGGTCCGCCACCACCGCCAGTGAGCCGGTGAAGAGGGCCGCGCTGCCCAGCCCCTGCACCGCGCGGCAGAGGATGAGCGTGAGCGTGGAGCGCGACACGCCGCACAGGAGGCTGCCGGTGAGGAACACGGCGATGCCCGCCACCAGCACCGCGCGCCGTCCCAGCAGGTCCGACAGCTTGCCCCACACCGGCACCATCATCGTGGAGGCCACGAGGTACGCGGTGGTGAGCCACGGGTAGTGTTCCGGCGCGATGTGCAGGTCGGCCTGGATGGACGGGCCCGCGGTGGCCACGATGGTCTGGTCCAGCGCCGCCAGCAGCAGCCCCAGCAGCGCCCCCGACAGCGTGAACGCCTTCTGCGAGCGACTGAACCGCTCCGACGCCGGCGCGATGACGTCAATGGGGCCAGGGGGGCCAGGGGCGGCGGTATGGGCGGCGGTGTCGGCCATGGCGGGCGGGCACGCGCTCGCGCGCTGCCGGCGGAAACCTGGGGATGCCCGGGTGGGACGGCCACGCCCGCCTGCCCGGCCGCTTCCCTGCCAGCGCGCGGAAGCCCTTCATCGGACAAGTGCATTTTCGGGGCATTGGCCCGGGGGCCTATCCTCCGGACCTTTGCTTGTCGGGCGCGCTGGGTCGGCGGGCGCGTCCCTGAGGAAGTGACGCATGCGGATCCGTGGAGCGCTGGTCTGTGCCGTGATGTTGACGATGGTGTCGGGCTGCAAGGACGACCCGAAGCCCCCACCCGATGCGGGCACGCCTGACGCGGGCTCTCAAGACGCGGGCATCCCGGACGCAGGCCCTCAAGACGACGGCGGCACGTCCGATGCCGGGCCCACCCTCTCCGAGACGCCGCGCTGGCAGGTGTCCGGAGCCGCCGCACCGGCCTCGGCCTGCTTCGGCCGGAGCGTGGCGCTGGGCGACCTCGACGGCGACGGCCGCCAGGACCTGCTGGTGGCGTCTCCGCCGTGCACGAGCGGGCCCGCGGATCCAGGCCGCGTGTTGCTGTACGCGGGCGAAGCGCGCGACTTCTCCCAGACGCCGGTCATCACGACGATGACGTGGGTGCATCCCAGCCCCCGCACCTCGGGCTACCAGCTCACCGTGTCCACGGGCGACATCGACGGGGACGCGTACGCGGACGTGCTCGTGCGGGGCTACTACGGCGTCAGCGTGTTCAAGGGCGGGCCGGACCTGTCCCAGGTGCTGGCACAGCCCCTGTTCCGCGCGCCGGACTCCTCCACCACGCGCTTCAGCAGCGCGCAGCTGCTGGACCTGGATGGCGACGGGAAGGACGAGCTCATCGTCACCACCACCACCGGCCGCACCACCGTCTATCGCTCGACGCCCGGCGGTGCGGAGGGCCCCTTCACCAACGTGCAGGTGTTCTCCGGCTACCCGACGCCCGCGGGGGACACCAACGGGGATGGCGCCCAGGACGTGCTGAGGTCGACCGGTGGGGCGGCCTTGGAGATAGGACTCTTCCTGGGCTGCAAGCAGGGAGGCCCCCGCGACTGTGACGGCCTGCTGACGCTCCAGCCGGTGTGGACGGGCACGGCGGAGGGAATGAAGGCGCTGCCGGACCTGAGCGGGGATGGCCGTCCGGAGCTGCTCATGGGCTTCCATGGCAGTCAGCGCCTGCACCTGTCCGACGCCGCGCTCCAGGGGTATTCGCCCACGCCGGTGTGGCAGATGATGGACGACGCGACCTTCCCCATCTTCGGCTACGCCGTCCTGCCGGCGGGGTCCATGGTGGAGGGCAGCACGGGCCACGACTTCGTCATCAACGCCATCGGGCGCGTGTACCTCTTCCGCCCCACGCAGAACGTGTCCGGCCCGCTGGAGCCGGTATGGGCGTGGCCGCGCGCCAACCGCCTCGAGCCCGGCAAGGCACTGGGCTTCGTCTCTCCGAGCGTGGCGAGCGCGGGGGACCTGGACGGCGACGGCCATGACGACCTGGTGGTGGGCATCCCGCCGGAATCGGATGGTACCCACTTCCCCGGACGGGTGATGGTGTTCGGCGGCGGCGCGGTGCCGGACCTGGCCGAGCCCGCGCCCGCGCTGGCCCCCACGAAGACGTGCAACCTCGCGGTGGATCCGGTCAATGGCAAGCCAGACCTGACGGTGGACCGGGACGTGCTCGCGCGCTCGCTCTACGTGGAGCGCCGCACCTTCGCGCAGGACTCGTGTGAGGTGATGGAAGGCTGCGTGCCGGCGGGAGGCGAGCGGCGCCTGCTGCGCTTCACCACCTCCATCATGAACATGGGCACGGCCCCGCTGGTGGTGCCTTCACCGGAGGAGCGGCCGGACCTGTTTGTCTATGACGCGTGCCACTTGCATCACCACCTGGTGGACTTCGCGGGCTACGCGCTGAAGGACGCGTCAGGCACCACCACCGCGGTGGGCCGCAAGCAGGGCTTCTACATGGTGGACTATACGCAGTACTGCGCGGATGGCGGCCCGTTCACCTGGTACGACCCGGGCACGGGCATCTCTCCCGGCTGGTCGGATGTCTATACCGCGAACACCGCGTGCCAGTGGTTGGATGTCACGGAGACCCCGGACGGCGAATACACGGTGCGGGTGGGCGTGGATGAGAACCACATCGTGGACGAGAACGACGTGCTGCCCAATGAGGTCACCGTCAAGGTGCGCCTCTCCGGTGACACGGTGACCGTATTGCCCTGACGCGCGTGCATTGTTTTTCCGTGAGACGGCTCCAGGGATTGCACGCCGGAAGCGCGGCAGGTGCTTTCCCTGGAGCTGACGAATGCGGATGCGAGGCACGTGGGGCTGCACGGTGGTGTTGTTATTGGCTGTGACGGGCTGCAAGGACGACCCGAAGCCCCAGCCCGACGCGGGCATGCCAGAGGACGCGGGCACCCCGGATGGTGGCGGCACCGCCACGCCCACCCTTTCACAGACGCCCCGCTGGCAGGTGGCCGGAGACGGCCTCGTCCCGCAGGAGTGCTTCGGTCGCTCCGTGGCGCTGGGCGACGTCAACGGGGACGGACGCAAGGACCTGCTGGTGTCGTCGGGGTCCTGCCAGGGTGTGCAGACGGTTCCGGGGCGCGTGTCGGTGTACGCGGGGCAAGCGCCCTTCTTCTCCCAGGCACCGGTCACCACGACGATGACGTGGGTGCACCCCAGCCCGCGCACGGCGGGCTACAAGCTCACCGTGTCCACCGGCAACCTTGACGGGGACGCGTACGCGGACGTGCTTGTGATTGGCACCTATGGCGTCAGCGTGTTCAAGGGCGGGCCGGACCTGTCCCAGGTGCTGGTGCAGCCGCTGTTCCGGGTGCCGGACTCCTCCTCCACGCGTTTTGCCGGCGCGCAGCTGCTGGACCTGGATGGTGACGGGAAGGACGAGCTCGCCGTCTCCACCCTCGCCGGGGAGCTCACCGTGTACAAGGCCACGTCCGAGGCGGCCTTCGCCCCCGTGCGCACGCTGTCCGGCACCCCGAAGCCCGCGGGCGATACGGACGGGGACGGGGCCCAGGACCTGCTGGTCACCCACGAAGACTTCACGGCGGAGCTCTTCCTGGGGTGCAAGCCGGGGAGCCCGCGCGCGTGCACCGGGCCGCTGACGACCGCACCGGTGTGGACGGGGCAGGCCGAGCGCTTCCACGCGCTGCCCGACCTGAGCGGGGACGGACGCCCGGAGGGGTTCATGGTCCTCCATGGCAGCCAGCGCCTGCACCTGTCCGACGCCGCGCTCCAGGGCTACGCACCGCAGCCGACCTGGCAGTTGATGGACGACGCGGTCTTCCCGCTCCTCGGTCAGAACTTCCTCGCGTTCGGTCCGTCCATCCTCCCCGTGGGGTCCATGGTGGCGGGCGGCACGGGCCACGACTTCGCGGTCGCCGCCATCGGACGCGTGTACCTCTTCCGACCCACGCAGAACGTGTCCGGCCCCCTGGAGCCGGTGTGGGCCTGGCCGCGCGCCAACCATCTCCAGCCGCAGCTGGGAATGGGCACCCTCTACCTGGGAGTGGCGGCCGCGGGCGACCTGGACGGCGACGGCCATGACGACCTGGTGGTGGGCATCCCGCCGGAATCGGATGGCACCCACTTCCCCGGCCGGGTGGTGGTGTTCGGCGGCGGCGCGGTGCCGGACTCGGCGGAGCCCGCGCCCGCGCTGGCCCCCACGAAGACGTGCAACCTCGTGGTGGATCCCGTGAACGGCAAGCCGGACCTGACGGTGGACCGGGACGTGCTCGCGCGCTCGCTCTACGTGGAGCGCCGCACCTTCGCGCAGGACTCGTGCGAGGTGCGCGAAGGCTGCGTGCCGGTGGGAGGCGAGCGGCGCCTGCTGCGCTTCACCACGTCCATCATGAACATGGGCACGGGCCCGCTGGTGGTGCCCTCGCCGGAGGAGCGGCCGGACCTGTTCGTCTATGACGAGTGCCACCTGCACCATCACCTGACGAACTTCGCGGGCTATGCGCTGAAGGACGCGGCGGGCACCACCACCGCGGTGGGCCGCAAGCAGGGTTTCTACATGGTGGACTTCACCCAGTACTGCGCGGACGGCAGCCCCTACGGCTGGTACGACCCGGGCACGGGCATCTCGCCCGGCTGGTCGGACGTCTACACCGCGGATCTCCCCTGCCAGTGGCTGGACGTCACCGACACGCCGGATGGCGAGTACACGGTGCGCGTGGGCGTGGACGAGAACCACATCGTGGACGAGGCCGACGTGCTGCCCAACGAGGTCACCGTCAAGGTGCGCCTCGCGGGCGATTCCGTGACCGTGCTGCCCTGAAACCCGGGGAATTCCCCGGGGAGGGCGACCTGCCGTGAAGGCCGCGTGCAAGGCCGCGTGCAATGACCGGCCGTTCGCGGCGTAGAGTGCCTGACGCGGCCTGCCCGCCGGGGACCTCCGGCGCGGCGGGGCGCGTGGCTTCGAGCGCGCTCAAAGGGGTGGTCTTCGTGAATTTCCGGGTCGACGTGTGGGAGGGCGCGCGCATCGCGCTGTCCTCGCTGCGCTCCAACCGGCTGCGGACGGTGCTCACGACGGTGGGCATTGGCGTGGGCGTGTGCACGCTCCTGGCCATCGTCGGCATCATCCAGGGCCTGAACAGCTCGTTCGCGGAGCAGCTGGGGAAGATTGGCTCCAACACCCTCCAGGTGTCCAAGTTCCCCTGGGTGATGGGCGGGGACTGGTGGGAGTACCGCAACCGCAAGCAGCTGTCGGTGGACCTGGTGGACCCCCTGCGGGCCAGCTCCGAGCACGTGGTGGCGGTGGCGCCCATGTACTTCGAACAGGCGGAGGTGTCGTTCCTGCAGCGCAGGCTCGCCTCCGTGCAGACCATGGGCACCAGCCCCGACTACTCCCTGGCGTCCAGCGTGGAGATGGCCACGGGCCGCTTCCTCACCGATGCGGACGTGGACAACCGCTCCGCGGTGGCGGTGCTGGGCGCGGAGGTGGTGAAGGTGCTCTTCCCGGGCATCAACCCGGTGGGCCACCGCGTCCTGGTGGACAAGCGGCCCTACCGCGTCATCGGCACCATCGTGGAGCGCGGCACGGTGCTGGGTGAGAACATGGACATGGTGGTGATGCTGCCCTTCACCGCGTTCACGGGGCACTTCGGCACCAAGCGCGACCTGCACATCGTCGTCGCGGTGGACAAGCAGGAGAGCGTGCCCGTCGTGCAGGACCGGCTCACGGAGGCGCTGCGCCGCGAGCGCAACACCAAGCCCGGCGCGCCGGACGACTTCGCCATCAACCGGCCGGATCAGCTGGCCAGCATGTACGCGAAGCTCACCGGCGCGCTCTACGGCGCGGCCACCGGCGTGGGGCTCATCACCCTGCTGGTGGGCGGCATCGGCATCATGAACATCATGCTGGTGTCGGTGCGCGAGCGGACGCGGGAGATTGGCGTGCGGCGGGCGCTGGGCGCGCGCAAGCACACCATCATCCTCCAGTTCCTGATGGAGGCGGCCAGCGTGTCCGCCGTGGGCGGCGCGCTGGGCACCGCGGTGGGCATGGGGCTCGCGTGGCTCGTGTCGTACCTCACGCCGCTGGCGGCGTCCGTGCAACTGCTGACGGTGGTGGCGGGCGTGGGCTTCTCGGCGGTGGTGGGGCTGCTGTTCGGCATCTGGCCGGCGGCGCGCGCGGCGAACCTGGATCCGGTGGAAGCACTCCGCCACGACTGAAGCAGGGAGACACCGGCGATGTGGATGGCAATCTGGGACACGGTGCGGCTGGCGTTCGGGACGTTCCGCTCCAACCCGCTGCGCTCGTTCCTGACGCTCTTGGGCATCGTCATCGGCGTCACCACGGTGGTGTCGATGATGTCCATCATCGAGGGCCTGAAGAACCAGGTGAACAACCAGCTGTCGGAGCTGGGGACCAACTGCTTCCAGGTGCAGCGGCTGCCCTTCGGCCAGGGCGACCTGTCCGCCTCGGAGCTCGCGCGCCGGCCGCGCCTGGGCTACCCGGACCTGGACGCCATCCGCTCGCAGCCCTCCATCCTGGCGGCCGCGGGGGAGGACTCCAAGGGCGGCCAGAAGGCCTCCACCGCGGAGCGCGAGACCCGCCCCAACGTGCACGTCTGGGCGGGCACGCCGGAGTACTTCGACACGAACTCGGTGGGCATCGCCACCGGGCGGCCCTTCACGGACACGGAGTTCGTGGATGGGCGCAACGTGGCGGTGATTGGCGCGGACCTGGCGGATACGCTCTATCCCGGCATGGACCCCCTGGGGCGCCAGTTCCGGCTGCAGGGGCGCAGCTTCCTGGTGGTGGGCACGCTCACGCGCCGGGGCGGCTTCATGGGCGGGGGCAGCCAGGACAACCAGGCCATGATTCCCCTCTCCACGTACGCGGGCATCTTCGGCATCCGGGACTTCCGGATCAGCATCCAGGCGCGCTCGGCGGAGGTGCTCCAGCGGGGCCAGGACGAGGTGACGCTCCTCATGCGCCGCCGCCACGGGCTCAAGCCGGACCAGACGGACGACTTCTTCATCTTCTCCAATGCGAGCGCCACGGAGATGTTCAACAACATCTCCGCCGCCATCTCCGCCGCCAGCTTCGGCGTGTGCCTGCTGTCGCTCTTGGTGGGCGGCATCGGCATCCTGAACATCATGCTCGTCGCGGTGACGGAGCGGACGCGGGAGATTGGCATCCGCAAGGCGCTGGGCGCGAAGCGCTACCGCATCCTCGCGCAGTTCGCGCTGGAGGCCGTGGTGCTGTCGCTGGTGGGCGGCGCGCTGGGCGTGGCGCTGGGCGTGGGCCTGTCGCTGCTGGCGCGGTGGATGGTGAAGCTGCCCACGGAGGTGCCGCTCTGGTCCGTGGTGGTGTCGCTGGCGATGAGCTGCGGCGTGGGGCTGGCGTTCGGCATCTACCCGGCGGCCCGCGCGTCGAAGCTGGATCCGGTGGACGCGATGCGCTCCGAGTAGGCTCCCGCGCAGGAAGAAGGCCCCGACCCGCCAGGAGCGGGTGGGGCCCGGGAGTCACGGTCGCTGCCCGTGCGTGCTTACGGGCAGGGGTACGTACAGGTGATCTGCCCGCTGATGGGGTTCTTGAAACAGGTGGGCGTGCAGTCCTGCGCGGTGGCGGAGGACGGCGCGACGGCGATGCCCACGCCCATCACGGTGGCGACGACCGCGGCGATGAAGGCGACGTGACGGACATGCTTGCGAGCCTGCATGGTGTCTTCTCCCTGAGGTGTGTTCGTGCTGCGAGGCGAACTCTAGGGGCCCCGTCTGACAACGCCACGGGCGTTGTTCCAGGCTCGCGCGCCGGTGTGGGGAGCAGGGTGCCAGGGGGCCGCGCACGGGAGGAAAATTGAAACATCGGTGCGGCGAAACGGTGCGTCAACGCCGCGGCGTCTCAGTGTGATGGCACGGACATCCCAGGTCAGCTCATCACAGGCGCCATGAGCCCCGCCCTGGCCAGCAGCTCGCGCACGCGCTCCGCCAGCGCCACATGGTCGGGGTTTCCTGCGGTGAAGCGTTCGGGCGTCAGGATGATGAGGGTGCCCTTGTCCTCCACGGGCTCGATGCGCACCGGAGCGGGAAGGGGTGGCACGGTGCCCCGATGCCGCGCGAGGTACATGACCCAGCCCACGAAGGTTCCAGGCTTGGGATTGTCGGTCGTCAGGTCCCGATGTGCAGTCGAAGTGGCAATCGCCCAATCCGGCTCCCAGGCCACGGCCATGCTCCGGACCAACCCCTCCAGGACGGGGGAGGACAGGACCCGATCCGCGTGGGTCCCTCGGCTGGGCAGGGTGAAAACGCAGAAGTTGTTCACGGCATCGGTATATCCACCGCAGGTGACGTCAAAACCACAGGCGTCGTAGGCGTCGCCAACACCATTCCATCCGCTCATGCGGAACCCGAGGTCCTCGAACACACGGTCCTTGCCTCGACGAATCATCTCCACCAGGGCTGGACCCGTGGGGGCCATGGGACGTTGGAGCGCCGCCTTGCGGGATCTTCCCTGCTGGAACCATTGAACGAAGCTCGGGTCAACGCCCGCGAGGTTCGCGAGGAGGACTTCCATCCGGCGGGCACACGCCTCTGGCGATTCCTTTCGCGCTCCCCAATAGCAACCCGCGTAGATGGTTTCGGTCATGTGCTGACGCTCCTCACGGTTGAGGGGGGACGAAGAGGACGTCAATTTCCGTGAAGCCTCTCCCCTTGAGAAGCTCTCTGATCGCTTCGGCCGTTTTCTGCTCCGCTACATGCCACTGAATTGCGGTTCCTGTGCCATGGGCGGCCCGAAGCTGTCGCTGGGCCTGCTCCAGGAGTGCCTTGGCACCGGACTTCTCGAACCAGATCTTGGGCGAGAGGTTGTCGAGGAACTTGTTCGCATAGCCTGGGCCCCTGGGAAGGAGCAGCCCCCTTCGGGGCCGTGTTCGCCCGCTGGAGGATGATGGCGGCCCCGGGCCCTGCGCTCAACACTGCCGCCGCGCGGCTCACGGGCACCGCGACGCGCTCCAGCGCCAGCGCGCCCTCCGAGACGTCCTGCGCCCAGATGGCCACCGGCCACAGCAAACACAGCCATGCCGCCCCGCTTCGAATCCTTCGCATCCGCGCCTCCCAGGAATGCTCCGGCGTGGAGAGCAAAGGACATACGTCTGACGTTCAGCCCGCCATGCACCGACTGTTCGTTACGACCCAGGCGTGGTGGGGAACTCTGGCCGCGTCAGGCCAGCGTGTGCCTCTTCGGCAGTCCGTCGGAGCTGCCAGCGAAAGGGAGGCCTCCTCAACGCCGCGGTGTGCGGATCCACGGGCAGCCCAGCGTGGCACCGGTGCCGGTGCCGGTGCAGGCGTATGCGATGTAGCGGCGCACGGTCTCCCACCGGTCGCAGGAGCCGGCCAGGTGCCGCAGACCTTCGTGCGCGGCGAGCCCCAGCAGCATTCCCGCCGTCGCGCCGCCGAGCGCGCCCAGGCTCGCGCGCCGGTGTGGGGAGCAGGGTGCCAGGGGGCTGCGCACGGAAGTAGAATCCAGGCCTCGTCCGAGCACGCGGAGTTACAGGTCGTGGACGGCGCGACTCAAGTGGTCGGAATCACGATGGAAATCGAGCTATTAAAGGTCGCTTTCCTTGGGGTGGGGGTTATTTAAATAAAGGCCTCTTGCTTTAAATAAGCCTCGTTCAAAGGATGGAGGCATGACGGACAGCGCGCCTGCACCTTCGAGAATGGGCCGGTTCGTGGAGACGACCGCCGCCGGGGAGCGTGTGCGGTCGTTCGTCCCACAGCCCTTGCCGCCAGCTCCGCCTATCGACGTCCTGGGGCTGCTGGACCGGCTCAGCCGCGCCGAGCGGGCGCTGGGCCGCCTCGATGGAATCACGATGCTCCTGCCGCGCCAGGAGCTGTTCCTTTACATGTATGTGCGCAAGGAGGCAGTGCTCTCCTCGCAGATTGAGGGGACGCAGTCGACGCTCTCCGACCTACTCCGGTTCGAGACCGAGGCCCAGGAGGGCCAGCCCGTTGACGACATCCGCGAGGTCTCCAACTACGTCGACGCGATGATGTACGGGCTCGAGCGGCTCAAGGAGTTGCCACTCTCGCTCCGGCTAATCCGAGAGATGCATGCGCGGCTGCTGCAGAGCGGACGCGGTGGCACCAAGGATCCGGGTGAGTTCCGTCGCTCGCAGAACTGGATTGGAGGAACCCGGCCCGGAAATGCTCTGTACGTTCCGCCTCCCGTGACGGAGCTCGACGACTGCCTCGGCGCCCTTGAGAACTTCATGCACGAGGAGCAGTCCCGGCTGCCGGCGCTCATCAAGGCGGGGCTCCTGCATGTGCAGTTCGAGAGCATCCACCCCTTTCTCGACGGCAATGGCCGCATCGGCCGCCTCCTCGTGACACTCTACTTGTGCGTCCAGGGGGTGCTCCGCAAGCCGCTGCTCTACCTGAGCCTCTACTTGAAGACGCGTCGGGCCGACTACTACCGGCTGCTCCAGGAGGTGCGCGAGCAGGGCGCATGGGAGGCCTGGCTCGAATTCTTCCTTGAGGGCGTCGAGGAGACGGCGAACCAGGCGTTTGAAGCGGCAACGAGAATCATCGAGCTCTTCAAGCACGACCGGGAGCACATCACGGCTGAGAGCGAGCGCGCCGGTTCGGCGCTCCGTGTGCATGAGCTGTTGCAGACGCAACCGTATCTCACGTCGAACCAGCTCGTTGAACGGACCGGGCTGACTGCCCCCACGGTGAACGCGGCGCTCGCGGACCTGGAACGTCTGGGCATCGTGGAGGAGGTCACCGGACGCAAGCGAGGCCGCGTCTTCGCGTACCGCGGCTACCTCGCCATCTTGAACGAGGGAACGACTCCGTTGCAGGGGTCGTCGTAGGCCTCCTCAACGCCGCGGCGTGCGGCTCCACTGATAGCCCAGCGTGGCCCCGGTGCCGATGCAGGCGTACGCGATGTAGCGGCGCACGGTCTCCCACCGTTCGCTGGATCCGGCCAGGTGCCGCAGGCCTTCGTGCGCGGCGAGCCCCAGCAGCATTCCCGCCGTCGCGCCGCCGAGCGCGCCCAGGTACGCGCTGCCGCGGTCTTCGCTGTCTCCGAAGGCGACCTCGCCCAGGCCCCACGTGCCGAGCGCGGCGACGGGCGGCGTCACCACGAAGGCCGCGCTGAACGTGCCCACCTCCACGTCCAGCCAGCGGCCCTGCGGATAGGAGGGGTGGATGAAGAGGAACCGTCCAGGGAGCGAGCCCAGCAGGGCGCCGGTGGCGGCCTCGGCGGCGGTGGCGCCCACGCGCGAGTCGTCCCCCACGCGGGTCGCGGCCCACGCGGTGCCCAGCGGCAGGAGCGTGAGCGCGCCGTGCACCGCGTAGGTGCCACCGGACAGCGGTGCGTCCGTGTCGGGCTCACCGTGGGGAACGAAGGGACGCAGGACGCGCGGCGGCACGGCCGGAGGCGGGGGCACCGCGTCCAGGAAC
>NZ_RAWA01000145.1 GCF_003611675.1 Corallococcus sp. CA053C
CCCCAAGGCCCCGGCCCTGGAGCGCGTGCCGGCCCCCGCGCCGCAGCCCCTGCCCACCCTCACCTCCGCGCTGCGCGCGCTGGTGGAGAAGAACCCGGACGACGCGGCCCTGCGCGGCGACTACGCCCAGGTGCTCGCCTTCTTCCGCGCCTATGACGAGCGCGAGCACACCGCCGCCGCCGAGGCCGCCGCCGCCGCCGAAGCCGCGCCCAAGGACGCGCGCCTCCAGCTGCTCGCCGCGAACACCCAGACGGATGACCTGAACGAGCGCCGCCGCTTCCTGGAGGCGGCCGTGAAGGCGGACCCGGCCTATGCCCCGGCGCGGCTCGCGCTGGCGGACCACGAGATGGACCGCGGCCACCCGGAGCGCGTGCAGCCGCTGCTGGCCCCCATCCTGGAGCAGGACGACGGCCGCGCCGTGCCGGGCGCGAAGCTGCTGCTGGCCCGCGCCGCCGAAGCGCTGGGCGAGCGCGCCCGGGCGCACGCGCTGGTGGAGGAGACCTTCCGCCAGCAGCCCCGCGTGCCCCGCGTGGTGCGGGTCGCCGCGCAGGCGTCGCGCCAGCTGGGCCGCCAGCAGGAGGCCATGGACCGCATGCGCGTGGTGCTGGCGCTGCGCTTCGATGACACCAACACCCGCCGGTCGCTGGCCGCCATGCTCGCGGACGCGGGCAAGGTGGACGCCGCCGAGCGCGAGTACGCGAAGCTCACCGACCTGAACCCCTTCGACAACGGCTCGCGCGTGCGGCTGGCGGAGCTCAAGGCCTCCAACGGCGCCGCGGAGGAAGCCGCCGCCCTCTTCTCCGAGGCCAAGGCCCTGTCTCCCGACGAGCCGGAGGTCTACGAGCGCGAGGGCCGGGCCCTGCTCGCCGCGGGTCAGCGCGAGCTGGCGCTGGCCGCCTTCGAGCGGTCGCTGGTGCTGCGCCCGCAGAACCCCGGCCTCAAGGAGGCGCTGCGCGCCCTCAAGGGTGAGTCGGAGAGCGCGGGCATGCAGTACCTGGTGGACGCGAAGCCGCTCACGAAGGAGGCGGAAGGCTACGTGCACGAGGACGCCGTGTACCTCGTGGACAACACCTACGTGCGCGTGCAGAAGAGCGGCCTGTCCAGCCGCCTGCAGCAGATGGTGGTGCGCGTGCTCAACGCGCGCGGCGTGGACGCGTTCCGCAACATCCCCGTCACCTACTCGCCGGACCGGCAGGAGGTGCGCGTGCTGCGCGCCCGCGTGACGAAGCCGGACGGCTCCGTGGTGGAGAGCTACGGCGACGCGGACCGCAACATGAACGAGCCGTGGACGGGCATGTACTACGACACCCGCGCGCGCGTGCTGTCGTTCCCGTCGCTGTCGGCCGGCGACACGCTGGAGCTCACCTACCGCCTGGATGACACCGCGCAGGACAACCTGCTGTCGGACTACTGGGGCGACGTGGAGAGCGTGCAGAGCACCTACCCGAAGGTGCGCTTCCAGTACGTCGTGGACATGCCCAGGGAGCGGCCGCTGTACTGGAACAAGAGCCGGCTCGCGGGCGTGACGCAGGCGCAGGAGACGCCGGAGAGCGACCGCACCGTGTACCGCTTCGGCGCGAAGCACGTGTCCAAGGTGGTGCCGGAGCCGGGCATGCCGGGCTGGGCGGAGGTCGCCCAGAACCTGCACATCTCCACGTACAAGACGTGGGACCAGGTGGGCCACTACTGGTGGGGCCTCGTGCGCGACCAGCTCCAGCCCAACGCGGAGCTGAAGACGACGGTGGATCAGGTGCTCCAGGGCGTGGACCGCAAGAACGAGCTGGCCGTCGTGCGCGCCATCTACTCGTTCGTCGTCACCAACACCCGCTACGTGGCGCTGGAGTTCGGCATCCACGGCTTCAAGCCGTACCGGGTGGACCGCGTGCTCGCGCGCCGCTTCGGTGACTGCAAGGACAAGGCGAGCCTCATCTACTCCATGCTGAAGGTGGCGGGCGTGGACAGCCGGCTGGTGCTGCTGCGCATGCGCAATCTGGGCGCGCTGGACGCGGAGCCCGCGTCGCTCGCGGCGTTCAACCACGCCATCGCGTACGTGCCCAAGTTCGACCTGTACCTGGACGGCACCGCGGAGTTCCACGGCGCGAAGGAGCTCCCGTCCGCGGACCGCGTCGCCAACGTGCTGGTGGTGGACCCCAACGGCACCAGCAACTTCCTCACCACGCCGGAGGCGAAGGCGCAGGACAACACCACCACGCTGGCCATGGAGGTGGCGCTGCGGCCCGACGGCGGCGCGGACGTGAAGGGCCAGAGCAGCGTGTCCGGCCAGTCCGCGCCGGACTACCGCCGCGCCTACCGCCCGGAGTCCACGCGCAAGTCCACCTTCGAGCGCGCGTGGGCGCAGAGCTTCCCCGGCCTCACCGTGCGCGAGGTGAAGCTCAGCGACACCACCCGCCTGGACGACGACGTGACGCTGGAGTTCAACATGGGCATCCCGCGCTACGCGGAGGTGTTCCCCGGCGGCAACCTGCGCTTCCTGCCCTTCGGCACCGGGCGCACGTACCAGCAGGCGTACGCGTCGCTCGCCGAGCGCCGCTTCGACCTGGTGATGCAGAGCCCCTGGGTGAACACCTTCAAGCTGCGCTACACGCTGCCCGGCGGCTACACCGTGGCGGAGATGCCCCAGGCGGTGGAGGAGACGACGCCGTTCGGTCGCGTGAAGCTCTCCTACCGCGTGGAGAACGGCACGCTCGTCGCCGACGGTGAAGTGGCCCTCTCCGTCGCCCGCATCAAGGCGGACGAGTATCCCCAGTTCCGTGAGTTCCTGGGCCGCGTGGACCGGGCCTTCGGGCGCCGCGTCCTGCTCCAGGGGCCGGGGCAGAAGACGGCCTCGCGGTAGTCCGCGGGGCCGTCGGTGCCCTCCCCCAGGGGAGGGCACCGACACAGCGGCTCAGCGGGGCTTCCGGGCGTAGGCCGTGTAGCCGTTTCCAAGCGAGGTCTGCTTCATGCCCCAGTGGGCTTCGAAGCCGTACTCCCGGAGGAAGGCGTCGAGCTCCTCCGACAGGGGCGTCCCCTCGTAGCGGACGTCGAAGTTCTTCTCCAGGTAGATGAAGTCCAGCGTGCGGAGGGTCTGCACCGCGCCCCGGAGCGCCTTCAGCTCCGCGCCCTGGATGTTCATGTACAGCACGTTGTACCGGCCGCTCCCGCCCGCCCCGGCAAGCTCCCGGAGCAGGCTGTCCAGCGTCCGCACCGGGACCTTCACGCGGTCCACCCCGGAGACCTGCTCCTCCGCCTTCCACTGGTGGAGGGCCCCCTCCGTCGGCTTCTGGAGCGAGGACAACCCGCTCGACGACAGCACGAAGAGGTCCTCCTCGCCGTCGTGGTCGTCGACCGCGCACTGCGCGACCTGGATCTGCGTCGGCGTGGGGCTGCCGAGGAACTCGTCATAGGCGAGGCTCAGCGCGCTGGACACCCGGGCATTGCGCTCCAGCCCCTGGAAGACGTCCGGCTGGGGCTCCACCATCAGGACGTTCCGGAAACCCAGCAACAGCCAGACCCAGAGCAACGAGCCGGAGTGCGCTCCGATGTAGAGGATGCCTTCGGGCTGGACCTGGCACTGTCGCAAGAGCGCGCCGTAGACGAGCATCCGGCGCATTGAATACTCATACCACTCCGCCTGGCCCTCCTTGCCCCAGATGGAGGTGATCGCCTTGTTCCACAGCCGGATGAGGTCGTTGCTGTGCTCGTGGTAGAGGCCGGTGTCATTCATGGGTCAGCCCGGGAGTGCTTCGCCGGAGGTCTCCGGGGGATGGGCAAACGTCAGGACGCCCATGGACATGAACTGCTTGGTCAGGAGCACGCGCTCCGCGTCGGTGTACCAACCCGGAATGTCCCGGACCCTGAACTGCCGGGTCTCACTGATGAAGTCGAGCGCGAGGAAGAGCTTCTCCGGGCCCTGGTAGAAGGAGCCGGGCACGAGCAATTCCACGATGCGGTCGAAGAGCTGGACGCGGGCCTCCACGCCGGGCCTCCGGGCCACCACGGTGTCCAGCGTCACCTGGTCCACGTTGCGCAACTGGTCGAAGTGACCGTCAGGCAGGTGCGGCAACCGGCGCTGGTGCTCGCACGCCAGCGTGTGGCTCGCGGCCCTCCAGTCCGGCGCGTCGAAGGCCTTTCCCAACAGGTCGCGAAAGCGCGCCTGCGTCTGGGCCGCGCCGAACAGGCGCAAGGGCGCGCCAAAGCCCAGCGCCCGCCGCAGCTCCAGGTTCCGAGCGCTGGCGAGCTCCACGTTGCGCTCCAGGAGGTCGGCCCAGGTCACCCGCTGGACGCTCAGCACCAGGTACAGGGCCGGAGCCTCGGGCCCCACCTCCACCAGCGGCAGGGGGGCCTTCAGCGAGGCCCCCTCCGGGGCATTTCCATAGGGAAGGTACAGCGTGTCTCCCGCCGACACGGTGAGCCGCCCCTCGTGCGCCCCCGCGGCCGCGCCTGTCTCAAAGGGACGGAAGAGGCCCGGCGGCAGCTCCCAGGTCGACGTCCCGGACAACTGCAGAATGAACACGCTGCGGCTTCCCGCGAACAGCCCCGCGTTGCGAGAGCCCGCAGGCGCCGCCACCACGTCCGCGACGAAGTTGAATCCGGACTGCCTGGACAGGGTGCTGACCAGCTTCGCGATGGGCTTCCAGCGCACCTGCATCTCGCGCACGGCGAGCGTCTGGCCCGCGGAGAACGCCTGATAGAACTCGGGGAGGGACGTCTTGTTCGGCCGCCTCAACCGGGGCGTGATGACCCGCCGCCCCTCGAACGTGAAGATGCTGTAGTTCGTGAACGACAGGTTGATGAGGCGATCCAGGTCCTCCAGCCGGAACAACGGGTCGAAGAGGCCGGCGGTGGCCCGGGGGATGAACAGGGACTGCTTCTCCCAGCAGTCCGTGACGAACTGCTCCACGGGCATGGGAGTGATGACGGCCTGGAGGTCTTCGCAGTGGCGCATGGGTGCCGTTCCGGGAGGAGGAAAGTGACCGTCAGCGGGCGTCCGTCAGGCTGGCTTCCCGCAGGAATCCCACCTGGATGAGCTCGCGACACAGGCGCAGCCGCTCCTGCGTGTCCTCCGCTCCCGGCAGGTCCAGGACGTGGAAGGATTCGTGCTCGGCGACGAACCGCAGGGCGGCGACGAGTCCGGCCGGCGCGCTGTAGGTCCCGCCAGGGTAGTGCAGCACGGCGCCCGCGTCCGAGGGCACCACCACGCCCGCCGCGCCGCTCCGCCGGGTCAGCGCGCTCTGCGCATGCAGGCGCGTAGCCTGCCCCAGCCGGGCGAAGTGGCCGTCCGCGAAGGGAGCCGTCTTGTCCAGGACCTTCGCCGCCAGCCGGTTCCACGCCTGCTCGAAGCGCGCGTCCGTCGCCACCCACTCCGCGAGCGCCGCGGCCTGTGCCGGGACGTCCGCGCTCGCGGCGGTGCTCGTCGCGAAGCCGAAGGGAAGGCTCTCCTGGAGCCGGGGCTCCCGCTCCGCGAACTCGTGAAGCGACTCGGTGACCAGCGACTCCCAGGTCTCCGGATAGAGGCCATACGTCAGGTGCAGCGAGGAGAGCGTCCGCGCCCTCGGCTCGTGGACGACGCCCTTGGGGAAGTACAGCAGGTCCCCCGCCTCCAGGTTGATGATCTGCCAGGGATTGTCCGTGGGCCCCCGCTGGCGGGCATAGTCATTGCGCTCCTGACTGTAGCGCGGGAGCTGGGGCCCCGAGTCATACAAGCGCCACTCCTTCGCCCCCTCGAGCTGGAGGGCGAAGATGTCATGGTCATCCCAGTGGGCGCTGAAGCCCTGGGAGTTCTCCGGCGTCGGATACAGGTGCGTGCTGATGTAGCACCCGAACGCCAACGCCAGCGCGCTCGCGATCTCCGCGATGGGCTCCCAGCAAAGGTGCAGGTTGCGCACGACCGGGGTGTAGCCAGTGCGGTAAGCCTCGTAGAACTGGTAGAGCGTGGTCTTCTTCTCACCCTCCACCCGGGGGGCGACCACGCTTCCAGAGCGGGCCAGCCGCACCTCGTCGTTCGTCAACGAATGGCCCAGGAAGGAGTCCAGGTCCCCGAGGCTGAAGAGATGCCGGTAGTAGTCCGGAGTGTTCCTGCGCAGGTGGAGGACCTTCTTCTCCCAGTACTCCGTGAGGAAGACCTCCACGGGCATGGGGTGAAGAATGAACTCCAGCTTCGAAAGGTCGGGCATCTTCACGGCTGCTCCCAGGGGGGTGGGCCGCGCCGGCAGGGATGGAGCCCCCCGGGCGTGACAAGACATGGCGACCAGTGCCATGAAGACCAGGGTTCTTGACGGGTGCAGGAAAAGCCCGGTCCGTCCGCGAAACGGACCGGGCCCATCCAGCTCAGCGCTTCAGACCGCTCAGGCGGCGGTCTCTTCCTTGTCCTCTTCGATGGCGATGCCCGCGCCGATGCCGCCGGAGACCGCGGCCAGGTCGCTCTCCGTCAGCTCCACGGACAGCTGCGCGGAGACCGCCTCCTCGAGGGAGAGGCCCTTGGCGCGGGCGAAGTTCTCGGCCTTGGCGCGGGTGTCGGTCGACATGTTCTGGATGATCGTCTTGACGTTGCTCATGGTGTTGTCCTCTGGGATTGACGGGGGTTGGACTGTCGCCCTGGGTACGAGCACACGTGCAAAGAGCTCAAACCCAGGACCACAGGGTACGGCCTGCTTCGCACTGCGACTGCGCTTGCTGCGGTGCTACAGCTCGAAGTCGAGGAACTGGGTCAGATGGCGGGTCGCCGCGGGTCCCAGTTCACACAACTTCTGGATGCCGACATCCTGGATGAGTCTTTTCTTGAGGGGCAGGTCCGCGGAGGTGGGGTAGTAGCGTCCGGAGAGCTTGCCTTTGGGGCGCGGCGGGTCCAGCCCCAGCAGCTGCCTGCGGATCGGATCATCCACGCGCTGTCCCAGGTCGTTCAGGGTCATCGTGTCCACCGGGAACAGCCAGCGATAGGCCCACTGCATGAAGACGGTCTTGCGCGTGACCTGGGAGAGATTGGGGCTGCCGTGGCTGTGCAGGGTCCGCTGCTGGAACAGGACCGCCGTCCCGGGCCTCACGGACAGGGGAACGGCCTTCTGCGTGGGCGGGGTGAACCGCTTGAAGTCATCCTGCCAGTTGCGCTCCGACAGATGCGAGCGCGGGAAGATATGGGTCTGGCCCCGGTCCGGCTCCGACAGGTCCGTGAGGTAGAAGCCGACCTTGATGGCTGTCATCGGCGCCTGGTATTGCAGGTCGGTGCTGAAGACGCCCCCATCCACGTGCCAGCCATACCGGTAGTTCTCCGAGCTGGCGTCAGGGGGACGCAGGTTGAAGTGGACGTGATTCACCCAGATGTTCCAACCCAACAGCCCACAGATGCGCCCCAGCACCGCCGGGTTGTCCACCAGCTCCACGAAGGCGTCGTCCCGCCCGAGGATGTCCACCTGGTTGTAGAACTTCCCAGGCTCCGCCCCGTCCTCCCGCCCGCACCGGTCAATCACATCCACCAGGCGCTGGACCTGGGACGGTGAGAGCGCGTCCGGCACCACCAGATATCCCTCCCGTTCGAAGAAGGACCTCTCATCCTCAGTGGGCCAGAACGAGGCAAGTGTCATTGGAATATTCCTACCGGGAAGGCTGACTAATTCTGTCTATCAATTTTTACCCGTTTAGTTCACTCCGCGTCAACAGCTGCTCATCAAATAGTTTGAACAGACAAAACCGACGTCAATATCCACCCCCAATGAAGTGAAGCAGTGGCCGGCGCACTCAACCCGCGCGGGCCACGAGCGGCTTCTTTTCGAGCTGGGATTGGACGAGCTGGGCGTAGACGCCGCCGCGGGCCAGCAGCTCTTCATGGCGGCCCTGCTCCACCAGGCGGCCTTCCTCCATGACCACGATGAGGTCCGCGCGGCGGACGGTGCTCAGCCGGTGGGCGATGACGATTCGCGTACACCGCAGGGACGTCAACGCGTCCTGGACGCGGCTTTCGGTGATGGCGTCCAGGGCGCTCGTGGCTTCGTCCAGCAGCAAGACGGCCGGGCGGTGCACCAGCGCCCGGGCCAGGGCCAATCGCTGCCGTTGCCCTCCAGAGAGCGACAGTCCCCGGTCCACCATCAGGGTGCTGTACTGCATGGGCATGGCCAGGATGTCGTCGTGGATGTGCGCCAGCCGGCACGCCTCCGCCACCCGCTCCATGGACAGCTCCGGCGCGCTCAGGGTGATGTTGTCCCGCAGGGAGAAGGTGAAGAACGCCGGCTCCTGCAACACGATGCCCATCTGGCTGCGAAGCGCGCGCAGGTCCAGGTCGCGCAGGTCCGTCCCGTCATAGAGGATGCGCCCGGACGTGGGCAGGTAGAGGCCCAGGAGGAGGTTGGCCAGGGTCGTCTTCCCGGCCCCGGAGCGCCCCACGATGGCGACCATCTGCCCGGGGGCGATCCGCAGGGAGATGCCCTGGGCCACCCAGGGTGACGTGGGGCTGTAGCGGAAGGAGACCTGCTCCAGCTCGATGGCGCCCTGGAGTGCCAGGGTCTTCCCCAGCCGGTCCCGGGGCTGCTCGGGAGGCGTCTCCAGCACGTCGTTGATGCGCGACAGGTAGCCGCCCAGCAGTTGGAGCTGCCCGGCCGTGACGATGAGGTTGGACAAGGGCACGAGCAGCGAGGCCGTCAGGGCATTGAGGCTCAACATCTCCCCGAGCGTCAGCCTCCCCTGCAGGACCAGGGAGGCGCCCAGGGTCAACAGGACCAGCGGTGAGGCCAGTCGCAGCGTGCTGGACAGGCCCTCCACCCACAGCGTCAGCCGGCCCCAGGCCAGGGAGGAATTGAGCACGTCGACGAAGAGGTGCGAATAGCTCTCCACGGCGCGGCGCTCCGCCCCGAACGCCTTGAGGGTCTGAATCCCTGTCAGCATGGAGATCTGCTGGCTCTGGCTCTTGGACTCCAGCTCCATGCTCTCCGCCAGCAGGCTGCGCCGTCGCCCCTTCGTCAGGAGGAAGACGAGCACCTGGGCCAATCCCAGTCCCAGCACGGCCAGTCCCATCCGCCCACTGACGGTGAACAGCACCGCGAAGTAGAGCAGCACCATGGTCCCGTCCAGCAGCGTGGAGATGGCCGACGAGGAGAGGATCTCGCGCGCCTTGACCTGGGTGTTCATCCGCATCATCAGGTCGCCCGCGGGGCGGACCTGGAAGAAGGAGTAGGACAGGTCCACCAGATGATCGAGGAAGCCCAGGGTCATCCGCATGTCGAGCCGCGTGCGCAGCTCCAGCAGGAGGTGTCCCCGGATGAGGGTGGACAGCAGGTGGAAGCCGGCCATGGTGGCCAGCGCCAGCGACAGGAGCCCCAGCAGCTCCGTGTCGCCACGCGGGACGACCTGGTCGACCACCATGCCCGTCAGCAGGGGGAGGCCGAGTGCGAAGAGTTGCAGCGCCGCCGACAACGCGACGATGCGCCCCAGCGAGTCCGCATCGCGTACGAAGGAGCGCAGATACCGGAACGTGCCCCCCCGCTCCATCGTGGCCCGCTGGAAGTCATCCGCGGGCTCGAAGAGGAGGACGACCCCGGTGAAGTGCAGGCGGAAGCTCTCCAGGGACAGCGTGCGACGGCCCCGACCCGGGTCCATCAAGAGGATGCGGTGGCCCACCTGCTTTTCGAAGACGACGTAGTGGTTGAAGTCCCAGTGGAGGATGGCGCCGGTGGGCAGATCCGCGAGCCGGTCCAGGTCGAGCGACAGGGCCCGTCCCCGCAGGCCCAGCCGGCGCCCCGTGTCCAGGAGCGTGCGCGCGGTGATGCCGTCACGGCCCACGCCCATCAGCTCCCGCACCGCGTCCAGGGTCATCTCCCGTCCGTGGTAGGCCAGCACCATCGCCAGACACGCGGCGCCACAGTCCGTCACGGAGAGCTGCCGCACCTCGGTCAGGCGGCGGGAGCGCCGCGGCCAGCCCAGGGCCTTGAAGCGCTCCTGCCAGCGCTGGCCCCAGGGCCCGGACGTCTTGCGCTCAGCCGTCATGAGAAAGGAGTCCCTTGAGGCCTGGAACGAGCGTCGCGAGGATGGGCTCGGAGCGCACGGCGGCCTTCACGCGCGCGGGCATGCCGTCCACGTAGTCCCGCGCGTGGCCCCGGTCGCTGAACGTGCGCGACGGCAACCGGGCCCGGACGACGACCAGCGGCCCCGAGGCCCCCACGGCTCCCGCGAGCCCGGGGCCCAGCAGGCGCTGGAGCTCCTCGGGGCCCAGGGCCTCGTCGCCCACGGACTCAATGGCGACCTCCTGGGCTTCGTGGTGGAAGCCCTCCAACGTCACCCGCAGGTTCAGGCCGGGCCGCAGCAGCGGACGGTAGTGCGCGGGCAGGAACGCCAGGAGTGAGACCTGGGCCCCCTCCTCCACCAGGGTGGCGAGGGGGCCGTCCCCGGCGACCACCTGCCCGGGCTGGCCGAGCGAGGCGCCCACCACGCCCGCCACGGGGGCGCGGATCACCCGTGCCTCGGCCCGGGCAAGCGCCTGGTCCAGTTCGTCATGGGCCCGCCGCAGCGTCTGGCGCGCGGCCCAGTCCGAGGGGGCCTCCAGGGTCCGGAGCCGCTGGAGGTCCACCTCGCGCTGGAGGCGGGTGAGCTCCCGCAGCTCCGCTTCAGGTTGGAGGCTCATCAGGACCTGCCCCGGCGCCACGTGCTGGCCGGGCCGCACGGCGACGGACGTCACCACCGCGGTCTCGGGCGCGGTCAGCCGGACACGCCGCTCCACCCGGATGAGCGCGGGCCCCGTCGCGTATTCCGAAACGGAGCCGACCGCGCTGAAGACGAGCACCAGCGCCACCAGCCCCATCAGCAGCGGATAGGCCCAGCGGGTCCAACGGGGCGCGACCCGCAGCACGTCCCCTTCATGCCGCCGGTGCAGCTGGTAGTAGTCCAGCGCCTCCTTGCGGAATATCGACGGCTTGCCCTCCATGGTGTGGCTCCTGGCTCCGCGCCTGCACGGAAGCCTGTCATCACCTCTGACGAGACCCGCGTTCCCACGGCAACGACACCACTCAACCGGACTTAACCGAAGAACCTTCAATTTGAGTTATACCCGCCTCAATGTCTGTTTCCAACCCATCCAGGCTTCTTTCAGCGGAGGCCGCCTCTCTCCCATTCCTGGGACAGGACCGTTCCACTTCTGGGATTGGGGGAGGCGCAGGAGCGCACCGCGCACCTGCGGCGGGAGCCCTGGCATGCTTCTGGCTCTGCTCCATTCCCTTTCATATCGACCGGAAGGCTCCGCATGTCCCACCTTGTGTCTGACCTGCGTTTCGCCGCGCGGATGCTCCTCAAACAGCGCGGCTTCACCGCGGTCATCCTGCTGCTGCTGGCATTGGGAATCGGAGCGAACTCGGCGCTCTTCAGCGTGGTGTATGCGGCGCTGCTGAGCCCCCTTCCCTTTCCCCAGCCCGAACGGCTGGTGTTGCTGTCGGAGACCCTCCGGCGCAACGGCGACGTGGAGCCGCGCCCCTTCTCCTACCCAGACTTCCGTGACTGGAAGGCCCAGGCGCGCACGTTCGCGGCGATGGGCGCGTTCGGGAGGACGACCCTCACGTTGGGCAAGGAGGGCGAAGCCGAGCGCGTGGAGGCGGAGCTGGTCAGCGATGGCTACTTCGAGGCCCTGGGCACGACCCCGCTGATGGGCCGCACCTTCCAGCCAGAGGAGAATTCAACACCAGATGCCCACGCCGTGGCCGTGGTCTCCCACCGGCTGTGGAAGCGGAAGCTGAGCGGGGCGCGCGACGTGCTGGGCCGGTCGCTCCTGCTCAACGGCCGCACCTTCACCATCGTGGGGGTGATGCCGGAGGGCTTCGGCGGTTGGGAGGCGCAATCCCAGCTCTGGGTCCCGATGATGATGGTCTCGCTCGACCAGGGCGCGGCGGTGCTCGACGAGCGGGGGGAGCGCTGGCACTCGGCCGTGGCCCGGCTCGCGCCGGGCGCGACCCAGAAGGGAGCGCAGGAGGAGCTGGACGCCATCGCGACACGGCTCGCGGAGATGTACCCCAACACCAACGCCCAGCGCGGGGCCCGGCTCACCCCGGCCCACGAGGCGGTCTTCGGTGCGCTGCGACCGGCGCTGTTGATGCTCTGGGGAGCCGTGGGGTTCGTGCTGCTGTCCGTGTGCGTGAACGTCGCGAACCTGCTGCTGGCACGGGCGGTGATGCGCCAGAAGGAGATGGCGGTGCGGGTGGCCCTGGGTGCCAGCCGCACCCGGCTCATCCAGCAGGTGATGGCGGAGAGCCTCCTGCTGTCGGTGATGGGGGGCGCCCTGGGCCTGCTGCTCTCCGTCTGGATCATCGACCTGCTGCGGCTGCTCATGCCCGAGGACTTCTCCGCCCGGCTCCACTTCGGCCTGGATGCTCCCGTCATCCTCTTCAACGTGGGATGCACGCTGGGGGCCGGCGTGCTGGTGGCGCTGATGCCGGCCTTGAAGCTCTCCCAGCCATCCATGCTCACCGCGCTCAAGGAGCGGGCGGCGCAGAGCGCCGCGGGGAAAGGCCGGGTGCGGGCCATCCTCGTCGCCACCAACGTGGCGCTCGCGGTGGTGCTGCTGGTGGGCGCCGGGCTGATGGCGCGCAGCTTCCAGCGGCTCAACGCCGTGGACGCGGGCTTCGTACCCGACGGGGTCCTGACCCTCATGGTGGATCTGCCCGCGGAGCGCTATCCCCCCGACGCGCTGGCCAGCTTCCAGAAGCGCCTGCAGGAGCGGCTGGACACGCTCTCGCTGTTCCAGGCCATCAGCCTCGCCTCGGATGTCCCGTTGGGCTCCAGCTCCAGCGCGGGACTCGTGGGCGTCACTCCGGAGGCGGAGGGCAGCGTCGAGGAGCGCATCAGGACCTACCGTCACGCCGTGAATCCCGGCTTCTTCTCCGCCCTGAAGGTGCCCTTGAAGCGGGGGCGCGTCTTCTCCTCCACGGACATCGCCGGCGCGCAGCGCACCGTCGTCATCTCCGAGGCCCTGGAGAGGCGGATGTGGCCGCGCGGAGGCGCCCTCGGACGACAGCTCAACCTGGGCAAGGGCATCCAGGCGGAGGTGGTGGGCGTGGTGGGGAACGTCCGGTTCCGCGACCTCACCGGCGAGCCGGCCAAGGATCCGGACATCTACTTCCCGCTCGCCCAGGCGCCGCGCAAGCAGTTGGCGGTGCTGGGCCGGACGTCAGCCGACCGGACGTTGGCGCTCGGCGCCATCCGGAGCGCAATCCGCGAGATCGATCCATCGCTCGTGCCCGACAACGTCATGGACCTGGAGTCGTACGTCGCGGCGGAGCTGCTGCCCGCGCGCCTCAACGTCCTGCTCCTGGGGACTTTCGCGATGATGGCGCTGGTGCTGGCATCCATCGGCCTGTACGGCCTCATCGCCTACGTGGTGGGCCAGCGCAAACAGGAGATCGCCATCCGCATGGCGCTGGGCGCGACCGCGCCGGACATCCTGCGGCTCATCTTGAGACAGGGCATGGCGCCGGTCGTCGCGGGAGTCGCCGTCGGTATCCCGCTGGCGCTGGCGCTGTCACGCCTCGTGGCCTCACAGCTCTTCGGCTTGAGTCCCACGGACCCCACCACCTACCTGTCGATCGCGGCCCTGCTGCTCACCATTGCCGCCATGTCCTGCTACCTGCCCGCGCGCCGTGGAACCCGGGTGGACCCCATCATCGCGCTGCGGGCGGAGTGAGGCGCATCGCGCACCTCCGCCCGCATGCTCCACCATTCCCGGGATTCACCGTTTCCGTGACGAGAGTGGGCGGGTGACACACGGAGGGCTTGACCCGGACGCGGCCCTCCGTGCTTAAGCAACGCATGCACCCTGCACGCGCGCTCGTCCTTGGCTGCCTGCTGGTGGCGGGGGCCGCCACCGCCGCTCCCGTCGTCCAGCTCCCCGAAGGAGGCCGTGCGGTGGAGGTCCTCCCCAAGGGCGTCCTGTGCGGCCCCGTGCGCGGCGGCTGGACGCTCTCCGAGGACGGCCGCTCGCTCAAGCCTCCCACCAGACCGGAGGACACCGCGCGCACGCTGGAGCTGAAGGTCGCCGCGGACGAAGCCGGCTGCGCCACGGCCACCGACACCCTCGTCGTGGTGGCCACCGGGCCCTTCCCCCGCATCGACGCCGCGTCCACCACGTTCTACCCGGACGACGGCCGGCTGGAGCTCAAGGGCTCGGGGCTCAAGAGCGTCACCATCACCTGGTCCGGCACGCCCCGGGGCACGGAGCCCCTGCACGCATTGATGGAAGGACAGGACGTGTGCCTGGAGCCCTCGGGCCCGTCCGACTGCGCGGTGCCGGTGACGCCGGGCCTGCCCACGGACGCGGCGCTGTCATGGCTGCCGCCCTTCGCGCGGACGGGCGCGAACGTGACGACGTACGACGCCAACGGGCGCTTCCTCGACGACGAATACTTCCGCCTGCGCCCCGGCCGCACCGTGCTCACGCGGCCCCTGGTGCAGTCCTCCGGCGTGGACCTGTCCAAGGGCCCCGGCTACGTGGCGGTGACACACTCGGAAGCCATCGCCTCCGTGGAGTGCGGCTCCGCGCGCTGTGAAGTGACGGAAGGCGCCGTCTCCATCCGCAACGTGCCAGGGGTGAACCCCACCGTGGCGCTGCGGCTGCGGCTGACGCCGCGCGTGTTCTTCGCCCGGGGCGACGCGCTGGACACCGCCGTGGCGGAGACGCTGCCCGTGCTCGCGTGTCCGCTGTCCGCGGTGGAGGGCACGGTGCTGCGCGACGCGGAGGACTCCGCGCTGGTGATGCGCCTGGACGCGGCGTGCGCGCACGACCCGCGCGCGCTCCTCTGGACGGTGAACGGCGCGCGGGCCCGCGTGGAGCGCGTGGTGAAGGCCACCGAAGGCACCTACGTGCTCCTGCGCACCCGGGGCACCGACGAGCCGCAAGTCACGGTGACGGCCACCTCGTCCCGCGTGGACGGCACGGTGGTGGCGTCAGAGACGGCGGAGACGAAGCCGCTGCCGGACCCTCGCGCGACGCTGGAGTTGCCCGGCCACGGCAGCATCGACTTCGTGCCCACCAACCGCCCGGCGGAGGTGACGGTGGCCTCCAACGGCGGCCAGGGCCGCTTCGTGCTGCGCCCCCTGGGCGGGGCCTACACCGTGACGACGCGCGAGCAGGCCACGCTCGTCCAGGGCGAGCCCACCGCGGGCGGCTTCGTGTCGCTGCGCTTCGGCTACCGGCTGCCCACGCTGCCGGCGGAGCTGGCCACCACGGACCTGTTCCTCACCAGCGAGCGCGTGCAGCGCGCGGTGCGCGAGGCGAGCGTGCCCGCCAACGTGGAGGGCCTGGTGGAGTTCGTCTGCGCGGACAAGGAGGGCCACGACGAAACGCTCTCCCCCAGCCGCCCGCACCGGCTGGACTACGCCATGCGCAACACCTGCCGCGTCATCATCCACCGCGAGCGCCTCAATCCCGAGGACGGCAACCAGGAGATCACCCTGCGCATCGACGTGACGAAGTCCGACGGCTCCAGCCGCGGGGAGAGCCACGTGGAGCAGCGCCTGTTCCTGCGCCCCAAGGGCGAGGTGCGCGTCATCCCCGTGCAGGGCAACCTGGGCCAGTACGACCGCATCCTCGTGCAGGTGGCGCACGTCGCGGACGAGTCGCGCTACGCCCTGTCCACCGTGGACCGCACCGGCCTGCCCTCCGCGCAGTGGACCGCCATCGTGCGCGGCGGCATGTTCCGCCTCTACACCATGGCCACCATCCCCGCGGGCCTCTACCGCGCGACGCAGCCCTCGGGGCAGCTGGCCATCAACTTCGGCGTGCTGTCGCGCCTGGCGCTGCTCAACAACGAGGGCCAGGAGCGTCTGCTGGGCATCGAGCTGGGGCTCATGGGCCTGGGGCTCGTGCCGCAGTCCGGGGACATCCAGTTCCCGCCCACGCTCGCGGCCGTGCTGGGGCTGGGCCTGCGCGTGCCCATTGGCCCGGGCGCGGCGGTGGGTGCGCAAGCGTGGATTGCCCGCGAGTTCCGGGGCGACATCACCCGGCGCACCAGCGGCGCCCCGGGCACCGACATCGTGGTGCCCTCCAGCAAGTGGTCCTTCATCTTCGGGCCCAGCATCTCCATCGGGAACGTGGGCTTCAATCTTTGAGGCCCGCGCTCGCTACTTTCCGAGCAGCGCCTTCAACAGCCGCCGCACCTCCGGCGGCCCCTCCACCCGGTAGCCCGCGCGCGTGTGCTTGTTGCCCGCGTGCACGGTGAGGCCGCCCTGCGGAATCGCCGCGAAGAGGTCCTCGTCGGTGACGTCGTCGCCCACGGCCAGCACGCGGACGTCCGGCGCTTCGTGGCGCAGCACCTCCGGCACGATGCGGCCCTTGTTGACGCCCCGGGGCCGCACCTCCACCACCCGGTCCCCGGGCAGGATGTGCATGGGCTCCTGGGAGAACTGCTCGTACAGGAGCAGGCGCAGCTCACGCGCCTGGAGCGCGCCGAACTCCGCGTCCACGTTGCGGTAGTGCCACGCGAGCGACGCCGTCTTCTCCTCCACGAACGAGCCCGTCACCCGCGCGGAGAACGCGTCCAGCACGGGCTTCACCCGCGGCTTCCACTCGAAGGACACGCCCGGCAGCGCCTGCCACGGCTGCCCGCGCCGCATGCGCGACCACAGGCCGTGCTCGGCGTGCAGGCCCAGGGGCAGCTCACCGAACCACGCCTCCAGCGTCTCACGCGGACGTCCGCTCACCAGGTGCACCGCCACGTCCGGCCGTGCGCAGAGCTCCTTGAGCAGCGTCATCAACTCCGCGTCCGGCGAGGCCTGCTCCGGCCTGGGGGCGAAGCCCACGAGCGTGCCGTCGTAGTCCAGGAACAGCACCTTGCGCCCCGGGCCCTTGAGCTTCTCCAGCGCGAGCATCCCGTCCGGCAGCGGCGGGCGCTCCGCGACGGACTTCAGGCCCTGGAGCCGGTCCAGGAAGCGGTCCACCCACCAGTGCACGTCGCGCGCCTTCACGCCCGCGCGCAGGCAGCGCATGCGCCGCTGGCGCTCGGGCCTGGGCATCTCCAGCGCCTCTTCGATGGCGTCCGCCATGCCCTCCACGTCGTAGGGATTGACGAGCAGCGCGTCGCGCATCTCCGCCGCCGCGCCCGCGAATTCGCTGAGGACGAGCACGCCGTCCTCGTCCGGGCGGGACGCGCAGAACTCCTTGGAGACGAGGTTCATGCCGTCGCGCACGGGCGTCACCAGCATCACGTCCGTGCCCCGGTAGAGGCTCACGAGCTGCTTCTCGTTGAGCGACCGGTAGAGGTAGTGCACCGGCGTGCTGTGCACGGTGCCGTACGTGCCGTTGATGCGGCCCACCAGCTCGTCCACCGTCTCGCGGTACTCCGCGTAGGCCTGCACCTCGGTGCGGCTGGGCACGGCCACCTGGATGAAGCGCAGGCGACCGCGCAGGGCCGGGGAGCGCTCCAGCACGCGCTGCACCGCGAGCAGCCGCCGGGGGATGCCCTTGGTGTAGTCCAGCCGGTCGATGCCCACCAGCAGCCGCTCGCCGTGGGAGCGCGCGTGCAGCGTCTTCACCTCCTCCATCACCGCCGGCTCCTGTGCCCGCGCCTCGAAGGAGGCGGCGTCGATGCCCATGGCGAAGGCGCCCACGCGCACCTCGCGCCCCTGGAAGAGGATGCGGTCGACGTCCGTGTCCAACCCCAGTTGCCGCAGCAGCGTGCCGGAGAAGTGGCGCACGTAGCTCACCGCGTGGAAGCCGATGAGGTCGGCGCCGAGCAGCCCCTTCAGCAGCTCCGTGCGCCGGGGCAGCGTGCTGAAGATCTCCGACGACGGGAACGGGATGTGGTGGAAGTAGCCGATGCGCGCGTGCGGCAGGCGCGCGCGCAGCAGGCCGGGCACCAGCATGAGCTGGTAGTCGTGCACCCAGATGGTGTCGCCCGGCTGGTAGTGCTTCGCGGCCAGGTCGGCGAAGCGCTCGTTGGCCTTGCGGTACGCGTCCCAGTCGCGGTCCTGGCGCGGGATGCGCTCCAGCATGTAGTGGCACAGCGGCCAGAGGACGCGGTTGGAGTAGCCCTCGTAGAAGCGGCTGACCTCGCTGGCGGAGAGGTACAACGGCACGCAGCGCAGGTCCGCCAGCTGCTGCTCCACCCGGGTGCGCTGGGCGTCCGTCAACCGGGAGACATCTCCGGGCCAGCCAATCCACACGCCGCCGGAGCGCTCGTGCGGCTGGCTGAGGCCGGTGGCGAGTCCTCCGGCGCTTCGCACCACGGAGACGCTGTCCTTCTCCGCTTTGACGGTGACGGGAAGGCGGTTCGACACGAGCAGGAGTCGGGACATAGGCCCTAATGCTCTATTCACCCACACCCGGAACGGCTACCACCCCTCGGGGTTGGCTGCCGGATGCTGGACCCTGGGGACCCTTCGTCCAGCCCAGCCTGTTCAGCAGCGCGGGCTCCCGTCCGGCCTTCCACACGAACGCGTCCAGCAGGTAGTGCGTGGCCTGGGGCAGCGCCAGCAGCGGCACCACCAGCGCCAGCACATCCGACTCCAGTACGAGGCCACTGTCGCCGAACAACACCGCGCGGTCGTGCCACACCAGCAGGTCCCACAGCCCCTCTTCCAGCAGCGCCAGCGCCCCGAGGAACAGCAGGAAGCCCGGCAGCCCCGTGCGCAGCAGCACGCCCTTCGCGCCGAAGCCCCCTTCCGCGTGACGGCCGCGCGCGTAGCGGAACAGCAGCGCGAAGTACGGCACGCCGTGCAGCACGATGTTCATCACCGTGAAGGCGAAGTCGTCGCGCGCGAGCACGATGCCGCCGAACCACGCGACCCACGTGGCCGCCACCAGCAGCACCTTGCCTGCCTGCACCCCGTCCCCGCGCGCGACGCGCACGCCCTGGAAGCCGGCCCACGTGACGAGCACCGCCGCGTGCGCGCCCAGCGCCGCCGTGCCCACCCACGTCGGCAGGCCCGCGAGGAAGTCGTGCTCCACGAACCACCAGAAGGCCCGGGGCAGGTTCGCATGCCACCACAGCACGGGGCCCAGCGTCGCGGCGTAGATGGCCGCCGCGTCCAGGCGCCGCTCGAAGGCGGAGGCGTGGGCCTTGCGTGAGTAGAGCGCCACCCAGCCGTACTGCTGCCGGATGAAGTGGAACAGCGCCACGTACGCGAACACGCTCCAGAACGCGCCCGGTGAGAGGGAATACGCGAGCACGCCCACCGCGTACGCCGCGAGCGGCGCGCCCACGTAGAGGCCCGGCCGGCGTCCCACCTCCGCGCCGTCCAGGTAGGTGCGGAACAGCGTGGACCAGACGTGCGCCACGTCCACGCCCACCACGAACAACAGCCACGCCCACGGGGGCGTGTCCCCCACCGCGCCCAGCCACGGCGCGGCCAGCACGAACGCCACGGACACGAGCGCGCTGCCGGCGAACACGGTGAGGTCCACGCCAGGGCTGAACAACCAGGCCTGCGCGGGCGCGAGGAGACGGGACATCAGGCCCGGGAGCCTACCAGCCCGTGACAGCGCTCAAACCAGCCCTTCGCGGACCAGGGCCTCTCCACTGGCGACCACCGCCTCCGTCGCGGTGCGTGCCTGCCAGCCCAGCAGCCGTCGGGCCTTCGCGGAGGTGAACTCGCGCCGCAGTCCCAGCCCTGGCGTGAGCTGACGAAGCTCCGGGTTGAACAGGGCCCCGAACCGCACCAGGAAGTCCGGCGCCCTCCGCGTCGACACCCGCGCGGCGCGAGCCCCCAGCTGTTCGCGCAGCACGCGGGCCATGTCGGCGAGCCAGAGGAAGTCACTGCTCCCCGCGAAACGCTCGCCCGCGGCCTCGGGCGCCGTCATCGCCTTCAGGTGCAGGTCCACCAGGTCGCGCACATCCACGATGCAGAACCCCAGCCTCGGCACGCGGGACACCTGCCCGCGCAGCATCCGCGCCACCAGCTCCAGCGACCCCGTGACGTGCCTGCCCATCAACGGCCCCTGGATGAAGGCAGGCAGCACCGTGGTCAGCGTCATGGCGCCCGGGGAGCCCCGCATGAACGCCCAGGCGTCCTGCTCCGCCAGGGTCTTCGCCCGCGTGTAATCCGTCGTGCCCTTCTCGGAGAGGTCGGTCCAGACGGTCTCATCCCCCGGAGGCCCCCCTTGCGCGGAGCCCGACGGCGCAAGCGCGGCCTGGAGCGACGACGTCATCACCACCCGCTCCACGCCCGCCTTCGCGCCGGCCTTCAGCACGCGCAGGGTGCCCTCGCGCGAGGGGCGGATGAGCTCCTGCGTCTTGGATTTGGACCCGCCCACCCCCATGGGCGCCGCGACGTGCAGGATGAACCGGGCCCCTTGCGCCGCCCGGTCCCAGCCCTCGTCCGCCAGCAGGTCCGCGGCGATGAACGAGAGCCGGTCGCCCGGGTCCACCTGCCGGGCGATGTCGGCGCGAACCTGCCCCTCCCGCTCCAGGCTCCGCAGCGTCGTCCGCACCCGGTAGCCCTGCTTCAGCAGGGAGTCCACCGTCCAGCCCCCCAGGTAC
>NZ_RAWA01000146.1 GCF_003611675.1 Corallococcus sp. CA053C
CCGCGCTCAGCGCGGAGCGCTTCATCCCCCACCCCTTCGCCTCCACGCCCGGTGCCCGCCTCTACCGCACGGGCGACGTCGTGCGCTGGCGTGCGGACGGCCAGCTGGACTACCTCCAGCGGCTCGACTTCCAGGTGAAGGTGCGCGGCTTCCGCATCGAACTGGGCGAAATCGAAGCCTCGCTCCTCGCGCATGCCTCCGTGCATGAGGCCGTCGTCCTTGCGCGTGAAGACGTCCCCGGCGACAAGCGCCTCGTCGCGTACCTCGTGCCCGTCCCGGGGCAGCAGGTGGACACCGCCGTGCTGCGCGCGTTCCTCAAGGAGCGGCTGCCCGAGTACATGGTGCCCTCGGCCTTCCTCGTCCTGGAAGCGCTGCCCGTCAACGCCAATGGCAAGCTGGACCGCAAGGCACTGCCCGCTCCCGACACCTCGCCCCTCTCGGACTTCATCGCGCCTCGCAACCCCAGCGAGGAGAAGCTCGCGGAAGTCTTCGCCGTCGTCCTGCGCCGCGAGCAGGTCAGCATCCACGACGACTTCTTCGCTCTCGGCGGTCACTCCCTGCTGGCCACGCAGCTCGTCTCGCGTGTGCGCAACGCATTGGGCGTGGAGCTACCGCTGCGTGCCCTCTTCGAAGCGCCCACCGTCGCCGCGCTCGCAGAGCGGTTGCAGCAGGCAAGCACCGCAACGCGCCTGCCGCCCCTCACCCGGATCCGCATGGAGGGTCCGCCGCCGCTGTCCTTCGCGCAGCAGCGCCTCTGGTTCCTGGATCAGCTCAGCCCCGGCGACGCGTCGTACAACATCCCCACGGCCCTGCGGCTGACGGGCCACGTGGACGTGGAGTCCCTGCGCCGCGCCTTCGAAGCGCTGGTCACCCGTCACGAATCCCTGCGCACCACCTTCCGTGAGAACCAGGGTCGAGCCACCCAGTACATCCACGCCCCTGAAGCGTGGACGTTGCCGGTCGTGGACCTCTCCGCGCTGCCCGAGGCGCAGCGGGAAGCCGAGGCCCGCCGCAAGGTCGAGGAGGATGCAAGTCAGGCGTTCCCGCTGGAGCACGGTCCGCTCCTGCGCACCTGCCTCGTGCGGTTGGGCGAGGAAGAGCACCTGCTGCTGGTGACGATGCACCACATCGTCTCCGACGGCTGGTCCATGGGGGTGCTCGTCCGCGAGCTGGTGGCGTTCTACGCGGCCTTCACCCAGGGCGTCGCTCCGTCCCTTCCCCCGTTGCCCATGCAGTACGCGTCCTTCGCGACGTGGCAGCGCCAGTGGCTCCAGGGCGAAACGCTGGACGCGCAGCTGGGTTATTGGAAGGAACAGCTCGCGGGCGCTCCGTTCGCGTTGGAGTTGCTGACGGATCATCCGCGCCCGCCCATCCAATCCCACGCAGGCGCGGCCCTCTCGCTCCAGATTCCGCAAGCGACCACCGACGCCCTCAAGGGGCTCGCCAGCCGTGAAGGCGTCACGCCCTTCATGCTGTTGCTCGCGGCCTTCCAGGTGCTCCTGTCGCGATACTCCGGGCAGGAGGACATCAGCGTGGGCACTCCCATCGCGGGCCGCACCCAGGCGGAGACCGAGGGCCTCATCGGCTTCTTCGTCAACACGCTCGTGCTGCGCACGCGGATGTCGCCGGAGGCTTCGTTCCAGCAGGTGCTCGCCCAGGTGCGTGGCACCACGCTTGCCGCCTACGAGCACCAGCACCTGCCGTTCGAGAAGCTGGTGGAAGCGCTCCAGCCCGTGCGCGACCCCAGCCGCAGCCCGCTCTTCCAGGTGATGTTCACCCTGCAGAACACGCCCATCGAAGACCTGCGCATCCCAGGGCTCTCCTTCCGCCGGGTGGCGAACGAGACCCGTTCGGCCAAGTTCGATCTCACCCTGACGTTGCAGGACTCGCCGCAAGGCTTCGTTGGAGACCTGGAGTACAGCACGGCGCTGTTCGAGCCGAGCACGGTGGAGCGGATGGCTGCCCATCTGCGCACGTTGCTGGAAGCCATCGTCGCGAAGCCCGAGCAGTCCGTTTCCGAGCTGTCCCTGCTCTCCTTCGAAGAGCGTCAGCGTCTGCTGGTGGAGTGGAACGACACCGCCGTTACCAGTCCCACCGACGTCCCCGTCCACGTCCACTTCGCGCGCCAGGCCCACCGGACGCCTGATGCCGTGGCCCTCGTCGTCGGCGATGCCACGCTCACGTACGCCCAGCTCGACGCCCGCGCCAACCAACTGGCCCACCACCTGCGCGCCCTCGGCATCGCGCCCGGTGCCCGCGTGGGCCTCGCTGTCGAGCGGTCCTTCGAGCTGGTGGTCGCGCTCCTCGCCATCCTCAAGGCTGGTGCCGCGTTCGTCCCCGTGGACCGCAATGCCCCGGTGGACCGCATCGCCGCGCTCTTGGAGGACTCGGATGTGGAGGTGGTCCTCACCCACCAGCCCTTCGCTTCACTGCTGCCCGCCACTGGCACCCGCGTCTGGCTGGACGCGCAGCAGGCGGTCCTCACCTCACTGCCCACGCATGCGCCGGATGTAACCGTGGACGGCGAGTCGCTCGCCTACGTCATGTTCACGTCCGGCTCCACGGGCCGGCCCAAGGGCGTCTGCGTACCGCACCGGGGCATCACCCGCCTGGTGCTCGGCAGCAGCTTCATGCACTTCGGGCCCGGCGAGGTCTGGCTCCAGTTCGCCCCCGTCGCCTTCGACGCCTCCACGCTTGAAATCTGGGGCGCGCTGCTGCACGGCGCGAAGCTCGTCCTCGCTCCGCCCCATGCCCTCACCCTGGAGGAGTTGGCCGCGCAGCTGCGTCACCACCGCGTGACGTCACTGTGGCTGACGGCGGCCCTCTTCGAGCAGATGGCCCTGCACCAGGGAGAAGCCCTGGCAGGAGTGCGCCAGCTTCTCGCAGGAGGCGATGTCCTGCCCGCCGCCCGGGTGCGCGAGCATCTCTCACGGCTCCCCGAAGGCGCCGTCCTCATCAACGGCTACGGCCCCACGGAGAACACGACCTTCTCCACCACACTGTCCCTGCACCGGGACACCGTAGTGGACGGCCCGGTGTCCATCGGCCGTCCCATCTCCAACGCCACCGCCTACGTGCTGGACGCGCACCTGCGCCCGGTACCCGTGGGCGTCGCGGGCGAGGTCTACGTCGGTGGCCCCGGCCTCGCCTGGGGCTACCTGCACCGGCCCGACCTCACCGCGGAGCGCTTCGTCCCGCATCCCTTCGCCACCACGGCCGGTGAGCGGCTCTACCGCACGGGCGACAAGGCCCGCTGGTTGGAGGACGGCACGCTCGACTTCCTCGGCCGCGTGGACTTCCAGGTGAAGGTGCGCGGCTTCCGCATCGAGTTGGGTGAAGTCGAAGCCGCCCTGCGCGCCGCCCCCGGCGTCAACGAGGCTGTCGTCATTGCGAAGGGCGCCACGGGAGACAAGCGCCTCGTCGGCTACATCACCGCACGCGAAGGCCACGCCCTGGACACGGACGCCCTCAAGGCAGGCCTCAAGCAGCACCTGCCCGAGTACATGGTGCCCTCCGCGCTCCTCGTCCTCGAAGCGCTGCCCCTCAACGCCAACGGCAAGGTCGACCGCAAGGCCCTGCCCGAGCCAGGTGACGCCCCGCGCGCCTCCGCCTTCGTCGCCCCGCGCACCGCCATCGAGGAGCTGCTGGCCACCATCTTCTCGGACGTACTGCGCGTGGAGCGCGTCGGCATCCACGACGACTTCTTCGCGCTCGGCGGGCACTCGCTGCTGGCCACCCAGCTCGTCTCGCGCGTGCGCACGGCCTTCGGCGTGGAGCTCCCGCTGCGAGCCCTCTTCGAGGCCCCCACGGTGGAAGCGCTCGGGACGAGGCTCGAAAGCGCCCGGCGCTCTCCGCACCAGGCACCGCCGCTACGTCCGACTTCGCGCGAAGGAGTCCTTCCGCTCTCCTTCGCTCAGCAGCGCTTGTGGCTGATTGATCAGCTCCAGCCCGGAGACGTCTCGTACAACATCCCCACGGCCCTCCGGCTGACAGGGCGAGTGGACGTGGAGGCGCTGCGCCGCGCCTTCGAGTCGCTCGTCCAGCGCCATGAGTCCCTGCGCACCACGCTCTCCGACGCGCACGAGGAACCGTCGCAACGCATCCAGGCTCCGTCGGGTTGGGACGTGCCCCTCATCGACCTGTCGTCCCTGCCCGAATCGGAGCGTGAGGCGGAGGCCCAGCGCGTCGCGGCCACGGAGGCGCGCCGTCCGTTCCACCTCGCCACGGGTCCCCTCCTGCGCTCCTCGCTGGTGCGACTCGGCGAGGAGGAGCACCTGCTGCTGGTGACGATGCACCACATCGTCTCCGACGGCTGGTCCATGAGCGTCCTCATCCGCGAGTTGGCGGCGCTCTATGAGGCCTTCAGCACGGGCCGGACGCCGTCGCTCGCACCGCTGCCCGTGCAGTACGCGGACTTCGCGACGTGGCAGCGCCAGTGGCTCCAGGGCGAAGCGCTGGATGCGCAGATCGGTTACTGGAAGCTGCAGCTCTCCGGAGCGCCTCCCGCGCTGGAGCTGCCCACGGACCGCCCGCGGCCGCCCGTGCAGTCGCACCGCGGCGCCACGGTCCCCGTGCGCATCCCCGCGAATGTGTCCGACGCGCTCAAGGCCTTGTCTCAACGTGAAGGCGCGACGCCCTTCATGACGTTGCTCGCGGCCTTCCAGGTGCTGCTGTCGCGCTACTCCACGCAGGACGACATCAGCGTGGGTTCCCCCATCGCCGGCCGCACCCAGGCGGAGACGGAGGGCCTCATCGGTTTCTTCGTCAACACGCTGGTGCTGCGCACGCACCTGAAGCCCCAGGCGACCTTCCGAGAGCTGCTGGCCCAGGTGCGAGGCACCACGCTCGCGGCCTATGAGCACCAGCACCTGCCCTTCGAGAAGCTTGTCGAAGCGGTGCAGCCCGCGCGCGACCTGAGCCGAAGCGCGCTCTTCCAGGCGATGTTCTCACTCCAGAACGCGCCCACGGAAGCACTGCGCATCCCCGGGCTGTCCTTCCAGTCCGTCGACGTGGCCACGAGCTCCTCGAAGTTCGACCTGACGCTCACCTTGCAGGAGTCGCCCCAGGGCTTCGTCGGCTCATTGACGTACGCCACGGATCTCTTCGACGCCTCGACGATTCAGCGCATGGCTGGCCATCTGGGTGTGCTGCTGGAGGCCATCGCCGCGAAGCCGGACACGACGCTCGCGAACCTGCCGCTGCTCACCGCTCCGGAGCGCCAGCAGTTGCTCGTGGACTGGAACGGTCCGCGTGCCGATTTCGCGCGCGACACCTGCATCCACGACGCCTTCGCCGCCCAGGCCCGCCTCACGCCCGAGGCGCTGGCCGTCGTGTGCCGTGATGAGCAGCTCACCTTCCGGGAACTCGACGCGCGCGCCAACCAACTGGCCCATCGCCTCCAGGCGCTCGGCGTCGGCCCGGACGTGCGCGTGGTGCTCTGCGTGGAGCGCTCCGTGGAGGCCCTCGTCGGCATCCTCGGCACGCTCAAGGCCGGTGGGGCCTACGTCCCCATCGACCCGAGCTACCCGCGCGAGTGGCTCGCCCACGTCCTCCAGGACACGGGCGCGCCGGTGGTCCTCACCCAGCAGCACCTGCGCGACACCCTGCCGCCGCACACCGCGCACGACCTGTGCCTCGATTCGGACGCCGCGGACCTCGCCCGCGAATCCGACGTGGCGCCTGTAACCGGTGTCTCGCCGGAGCACCTGGCCTACATCATCTACACCTCCGGCAGCACCGGCCGCCCCAAGGGCGTGATGATCCAGCACCGCTCCGTGCTGAACCTCCGCCTGGCGCTTTCGAGCACCGTCCACGCCGACGCCAAGAAGGCGGAGCGCGTCAGCGTCAACGCACCGCTGTCCTTCGACGCCTCCGTCAAGCAGCTCATCCAGGTGCTGGATGGCCATACGCTCTGCATCGTCCCGGACGAGGCACGCGCGGACGTAGGGGAGTTGGTGAAGCGCATCGGCCAGGACGCGCTGGACGTCCTCGACTGCTCGCCCGCGCACCTGCGTCTCCTGTTGGAGGAAGGCCTGCTCGCACGCGAGTCCATTCCGAGCCGCGTCCTCGTGGGCGGCGAAGCGGTGGACCCCGCCACCTGGAGTCACCTCGCGGCGAATGAGCGCATGCGCGTCTTCAACGTGTACGGCCCCACCGAGTGCACGGTGGACGCCACCGTGTGCGCGTTCGACGCCTCGCCCACGCCTACCATCGGCCGGCCGCTGCCCAACGTCCGCGTCTACGTCCTGGACCGCAACCTCCACCCGGTGCCCGCGGGCGTCTCCGGCGAGCTCTTCATCGGCGGCGAAGGCGTGGCCCGTGGCTACCTCGGCCGGCCGGAGCTGACCGCGGACCGCTTCATCCCGGACGCGTTCTCCACCACTCCAGGGGCGCGGCTGTACCGCACGGGCGATGTCGCGCGGTGGCGGGCCGACGGCATGGTCGACTACCTGGGCCGCGCGGACTTCCAGGTGAAGGTGCGTGGCTTCCGCATCGAGCTGGGCGAAATCGAAGCGACGTTGCTCCAGCACCCGGAAGTACACGAAGCGGTGGTGCTGGCACGCGAGGACGTGCCCGGCGACAAACGCCTCGTGGCCTACGTGGTGCTCTCGGACGGCAGCGTGGACACCGCGCCGACGGCGGACGCCCTCAAGGCCTGGCTCAAGCAACACCTGCCCGAGTACATGGTGCCCGCCGCATTCCTCGTGCTGGAGGCCCTGCCCCTCAACACCAACGGCAAGGTGGACCGCAAGGCCCTGCCCGCACCGCTGGGCACCGAACTCGGCACCCGGTACGTCGCGCCAGGCACCCCCACCGAGGAGCAGCTCGCGGCCCTCTTCACGCAGGTGCTGCGCGTGGAGCGCGTCGGCGTCCATGACGACTTCTTCGCGCTCGGGGGCCACTCGCTGCTGGCCACCCAGCTCGTCTCGCGCGTGCGCTCCACCTTCCGTCGCGAGCTGCCCCTGCGTGCCCTCTTCGAGGCGCCCACCGTGGCCACCCTCGCGCAGCGCATTGACGCCACGCAGGCCAGCACCGCTTCGGCTCCGAAGAAGATGGTCGCGGCGCGCGCCGCCACGGTGCCGCTGTCCTTCGCGCAGCAGCGGCTCTGGCTCCTGGATCAGCTCCAGCCCGGGGACGCGTCCTACAACCTGCCCACCGCGCTCCAGCTCACGGGCCAGTTGGACCTGGAGTCCCTGCGCCGAGCCTTCGAGGCCCTCGTCCAACGCCACGAGGCCCTGCGCACCACCTTCCACGAGCACCGGGGCCAGCCCACGCAGATCATCCACGCCCCCACCGGCTGGACGCTGCCGCTCGTGGACCTCTCCACCCTGCCCGAAGCACGGCGGGAGGAAGAGGCCCGGCGGCTGGCCGACGAAGAGTCACGCCATCCGTTCCAGCTCTCCGCCGGCCCGCTGCTGCGCAGCACGTTGGTGCGGCTGGGCGAAGAGCAGCACCTGCTGCTGGTGACGATGCACCACATCGTCTCCGACGGCTGGTCCATGGGCGTGCTCGTCCGCGAGGTCGCGGCCTTCTACCAGTCCTTCACCACGGGCAGCACGGCGCACCTTCCGTCCCTGCCCGTGCAGTACGCCGACTTCGCCACGTGGCAGCGCGAGTGGCTCCAGGGCGAAGCGCTGGACGCGCAGATCCGTTACTGGAAGGAGAAGCTCACGGGCGCGCCGGCCGCGCTGGAGCTGCCCACCGACCGCCTGCGGCCGCCCGTGCAGTCGCACCGCGGCGCCACGGTGGCCGTGCGCATCCCCGCCAGCGTGTCCGACGCGCTCAAGGCCTTGTCCCAGCGCGAGGGCGCGACCCCCTTCATGACGTTGCTCGCGGCCTTCCAGGTGCTCCTGTCGCGCTACTCGGCGCAGGACGACATCAGCGTGGGCTCGCCCATCGCGGGTCGCACCCAGGCGGAGACCGAGGGCCTCATCGGCTTCTTCGTCAACACGCTGGTGCTGCGCACGCACCTGAAGCCCCAGGCGACGTTCCGTGAGCTGCTGGCCCAGGTGCGCGGCACCACGCTCGCGGCCTATGAGCACCAGCACCTGCCGTTCGAGAAGCTCGTCGAGGCGGTGCAGCCCACGCGCGACCTGAGCCGTGGCCCGCTGTTCCAGGCGATGTTCGTCCTCCAGAACACACCCAATGAGGTGCTGCGCCTGCCGGGCCTGTCCATGCAGTCACTGCCGCTGGAAGCGCACTTCGCCAAGTTCGACCTCACCCTGGCGCTGCGGGACGCGCAGGCAGGGATGATGGGGACGCTGGAGTACGCAACGGACCTCTTCGACGCCTCGACCCTCGAGCGCATGGCGGGCCACTTCGGCGTGCTGCTGGAGGCCATCGCGGCGAAGCCGGACACCCAGCTCGCGGACCTGCCGCTGCTCACCGAAGCGGAGCGCCGTCAGCTCCTCGTCGAGTGGAACCCAACCCCTGGGTCCTCTCCGCGCGAGTCCAGCATTGCCGCGCTGGTGGAGGCGCAGGTGCAGCGCACGCCTGACGCCGTGGCGGTCATCACCCCGGAACGGCGCCTGACGTACCGGGAAGTGGACGCAAGGGCCAATCAGCTCGCGCACCGGCTGCGCGGCCTGGGCGTCGGCCCCGAAGTCCGCGTCGGCCTGTGCGTGGAGCGCACCGAGGACCTCGTCATTGGAGCCCTCGGCATCCTCAAGGCCGGTGGTGCCTACGTACCGCTCGACCCCAGCTATCCGCGTGAGCGCTTGGGCTGGCTGTTGGAGGACGCGCAAGGGCCAGCACTGGTGGCGCATTCGCACCTGCTGCCTTCGTTGCCGGAGCACTCCGCTACGCCGGTGTGCCTGGACACGGACACGGAGCTGGCACTTCAGCCCACCACGGCCCCCGCGGTGGACGTGCTCCCCGGCCACCTCGCCTACCTCATCTACACCTCAGGCAGCACCGGCCGCCCCAAGGGCGTCGCCATCTCCCAGGGCAACGCCGTGGCCTTCCTGCACTGGGCCCTGGCGACGTACTCGCCCGAGGAACTCAAGGGCGTGCTCGCGGCGACCAGCCTCAACTTCGACCTGTCCGTGTTTGAGTTGTTCGCCCCGCTCTCCAGCGGAGGCGCGGTGGTGGTGGCACGCAATGCCTTGCACCTGCCGGAGCTGCCCACTGCGTCCGAGGTGACGCTCATCAACACCGTGCCCTCCGCCATGGCCCAACTGGTGCGCCTGGGTGCGGTGCCGGCCGGAGTGCAAGTCATCAACCTCGCGGGAGAAGCGCTGCCGGACACGCTGGCGAAGCAGGTGTACGCCGTGCCCTCCGTGGAGAAGCTCTACAACCTCTACGGCCCGTCGGAGGACACGACGTACTCGACGGGCTCACTGGTGGGGCGCGAGGAGGTGCCGCTCATCGGCCGGCCTCTGCCGGACACGCGCGCCTACGTCCTCGACGCCACGCTCCAGCCCGTGCCCGTAGGGGTTGCCGGTGAGCTGTACCTCGCGGGCGAAGGCCAGGCCCGTGGCTACCTGCTGCGGCCGGACCTCACCGCGGAGCGCTTCGTCCCGGAGCCCTACGGCCCTCCAGGTAGCCGCATGTACCGCACGGGCGACCGCGTCCGGTACCGTGAGGACGGGCGACTGGAGTACCTCGGCCGCGTGGACTTCCAGGTGAAGGTCCGCGGCTTCCGCATTGAATTGGGCGAAGTCGAATCCGCGCTCCGTCGGGTGACGTCCATCAAGGACGCCGTGGTGGTGGCGAAGGGCGAAGCCGCCGACAAGCGCCTCGTCGCCTACGTCGTGCCAAAGGCCGGCGGCACCGTGGAGGCCGAAGCGCTCAAGGCACAGCTGCGTCAGGGCCTCCCCGAGTACATGGTCCCCGGCACCGTGGTGGTGCTGGAAGCCCTGCCGCTCAACGCCAATGGCAAGGTGGACCGCAAGGCATTGCCGGAGCCCGAAGCACCCCAGTCGGGGAGCAGCTACCTCGCACCGCGCACGCAGACTGAAGCGAAGCTCGCGGCCATCTGGGCTGAAGTGCTTCGGGTGCCGCAGGTGGGCGTGCGGGACTCCTTCTTCGAACTGGGCGGCCACTCGCTGCTCGCCACCCAGGTGGTGTCGCGCGTGCGCGCCGAGTTGAGCGTGGAGTTGCCCCTGCGCGCGCTCTTCGAGTCACCGACGGTGGAAGGACTGGCGGGTCGACTGGCCGGCCTCACGGGCACCAGCGCCCCGGCCCTCACGCGCGTCTCGCATGAAGGCCCGCTGCCGCTGTCCTTCGCGCAGCAGCGCCTGTGGCTCATTGATCAGCTCGAACCCGGCAGCCCCCTCTACAACATGCCCGTGGCGGTGCGGCTGGACGGCGCCCTGCGCACGGACGTGTTGGAAAGGGCGCTCCAGGAAGTCATGCGTCGTCACGATGCCCTGCGCACCACGTTCGCGCAGGTGGACGGCGGTCCTGTGCAGATCATCCATCCGGAAGTCGTCCTGCCCCTGGGACTCGTGGACCTCTCGGAGGTGGAAGCCGCGCAGCGGGAAGCCGAAGCGCGGGCGCGCATGGAGCAGGAGATGCGCAGGCCCTTCGACCTGCGCGCGGGCCCCCTCGTGCGCACGCTGCTCTTCAAGCTCACGGAGCGCGAGCACGTGCTCATCGTCAACATGCACCACATCATCTCCGACGGCTGGTCCCTCGGAGTGCTGGTGCGAGAGGTGAGCGCGCTCTACGCCGCGTTCGCCGATGGGCGGCCCTCGCCCCTCCAGGAGTTGCCGGTGCAGTACGCCGACTACGCCGCATGGCAGCGCCGCACGCTCAGCGGCGAAGCCCTGCAACGTGAAGTGGCCTACTGGGAAGGAAAGCTCTCCGGTGCGCCGGCCGTGCTGGAGCTGCCCACCGACCGGCCGCGTCCGGCGGTCCGCGGCACCGCGGGCGCGACGTTCGGCTTCACCCTTCCGCGTGAGTTGAGTGAGAAGCTGCGGAACCTGGGCCATCACGAGGGCGGCTCGCTCTTCATGGTGCTGCTCGCGGGCTGGCAGGCGCTGCTTTCGCGCTACACAGGCCAGCAGGACCTCACCGTCGGCTCGCCCATCGCGGGCCGTACCCGGGCGGAGACGGAAGGCCTCATCGGCTTCTTCGTCAACACGCTCGTGCTGCGCGCGAAGGTGGAAGACGGCCAGTCCTTCCGTGCGCTGCTCCAGCAGGTGCGTGGCACGGTGCTCGAAGCGTATGAGCACCAGGACGTGCCCTTCGAGAAGCTCGTGGAGGTGCTACACCCGACGCGCAGCCTCAGCCACACGCCACTCTTCCAGACGTTGCTGACGCTCCAGAACGTGCCCACCGAGGACGTACGGCTGCCGGGCCTGCGCCTCCAGGGCCTCTCCTCCGAGCACACGACGTCGAAGTTCGACCTGAGCGCCTTCTTCTCGGAGACGTCGGACGGATTGCAGGGCGTGCTGGAGTACAGCACCGCCCTGTTCGAGCGGAGCACCGTGGAGCGGATGGCCACCCACCTGCGCACGTTGCTGGCAGCCGTGGCCGCGAAGCCCGAGCAGTCCGTGGCCGAGCTGCCCCTGCTCTCCCCCGAAGAGCGTCAGCGTCTGATGGTGGAGTGGAACGACACCACTGTTGCCAGCCCCGTGGACGTCCCTGTTCATGTCCACTTCGCGCGCCAGGCCCAGCAAACTCCCGACGCCGTGGCCCTCGTCCTGGGCGAAACCACGCTGACGTACGCCCAACTGGATGCCCGCGCCAACCAGTTGGCCCACCACCTGCGCGCCCTCGGCATCGCGCCCGGTGCCCGCGTGGGCCTCGCCGTTGAGCGATCCTTCGAGTTGGTGGTCGCGCTCCTTGCCATCCTCAAGGCCGGCGCCGCGTTCGTCCCCGTGGACCGCAATGCCCCGGTGGACCGCATCGCCGCACTCTTGGAGGACTCGGATGTGGAGGTGGTCCTCACGCACCAGCCCTTCGCGCACCTGCTGCCCGCCACTGGCACCCGCGTCTGGTTGGACGCGCAGCAGGACGTCCTCGCGGCCCTGCCCACGCACGCGCCTGACGTGCACGTGGATGGCGAGTCGCTGGCCTACGTCATGTTCACGTCTGGCTCCACGGGGCGTCCCAAGGGAGTCTGCGTGCCGCACCGGGGCATCACCCGGCTGGTGCTCGGCAGCACCTTCATGCGCTTCGGGCCTGGCGAGGTCTGGCTCCAGTTCGCCCCCGTGGCCTTCGACGCCTCCACGCTCGAAATCTGGGGGGCGCTGCTGCACGGCGCGAAGCTCGTCCTCGCGCCTCCCCATGCCCTCACCCTGGAGGAGTTGGCCGTGCAACTGCGTCACCACCGCGTGACATCGCTGTGGCTGACGGCGGCCCTCTTCGAGCAGATGGCCCTGCACCAGGGAGAAGCCCTGGCAGGAGTGCGCCAGCTTCTCGCAGGAGGCGATGTCCTGCCCGCTGCCCGGGTCCGCGAGCATCTCTCACGGCTTCCCGAAGGCGCCGTCCTCATCAACGGCTACGGCCCCACGGAGAACACGACCTTCTCCACCACGCTGTCGATGCACCGCCACACGGTGGTGGATGGCTCCGTCTCCATCGGCCGCCCCATCTCCAACGCCACGGCCTACGTGCTGGACGCGCACCTGCGCCCGGTGCCCGTGGGTGTCGCGGGTGAGGTCTACGTCGGTGGCCCAGGCCTCGCCTGGGGCTACCTGCACCGGCCCGACCTCACCGCGGAGCGCTTCGTCCCGCATCCCTTCGCCACCACGGCCGGTGAGCGGCTCTACCGCACGGGTGACAAGGCGCGCTGGCTGGAGGACGGCACGCTCGACTTCCTCGGCCGCGTGGACTTCCAGGTGAAGGTGCGCGGCTTCCGCATCGAGTTGGGTGAAGTCGAAGCCGCCCTGCGCGCCGCCGCTGGCGTCAACGAGGCCGTCGTCGTCGCGCGTGGAAGCGACGGGGACAAGCGCCTCGTCGGCTACGTCACCGCGCGCGAGGGCCACGCCCTCGACGTCGACGCCCTCAAGGCACACCTCAAGCAGCACCTGCCCGAGTACATGGTGCCTTCCATGTTGCGGGTGTTGGAGGCCCTGCCCCTCAACGCCAACGGCAAGGTCGACCGCAAGGCCTTGCCGGAAGCGGACGTGCGCGAAGCCGAAGCGAAGGACTTCGTCGCCCCGCGCGACGCGCTGGAGATGCAGCTCGCCCGCATCTGGGAAGACGTCCTGGGCCTTCGCTCCGTGGGCGTGCGCACCAGCTTCTTCGACTTGGGCGGCCACTCCCTGCTCGCCGTGCGCATGGTGGCCGCCGTGCGCGAGCGCCTCGGCCAGAGCCTTCCCCTCTCCGTCCTCTTCCAGCAGCCCACCATCGAGCACCTCGCCAGGGTGCTGCGCGAGGAGGCCCAGGAGTGGACGCCCCTGGTGCCCCTGGAGAAGGGCGAGCCGGGACGACGCCCCCTCTTCTTCGTCCACCCGGGTGGCGGCAACGTCCTCGCCTACGGAGAGCTGGCACGGCGGTTGGGGCCCTCCCAGCCCGTCTACGGCCTCCAGTCCCGAGGCCTCGACGGACGCCCCGTCGCGCAAACCATCGAGGAGATGGCGGCCCTCTACCTCGACGGCCTGCGCACGGTGCAGCCGCGGGGGCCCTACCTCCTCGGAGGCTGGTCCATGGGCGGCGTCGTCGCCTACGAGATGGCCCGACGACTGCGCGAGGAAGGCGAGGCGGTGGACCTGCTCGCCCTCGTGGACGCGCACGTCCCCGGCCTGACGAAGCCCTCCTCGGAGTACTCCGCCCACGCCAGGGCCCGCATCGCCTTCGCCCACGCCACGGCGTCCGCCTTCGGCCAGGCGCCCACACTCACGGACGACGCACTGGCGAAGGGTGACGACGACGCGATGCTCGGCGCCCTGCTGGAGGAAGGCCTCCGCGCCCGCATCCTCGACACACAGTCCGGCCCCGCCCAGCTGCGCGCCCTCTTCCGCGTCTTCCAAGCCAACCTGCTCGCCCTGGAGCACTACGTGCCCAAGCCCTATGACGGCACCGCCCTGCTGCTGAGCGCCAGCGAGTCCGTCGCCCCCCTCCCCCGCCATCGCGGCTGGGAGGGCCTGGTGCGCGGCGGCCTGGAAGTGCTCGACGTCCCTGGCAGCCACCATGCGCTGATGCAGGACCCGCACCTCGAGCCCCTCGTCCAACGCCTGCGCGAAGCCCTCGCCCGCGTGTCTGTCATTGCCCCACGGGAATCCACGGGAAGCTGAACTCGTGAAGGCGCGGGGGAGCCAGGTGGAGGGGATCCTTCCACCGGGCCGCCCCGTCCTCATGGCGCCCCTGGCCCAGGCTCAGCCTGGGCGTTCTCCAGGGCACCCAGAGCAGGCCGTGCTGGCGCACCAGGCTCGGCCGCTCCCCCCTCATTCGAGGCGGCGACGTGGGGGCCGGTGTCGCTCGGGAGGACATCCGACGTCCTTCCTTCCCTGCCTTCATGGGAGCAGAGCAATCCGGCAAATACCTGGATCCATTCGGGCGGGCCTCGGGACGCCCCCATGACAGGCCGCTCGCCGACGGAATAATCTAATCACCGTGAATTTGACCCACCCTCGCGTCTCTCCCGGGAGAGCGGCGCAGGGCGTCAAACCGGCAAATGAAGCAGGTCGGAGTTCTCGCGAGCCCGTCGCCCCGGGTGTCGCTCGCGCGTGGCGTCCCCGAGTGCGGAGTACACGAGATGAGCAACGAGCTGTCGAAGCGGATCGCGAACCTCTCACCGGAAAAACGCGCCGAGCTTTTGAAGAAGATGGCCGCGCAGAAGGCGGCCCCTGGAAACACGGTGCGCGGGCTCATCCCGCTCCAGGACCGCTCGCGCCCGCTGCCGCTGTCGTTCGCGCAGCAGCGGATGTGGTTCATTGATCAGCTCGCGCCGGGCAGCCCCCTGTTCAACGTACCCATGGCGGTGCGCCTGGAGGGCCCGCTGGCGGTGGACCTGCTGGAGCGCTCACTGCGCGAGGTGGTGCGTCGGCACGAGGTGCTGCGCACCACGTTCCGTGAAGACGCCTCCGGGCCCGTCCTGGTGATCGCTCCCGAACCGGTGCTCACGCTGGAGCGGAGCGACCTCACGGGCGCGGCACCGGACGAGGCGTGGCGCCTGGCGCGCGAGGCGGCGGCCCGGCCCTTCGACCTGGCCCGGGGTCCGCTGCTGCGCGCACTGCTGCTGACGTCCGGGCCAACGGAGCACCTGCTCGTGGTGGTGCTGCACCACATCATCTCCGACGGCTGGTCGATGACGCTGCTCGTGCGCGAAGTGGCGCTGCTCTACGGCGCGTTCGCCCGCGGAGTGCCCGCGGCCCTGCCGGAGCTGGGCGTGCAGTACGCCGACTTCGGCGTGTGGCAGCGCGAGTGGCTCCAGGGCCCACGTCTGGAGAAGCAACTCGGTTACTGGAAGCAGCAGCTGGCCGGGGTGCCCTCCGCGCTGGAGCTGCCCACCGACCTGCCCCGCCCCGCGATCCGCGATGGCCGGGGAGCCCGACACGATGTGCACCTGCCGCGCGAGCTGATGGACGCGATGAAGACGCTGGCGCAGCAGGAAGGCGCCTCGCTCTTCATGGTGCTGCTGGCGGGTTGGCAGGTGTTGATGTCGCGGTACACGGGCCAGGAGGACGTGACGGTGGGCTCGCCCATGGCGGGCCGGACGCGCGGGGAGGTGGAGGGGCTCATCGGCCTGTTCGTCAACGTGCAGGTGCTGCGCACGCAGGTGGAAGGCAGCGCGTCCTTCCGCTCCCTTCTGCGTCAGGTGCGGGACAGGGTGCTGGGGGCCCAGGAGCACCAGGATCTGCCCATCGAGCGGCTCGTGGAGGAGCTGCGTCCGGAGCGCATCCAGGGACGCACGCCGTTCTTCCAGGTGATGCTCACGTTCCAGGCGTCCTTCCGGGGCGCGGCCGTCGTGGAAGGCGTGAAGCTGGAGGCGCTGGAGCTCGACACGCACACGGCGAAGTTCGACCTGACGCTCCAGGTGCTGGAGACAGAGCACGGCCTCAAGGGCTACCTGGAGTACGCCACCGATCTCTACACCGCGCCCACCGTGGCGCGCATGGCCGGGCATCTGCGCGTGCTGCTGGAGGGTGCGGTCACCCGTCCGGACGAGACGGCCACGCGGCTCCCGCTGTTGACCGACGCCGAGCGCCAGCAAGTGCTCGTCGAGTGGAACGACACCGACGTGGCGCTGCCCGCGGAGCTGGGGGTCGCGGAGCGCTTCGCGGCCCAGGCACGCCTGGCGCCGGACGCGCTGGCGGTGGTGGCCCCGGGAGCAGCGGCCCTGACGTACGGCGAGCTGGACGCGCAGGCGAACCAGCTGGCGCACCACCTGCGAAGCCTGGGTGTGGGCCCCGAGGTGCTGGTGGGCGTGTGCCTGGAGCGCACGCCGCGCCTGCTGGTGGCGCTCTTGGGCATCCTCAAGGCGGGCGGCGCCTACGTGCCCCTGGATCCGTCCTACCCGGCGGACCGCCTGGCGATGATGGTCTCCGCGTCACGCATGTCCCTGCTGCTGACGCAGCAATCGCTGGAGGGCACGGTGGAGGCCCCGGGCCTCCCGCGCTACCTGCTGGACGCCCAGGCCCCCTCACGCGCGGGCCTCTCCACCGAAGCGCCTGCTCGGACGGCGCAGCCGGAGAACCTGGCGTACGTCGTCTTCACCTCCGGGAGCACGGGGACGCCGAAGGGCGTGATGGTGTCGCACCGCAACTGGGCGAATGCGTACCTGGGCTGGGAGCGAAGCTACGCGCTGAAGGAGCAGTGCCGAAGCCACCTGCAGATGGCGAGCTTCTCCTTCGACGTCTTCGGCGGCGACTTGTCGCGAGCCCTGTGCTCGGGCGGCAAGCTGGTGCTCTGCCCGCGCGAGTGGCTGCTGGAGCCGAAGAAGCTGCACGCGTTGATGGAGGCGGAAGCCGTCGACTGCGCGGAGTTCGTCCCGGCGGTGCTGCGCGGACTGTTGCAGCACCTGGAGGAGACGGGCCAGCGGCTGGAGTCGATGAAGGTGCTCATCGCCGGCTCCGACGCCTGGTACGTGAATGAGTACCAGCGCATCCGGGGAGTGATTGGCGAGGGGACGCGTCTCATCAACTCGTACGGCATCAGCGAGACCACCATCGACAGCACGTGGTTCGAAAGCGACACACTGGAAGCGGGAGACAACCGGCTGGTGCCGATTGGGAAGCCCTTCGCGAACGTGCGGATGTACGTGCTGGATGCGGCGCTGCGGCCGGTGCCGGCAGGTGTTGCGAGTGAGCTGTTCATCGGCGGCGAGGGCGTGACGCGCGGGTACTGCCACCGTCCCGAATTGACGGCGGAGCGCTTCGTGCCGAACCCCCACGGGGCACCGGGCTCGCGGCTGTATCGCTCGGGGGACAGGGCGCGGTACCTGGCGGACGGGAACATCGAATTCCTGGGGCGCGCGGACACGCAGGTGAAGCTGCGTGGCTTCCGGGTGGAGCTGGGCGAAATCGAGTCAGTGTTGGGCAAGCACCCGGCGGTGCGCACGGCGGTGGTGCTGGTGCGCGAGAACCCGCGACGCCTCATCGCGTACGTGGTGGCACCGGAGGGCACGACCAGCGTGCAGCTGCGTGACTTCCTGCGCGAGCAGTTGCCCGAGTACATGGTGCCGGCGGCCTTCGTGGTGCTGGACGCGCTGCCGCTGACGCCGAACGGAAAGGTGGACCGCAAGGCCCTGCCAACGCCGGACGGAGCGCAGGAGACGGCGCACTTCGTGGCCCCGCGCACGCCGACGGAGGAGTTGCTGGCGCAGGTGTGGGCCCAGGTGCTGGGCGTGGCCAGGGTGGGGGCGGAGGACAACTTTTTTGATTTGGGCGGGCACTCGTTGCTTGCCACGCAACTGGTAGCCCGGGTGCGCGCCGCGCTCGATGTGGAACTGCCGCTGCGCGCGCTCTTCGAAGCGCCCACCGTCGCCAGGCTCGCCGAGCGGGTGCAGCAGGCCAGCACCGCGGCACGCCTGCCGCCCCTCACCCCGACGCGGACGGAAGGACCCCAGCCCCTGTCCTTCGCGCAGCAGCGCCTCTGGTTCCTGGATCAGCTCGCGCCCGATGACGCGTCGTACAACCTCCCCGCCGCACTGCGCCTCTCGGGGCGCCTGGACGTGGAGGCCCTGCGCCGCGCCTTCGAGGCGCTGGTGGCGCGCCACGAGGCCCTGCGCACCACCTTCTTCGAGCAGGAAGGCCAGCCCTTCCAGCGCATCCACGCGCCAGCCACGTGGGCCCTCCCAGTGGAAGACCTGTCCGCCCTGGACGCAGCCGCGAGCGAAGCGGAGACACTGCGGCTCGCCACCCGCGAAGCCCGTCAGCCCTTCCACCTCGTCCACGGGCCGCTCCTGCGCACCTCGCTGCTGCGGCTTTCAGAAGAGGCGCACGTCCTGCTCGTGACGATGCACCACATCGTCTCCGACGCCTGGTCCATGGGCGTCCTCGTGAAGGAGCTGGCCGCCAGCTACGCGGCCTTCAGCGCAGGCCAGGAGCCCTCTCTTCCGCCGCTGCCCGTGCAGTACGCGGACTTCGCCGCGTGGCAGCGCCAGTGGTTGCAGGGAGAGGTGCTGGAGACGCAGCTGGGCTATTGGAAGCACCATCTCGCCGGAGCGCCATCCGCGCTGGAGCTGCCCACGGACCGTCCGCGCCCGCCCGTGCAGTCCCGGCGCGGCGCCACGGTGCCAGTGAACATCCCCGCGGCCCTCACCCGCTCTCTTCGAGGCCTTGCCCAGCGCGAGGGCGCCACGCCCTTCATGCTGCTGCTGTCCGCCTTCCAGCTGCTGCTGTCGCGCTACTCCGCCCAGGACGACGTCTCCGTGGGCTCGCCCATCGCGGGGCGTACGCACACCGAAGCCGAAGGCCTCATCGGCTTCTTCGTCAACACGCTCGTGCTACGGGCTCGGATGCAGCCGCGGGACTCCTTCCGCACGCTGCTCGCCCAGGTGCGCGGCACGACGCTCGCGGCCTATGAGCACCAGCACGTCCCCTTCGAGAAGCTGGTGGAAGTCCTCCAGCCCTCGCGTGACTTGAGCCGCAGCCCCCTCTTCCAGGTGATGTTCGTCCTGCAGAACGCGCCCGCTGAAGCCCTGCGCGTCCCGGGCCTCTCCTTCCAGCCCGTCCCGCTGGAAGGCAACTCCGCCCGCTTCGACCTGGCGCTGACACTCTTCGAGGTGCCCCAGGGCCTCACCGGCTTCCTCGAGTACAGCAGCGACCTCTTCGACGCCGCCACCGTCCAGCGGTTGATGGGCCACTACGGCGTCCTGCTGGAGGCCATCGCCGCACAGCCGGAGGCCGCCATCGCCTCGCTGCCCCTGCTGACGGCCACAGAGCAGCAGCGGTTGCTCGTCGAGTGGAATGCAACGGACGTCGGATTCCCGAGCGACACCTGCATCCACCACGTCGTCGCGGAGCAGGCCCGCCGCGCGCCCGACGCCGTTGCCGTGCGCATGGGCGAGCGCAGCGTCACCTACGCGGGCCTTGAGGCCTGGGCCCACCAGCTCGCCGTGCAGCTTCACGCGGCCGGTGTCTCGCGCGGAGACCGCGTGGCCGTGCTGGCGGAGCGCTCCCCGGAGTTGGTGGCTGGACTGCTGGCCACCCTCAAGGTGGGCGCGGCGTACGTGCCCATCGCTCCGGGTGTCCCTCCCGAGCGGCTCACCTTCATGCTGGAGGACAGCGCCGCCTCCGTGCTCCTCACCCAGCAGCATCTGCGCGCCTCACTGCCCACCCTCTCCACTCGCGTCTTCTCGCTGGAGGCGGAAGTCGCTGAGCAGCGCGCACCACTGCCGGTGCAGACCGTGGGCGCGGAGGACCTCGCGTACGTCATCTACACCTCGGGCAGCACGGGGCGCCCCAAGGGCGTCGCCGTGCACCACCGGGGGTTGATGAATCTCGTCACCTGGCACCAGCGCACCTACGCCCTGGCGCCTTCGGACAAGACGGCCCTCACCGCGGGAGTGGCCTTCGACGCGTCCACCTGGGAGGTGTGGCCTTCGCTCGCCTCGGGCGCGAGCCTCGTCGTGCCTCCGGATGCCGTGCGCGCCGAGCCCTCGCAACTGCTGCGCTGGCTGGCCACGGAAGCCATCACCACCTGCTTCATGCCGACGCCTCTCGCCGAGGCCGTGCTGCGTGAAGAGTGGCCCCGTCCCATGGCCTTGCGCGCCCTGCTGACGGGCGGCGATGCCCTGCACCACGGCCCTCCGGCTTCCGTGCCCACCACCCTCTTCAACCACTACGGCCCCACCGAGAGCACCGTCGTCGCCACCTTCACCCCGGTGGCTGCCACCGCGCGGGATGATGGCACCCGTCCGCCCATCGGCCGGCCCATCGCCAACACCCGCACCTACGTCCTCGACGCCCACCTGCGTCCGGTGCCCATCGGCGTCCCCGGCGAGCTCTTCCTCGCCAGCGAAGGCCTCGCCTGGGGCTACCTCGGCCAGCCCGCCCTCAGCGCCGAGCGCTTCATCCCCCAC
>NZ_RAWA01000147.1 GCF_003611675.1 Corallococcus sp. CA053C
GAACTGGGGGGCCGCGCCCGCGCGCAGCGGCAGGACGAGGGTGAAGGTGCTGCCCTCGCCGGGGGTGCTGCGCACGGTGACGTCGCCGCCCAAGAGGCGCGCCAGGTCGCGGGAGATGGACAGGCCCAGGCCGGTGCCGCCGTACTTGCGGTGGGTGCTGCCGTCGGCCTGGCGGAAGGCCTCGAAGATGACGTCCTGCAGCTCCGGGGCGATGCCGATGCCGGAGTCACGCACGGAGAAGCCCACGAGCCCCGCGCCCGCGGTGGAGACGGTGAGCGCCACCTCGCCCTGTTCGGTGAACTTGAAGGCATTGGCCAGCAGGTTCTTGAGCACCTGGCCCAGCCGCTGCGGATCCGTCTCCACGGTGGGAGGCACGTCCGGCGCGACGGTGCAGGAGAAGTGCAGCGACTTCTGCTGCGCCACGGGCTGGAAGGCGCGGTCCAGGCCTTCCACGAAGCGCCGCAGGGTGACGGGCTCCGGCTGCACCTCCACCTTGCCCGCCTCGATGCGCGACAGGTCCAGGATGTCGTTGATCAGGGCGAGCAGATCATTGCCCGCGGCGCTGATGGTCTGCGCGAACTTCACCTGTTCGGCGGTGAGGTTGCCCTCCTTGTTGTCCGCCAGCAGCTTCGCGAGGATGAGCGAGCTGTTGAGCGGCGTGCGCAGCTCATGGCTCATGTTGGCCAGGAACTCGGACTTGTAGCGGTTGGTGCGCTCCAGCTCGGTGGCCTTCTCCGTGAGCGACACCTGCGCGAGGGTCAGGTCGTCGCGCTGACTCTCCAACTGGCGCGCCTGTTCCTCCAACTGGGCGTTGGTCTCCTCCAGCTCTTGCTGCTGGGTCATCATCCGCGTCTGCGATTCCTTGAGGACGCGGCTCTGCTCTTCAATCTCCTCGTTGGAGACGCGCAGCTCCTCCTGCTGCGCTTGCAGCTCCTCGGCCTGACGGCGCGTCTCCTCCAGCAGCAGCTCCAGGCGCGTGCGGTCGTGCGAGGCACGCACCGCGACACCGATGGAGGGAGACACCCGCTGGAGCAGCTCCAGGTCGGAGGGGTGCACCGGGTGGAGGAAGCCCAGCTCCACCACCGCGTTGACCTGACCGTCCACCTGGATGGGGGCGATGAGGACGTGGCGGGCGGGGCCGTGGCCCAGGCTGGAGGAGATGGGCAGGTAGCCTTCGGGCACGTCGCGCAGGTGGAAGGCGCGGCCCTCCTTGAGGGCCTGACCCACGAGCCCGTCGCCTTCGCGCAGGAGGTCGCCCTTCGCCTCGAAGCCCGCGGGCAGCGCGTAGCCGGCGACGCGGCGGAAGCGGTTCGTCGCGTCCGCGAGGTGGAGCGCGCCCACCTGGGCGTCCAGCGTGGCGGCGAGGACGCGCAGCACGTTGTCGCCCAGCTGCTCCAGACGCTGCTCACCCTGCATGCCTTGCGAGAGCGCGTTCTGGCCGGACTGGATCCACGCCTCGATGCTCCGGGTGCGGAAGTCGCGCGACGCGATGTAGCCCGCCATGCCGATGAGCACGAGCAGCAGCACGGAGCCAGCCCAGGTGACGAACAGGAAGAGTTCGGAGGATGCCTGGAACCCGGCGTTGCGCTCCGCGAGCAGCCTCCGCTCCTCCAGCTCCATCTCCTCGACGGTGGCGCGGATGTCCTTCATCGCGGTGATGCCGCGGTCCTCCTTCACGACGGCGATGGCCTCCCGGCTGTCGCCCTTCAGTTGCAGATCGATGGTCTGTTGCAACTCCGCCAGCTTCACCTGGATGGAAGCCTCCAGCCGCGTCAGCCGCTGCTGCTGCGGGGCGTTGTCGGCGGTGAGCTCCTTCAGGTGCTCCAGCTGTCGGGGGAGGGACTTCGTCGCGCCGACGTAGGGGTCCAGGTAGCTGGCGGCCCCCGTGAGCAGGAAGCCGCGCTGGCCCGTCTCCGCGTCCTTGAGGGTGGACAGCAGCCCCTCCAGGCTCTGCACGACCTCCAGCGTGCGCGTCACCAGCGCGCTGGCCTCGGTGCGGGTCCGGAGCGTGCGGTAGGAGAGCAGGGCGATGGCGAGGATGGCCACCGCCGCCAGGGCGAAGCCCGCGAACGTGGCGCGGGGCAGCGCGGGGCCGAAGCGCGCGACGCGCCGGGGGGCCTTCCCGGGGGGCGGACTCAGGGGCATGGACACCGCCCCAGGGCGCACGGGCGGACGACGAGCAGGATGGAGCGCACGGAGGGACCCGTCCGACGAAGGTGAACGGATCGCCTACCATGTCGGGCCCGGGGCTCGCGGAAGGGCCGGAGCGAAGTGTCGGCTGGTGCGCGCCCGGCGGCCCCAGGCGCCAGGAGGCGCTAGAAGGCGCCGGACACGCCCACCACCTGCCGGCCGACCGAGGGCGTGAGTGTCAGCGAGGACGTCCGCGACGCGTTCGGCCGGGCATCGTCGTCGAGGCGGCCGTGCAGGAGCAGGGGCACCGCGACGCCAAAGGCGGAGCCGAGCACGGCGCCGGTGAGCACGTCGGACAGGTAGTGCTTGTCCGCGCCCATGCGCAGCAGGCCCACGGACGCGGCGAGCGGCAGGCCCACGCCCCAGATGAGGCCCTGGTGCTTGTAGCCGCGCAGCGACGCGACGGTGCCCGCGGACACCACCAGCGAGAAGGCCAGGTTGGTGTGCCCGCTGTAGAAGGACAGGTTGTTGTCGGTGGGGTGGGCGGTGAGGCCCTTGTCGTTCTCGGACAGCACGTGGACGAAGGGCCGCTCGCGGCCGACGGTGAACTTCACCGCCTGGTTGACGACGGAGGCGATGACGGCGCTCTCCACCATGATGGTGGCGTCCTGGGCGAAGAACTCACGGGACGCGCCGCTGCTGCGGCCGGCGGCGTACTGGACGCCAAGCATGCTGAGGGGCAGGCCCGCGAACCCGATGACGTTGCTCCACGTGTCCGCGCGCTTGCGGGACTCGGCGGTGTTGCCCGCGAGCCCCCGGCCCCAGCGGTCCAACCGGTTGAGCGTGTCGGTGCCATCCGGAGCGCGGTCGCACCAGCGGCACTGCGCCGGGGCCAGGTCGCCCTTGAACACCGTCTCGCTGGAGATCCACAGCGCGCCCGCGGCGCCGGTGATGACGCCATCGCGGGCCCAGTTGAAGCGCAGCGCGCGGGGCGCATCCGGGGTGTCGGCCGCGTCCTGGGCGAGCGCCGGTGACAGCGGCGCCAGAAGGAAGAGCCAGAGGGCGGTGAGGGTCCGGAGGGAGGCGGTCATGGGGCGGCGGAGCATAAGGGCGCTCCGCCCCCTTCCGGCAACCTCCGGAGCCTGGGCGGTGCCTGGGCGTCAGCGGGCGCCGGCCTCGTCCTCTTCGACGAGTCGCGCCAGGAAGTCACCCAGGGCCTTCACCTTGGGAGGGGTGCGCCGGGCGTGGGGCCACACCAGCCACAGGGCGCCGCGCTCCAGGGAGTGCTCGCGGAGGATGGGGCGGAGGGTGCCGGCCTCCAGCTCCGGGCGGATCATGATCTCCACGAACTGGGCGATGCCGAACCCCGCCCGGGCCGCGTGGGTGACGGCCTCGCTGTTGTTGAAGACGAAGGTCTCCGGGATGCGGGGCGTGGGGGCGCCGGGAGGCTGGCGCAGGGCCCAGGACTCCACGCGGCCGGTGGACACGAAGCGGTAGCGGATGCAGTCGTGGTCGCGCAGCGCTTCGAGTGAGCGCGGCGTGCCGTGGGCCTGGAGGTACGCGGGGGAAGCGCAGAGCACGAAGCGCTTGGGGCCGAGGCGGCGGCGCATCAGACCCGAATCGCTCAGCTCCCCGCAGCGCACCGCCGCGTCCAGCCCGTCTCCGACGATGTCGGCCACGTGGTCGTTCACGTCCAGGTCCAATTCCAGATGGGGGTGCGCGCGGCGGAAGCGCTGGAGGTGGGGGATGATCAGCCGCAGGGCGAGCATCTCCGGGACGCTGACGCGCAGCCGGCCCTGGGGCGTGCGCGAGGCGTGGGCGAGCTCGGACTCCGCGTCGCGCAGCTCGGTGAGGGCGCGCACGCAGCGCTCGTGGAAGCGGGCCCCCTGTTCGGTGAGGTGCATGCGGCGCGTGGTGCGTTGGAAGAGGCGGGTGCCCAGGCGTTCCTCCAGCCGGGCCACGCTCTTGCTCGCGGCGGAAGGGGTGATGCCCAGCGCACGCGCCGCGGAAGCGAAGCTGCCGGTCTCCGCGACGCGGGCGAAGACGCCAATGGCGGACAGGCTCTCCATGCGTTCCTCCAGGTCCCTGCGATTGCGGACACCGGTGTCCCGGGTGAAATGGCAGACACCGCTGTTTCGCGCACGGCTTTTCCACCGCATGAATGCGGACGAAAGGAAACGCCCGCCATGCCCATGTCTCCGGATGCCCCGTCTTCCGATAGCTCGCGCCGCACCGTTGCCCGTGATGATCCACCCCGTGCCTTCTCCCGTCGGGTCGCCTTGAAGGCCGGTGCCGCGCTCACCCTCGCGGGCTGCGCCACGTCGCCGGAGACGGGGACCCCGGACACCTCCCGCGCACGGGCTCCAGAGGCCTTCACGCAACACCGCTTCACCTCCGCGGATGGCACGTCGCTCTCGTACTTCCGACAGGGTCGGGGCCCCGCGCTCGTCTGGGTGGCGGGCACGCTGAGCACCTGGGACGACTGGAGGGATGTCGCCTCCCGCCTGTCGCCCCACTTCACGAACCTGGTGCTGGAGCGGCGCGGACGTGGCAGCAGCGCGGACGGATCCACCTACACGCTGGAGCGCGAGGTGGAGGACGTGCTCGGGCTGATGCGCGAAGCAGGCCCTGGGGCCTCGCTGTTCGGTCACTCGCTGGGCGCCATCCTGGCGTTGGAGGCGGCGACGCGGCGGCCCCCGGCCCGGCTGGTGCTCTACGAACCGCCGTTTCCCATCTCCCAGCGCATCCCCTCCGAGGCCGTGGAGCTCGTCCGCACCACGTGGAAGCGCGAAGGCCCCGACGCGGCGCTGGTGGCCGCGCAGCACCACATCTTCCGGATGCTCACCCCCGAGCAGCTCGACGGCTTCCGCCAGACGCCGCAGTGGGCGAAGCAGCTCGGCATGATGGAGACCTTCACGCGTGAGATCCGCGCGGTGTCGGAGCTCCCGCTGGGCGTGGAGCGCTTCCGTGCCGTGGACACCGCGACCCTCGTGCTGCTGGGGGACCAGAGCCCCCAGGTGCTCCTGGCCGAACCGGCGCATGCCGTGGCGAAGACCCTCCCCCACGCGACGCTCCGAGTGCTGCCGGGGCAGGGCCACGTGGCCCACGTCTCCGCCCCCGCGCTGCTGGCCCGCGAGGTGGAAGCCTTCCTCGCCCTGCGCTGAAGGCGCGTTTCTACCTCTCGAGGAGGGGGTGGACCGGAGCCAGTCCAGGTCGGGTGTCGGGGCCGCGTCTTCGGACTTCCCGGGTCTTGGAGGGCAGCAGGCGGGCAGCCAACGGGCCAGGGTGTGGGAATGGCTTGAAAGGAGCATGAAAACGGCGCCCCTGGCCGTTCTAGAGTCCTCGCCCCCCATGTCCCGCCCTGGTCGCACACTCCACGTCTTCCCCGATGCCGCGCGCCGTCAGGCAGCCCTGCGGGCGGAGCGGCGTGCGCGTGGCCTCGCGGTGGGGACCCACCTGCTCACGTGGGACGACTTCGTCCAGACGCTGGGGGGAGCGGGCGAACTCAACCGGCGGCCCTGTCCGGCGACGGCGGCCCGCGCGGTGGTGGCCGGGCTGGGAGCCTCGCTGGGGAGCACGCCGTTCGGCGACTACGTGCGCGAGCCCGCGTTCGCCCGGGCCGCGGCGGAGGTGTTGCTGGACCTGAAGGCGGGCCGCCTCTCCCCGCGCGAGCTCCAGGACGCCGCGGAGGTGCTGCCGCCCGAGCGCCGCACGCGCGTGCGGGTGCTGGCCCGGCTCTATCACCTGTACGAGCAGCGACTGGCGGAGCTGGGGCTCGCGGACCGCGAGGACGTGCTCCGGGGCGCGCGTGAGGCGCTGGACCGGGGCGCGTGGCCCGCGGGTTGGGACGGGGTGACGGGGCTCGTGCTCCACGGCGTCTACGACGTGCGACCGTCGAAGCTGGAGCTGCTGCTGGGGCTCGCGGCGGCATGCGAGTCCCGGCGGGTGTCGCTGCGCGTGGAGACGCCGGTGGGCGGCTCGCCGGTGGCGGACGCGGCGCTCGCGGCGCTGTTCCGGGCCTTCGAGAACCGGGGCGAGACGATGCCCCACGTGGACCTCTTCAAGGCGGACGTGACGTTCGAGGGCCGGCCCTTCACGGACCTGGGACGGCACCTGTTCTCACCCCGGGCCGCGCGCGACGTGCTGAAGGACGCGGTGCACGGGCTGTCGGTGTGGAACGCGACGTCCGCGCGCGAGGAGGCCCGCATGGTGGCCCGCGACGTGCGGCGGCTGGTCGCGGCGGGCAGCGCGCCGGGCGACATCGCCATCGCGTACCGGGACCTGGGCCCGGAGGCCGGCTGGCTCGCGGAGGCGCTGGGAGAGCTGGGCGTGCCGGTGCGTCTGCCCTGGGGCGAACCGCTCGCGCTCGCGGGGCCGGTGCGACTGGCGCTGGAGCTGCCCGCGCTGATGGAGGACGGCTTCCCGGCGGAGCGCGTGGCGGAGATCGTCGCCAGCCGCTACGTGCCCTCGCTGTCCCGAGGCGGCCCGGACGCGCCCGCGGCCCTCTTCGCGCTGGCCGCCGCGCGAGATGACCGGCTGGGAGCGACGCGAGGCAGGGGCGCCTACGACGTGCGCCTGGAGGGACTCGCGCGCCGGTTGCAGGCGCAGGGCGGCAGGCACAAGGAGGACGCGGTCCGGGTCATGGCTGTGCGCGCGCTGCGCGACCGCGTGATGCGGCTCATCGATGAGTGCCGCCACATCCCGCAGGAGGGCACCGCCGCGGAGCTGGTCGCCGGGTGGTGGAAGGTCGTGGAGCGGCTGGGCCTCCTGGACTCGGCGGGCCCGCAGGAGCCGCGCGAAGAAGGCCTGCTCGGTGTTCGCATCGAGGACGCGAGGGCCCGTGACGGCGCGGCGCTCGCGGCGTTCCGTCAGCGGATGGAGGACCTGTTGCGCTCGCTGCGCGCGGTGGGCGGCGGGCCGCGCATCACAAGGCGCACGCTGGGCCGGTGGTTGGCGGACACGCTGAAGGACGTGCACCTGCCCGCGCGAGGCCCCACCGCGGGCGCGGTGGAGGTGTTGGATTTGCGCGAGGTGCCGGGCCGCACCTTCCGCCACCTCTTCGTCGCGGGGCTCACCGAAGGCCGGCTCCCGGGGAGGGATCCGCCGTCACCGCTGCTGGGCGATGCGGAGCGCGTGGCGCTCAACGTGCACCTGACCCGCGACGTGTTCCGGCTGACGGGAGGCGAGTTCGACGAGCGCGCCCCCTGGAGGCTCACCGAGGACCGGCTGCTGTTCGCCAGCGCGCTCGCGGCGGCGGAAGCCACACTGAGCCTTTCGTTCGCGGTGCAGGCGTCGGGAGGCCAGGAGCAGGTGCCGTCGGCGTTCCTGGAAGAGGTGCGGCGGCTCACCGGCCGTCACTGGGCCACGCGCGCGCTGTCGCCGGTGCTGCCGCTGGACGAAGTGCTCACGCGCGCGGAGCTGCGGCGCACCGTGGCGCTGGAGGCGCTGGCGAACGTCAAGCTGCGTGTCACCGAACCGGATCCGGCGGGTCCGCTCCTGAAGGAGCGCTTCGGGACGGACGACTGGTTCCGCACCGCGCGAGAGCTGGCCCACATGGAGGCCGCGCGCCTGCGCTTCTTCGGCAGCGAGGAGGAGGTGCCGGGCGAGTTCACGGGCGGCGTGCAGGGCCCCGAGCTGGAACAGAAGCTGCGGGAGACCTTCCACTTCGGCCTGGAGCGACCGCTGTCCGCGAGCGCCCTGGCCCGCTTCGGCAACTGCGGCTTCCAGGGCTTCATCGCGTACGGACTGAAGGTGGCCGAACCCGTGGTGCCCGGTGAGGAGTTCGACGCCCGGGGACGCGGCACCTTCTGGCACCGCGTGATGGAGGAGGTGTTCCAGGCGCTCAAGGAGCACAAGCTGCTGGGGCAGGCGCCGGAGGACATCCCCAAGGAGGTGCTGGAGAAGGCGGTCAAGAAGGCCAGCAAGCACTTCGAGGAACTCCACCACGTGGGCCACCGCGAGCTGTGGAAGCTCGCGGGAGAGAAGGCCCACGCGATGGTGCGGCGAATCCTCACGGATCAGCGCCGGGGCCTGCCCTTTGATCCGCTGGTGCCGGAGGGCTTCGAGTTGAAGTTCGGTCCCGCGGCGAAGGACAAGCGCTGGAGCGACGTGAAGCTGATGGTGGCGGACGACGCCATCATCTTCGAGGGGCAGATCGACCGGCTGGACACGGCCGGCGTGGAAGTGGGCGTCATCGACTACAAGACGGGCAAGCTGGACAAGCGCACGCTGAAGGAGAACCTGCTGCTCTCCGACTTCCAGCTCCCGCTGTACCTCTACGCCGCGCGCGTGAGCGGCCACGTGGGGGCGCGCAACGCGGCGTGGTTCTCACTGCGCACGGGCGCCACCATCCACCTGTCGGACGTGATGCCGCCCGCGGAGCTGGAGGACCTGCTGTCCACGGATCCGGAGGTGCGCCAGCGCGTGGCGGAGGCCCAGGGACTCAACCTGCCCAACGCGGTGGAGACGCTGGTGAAGCGCCTACGCAAGGGTGATTTTCCGGCGCGGCCCAACGACTGCGGGCGCTGCGGCTACCGCGCGGTGTGCCGCATCACCGAGCGGCGCGTGACGGAGGAGGGGAGCGGATGAGCGACACCGCGCCCCACATGCTCGCGCTGGAGAAGAACCTGGCCCTGATGGCGGGCGCAGGCGCGGGCAAGACGTACAGCCTGGTGACGATGACGCTGCACCTGTTCGCAGGCGCGCGCGAGGCGGCCCCAGCATTGCGACCGTCGCGCCTGTGCATGCTCACGTTCACGGACAAGGCCGCCGCGGAGATGCGCCGTCGCGTCCGGGAGCGCCTGGACGCGCTGGCCCAGGGGGATGTCCCGGCGGACGCGGAGAAGGACCTGCGGGCGTCGCTCGCGAGGCTGGAACGTCCGTTCCCCACGCAGGACGAGTGGCGCAAGGTGCGTGAGGAGTTGAGCGCCGCGACGGTGGGCACGTTCCACTCGCTCTGCGGTCAGCTGCTGCGCCGAGCGCCGCCCGCGGTGGGCATCGATCCCGCCTTCGAGGTGCTGGACGAGCTGGAGTCCGCGGGCCTGCTGGAGGACGTCACCGAGCGCGTGGTGCTGGACGCGCTGGAGGGAGGCGACGCACGCGTGCGCGAGCTGTGCGCGGAGCTGGGCTTCTCCGGTTCGGGCTTCTCCGACGGGCTCGTGGCCGCGCTGATGGACGTCTACCGCACGCTGCGCGAGGAGGGCCTGAAGGCGGCGACGGCGCGCGTGGGCGATGGCGTGGCGGACAAGGCGCAGCTCGAAGCGCTCATCCAGGACTGCCGCAGGCTGTGCGCCGAGGCCCGCGCGCAGGACACCAAGGTCGAGTGGAGCCCGCTCCTGTCCGCGTGCGAGCGGGCGCTGGAAGGGATGACGCCGGACACGTTCCTGAAGACGGAGCACTTCCCGACGTTGCGGAACGTGCTGCTGTCGGAGCCGCGCAACCTGGCCAACCTCCGCAAGGGCGCGGGCGCGTGCCTGAAGGAGCTGCTCTGGAAGGTGAAGGGCAAGAGCGACGGTTCGGTGCGGCGACTGGAGGATGCCTACGCCGCGTGGCGCACGGCGCCCTTCGAGGAGACCTTCCGCGACCTCCTGAGTCAGGTGGAGACGCGGCACGACGCGGAGCTGTCGCGGCGCAACGTGTTCGACTTCACGTCGTTGCTGGTGAAGGCGCGCGACCTCCTGCGCGACCACCCGGAGTTCCGTCAGCAGGTGCAGGAGCGGCTGGGCGCCCTGCTGGTGGACGAGTTCCAGGACACCAACCGGCTGCAGCTGGAGCTGGTGCTGCTGTTGGCCGAACGCCGTGAAGGCGGGCCGCGCGAGCTGACACCGGACGCGGATCTGGTGGCCGCGCTGCCGCTGGAGCCCGCGTTCCTGTGCGCGGTGGGTGACCGCAAGCAGTCCATCTACGAGTTCCGGGGCGCGGACGTGTCCGTGTTCACGGTGCTGGCGAAGAAGATCGAAGACGAGGGCGGAGCGCGCGGCTTCCTCCAGCACAACTACCGCTCGCTGCCGGGCGTGCTGACGTTCTTCAACCGGGCCTTCGCGGGACTGCTCGTGGCCTGTGAGGCGACGCCCCGTCCGTTCGAGGTCGTCTACGACGCGGCGACGGACGACCTGTCACCCACGCGTCGGGATCTGGCGGAAGGGCCGGTGGTGGAGCGGCTGACGCTGCCAGAGGCCGACACCGCTCCGGAGCTGCGCGAGCACGAGTCGGACGCGGTGGCCCGGAGGCTGCGGGTGATGCTGGCGCCCGGTGCTCCGGCGACGGTGATGGCGGAGGACAAGAAGGGCCTGCGTCCCGCGCGCGGCGGAGACGTGGCCATCCTCTTCCGGACCTTCACGCACCTGGAGGAGTACCGGCAGGCGCTGATCCGTCACGGCGTGCCGCACCGGGTGCTGCGAGGCCGTGGCTTCTACGGGGCGCAGGAGGTGCGTGACCTCGCCTCGCTGCTGGCGCTCCTGGCGGATGCGGACGACGCGCTCGCGTTCGCCGCGGTGCTGCGCTCGCCGCTGGTGGGCCTGTCGGATGCGTCGCTGTTCCGGCTCGCGGGGGATCTGCCGTTGTCGCTCGGCTCGCAGCGACTGGTGGACGCGGGCGTGCGCGCCGCGATGTCCGCGCGTGAGCAGGGAAGGCTCGCGTGCTTCCTGGAACTCATCCCCGTGCTGCGGCGCGAACGGGATCGGCTGGGCGTGCACGCGCTGCTGCACTCGGCGTTGGAGGCGACCGGGTATTGCGAGGCGCTGGCGGGTTCACCCTACGCGGAGCAGGCGAGCGCGAACGTGGACAAGCTGTTGTCCCTGGCGGCGCGGAGGGACGAGCGGGGAACGGGCGGCTGCGTGGCCTTCGCGCGCGAGCTGCGCCAGCTGGCGGACTCCGATCCCAACGAGGCGCAGGCGGACCTGATGGACGAGGGCGATCCGCGCGCCGTGCAGCTCCTCACCATCCACCGGGCCAAGGGTCTGGAGTGGCCGGTGGTGGTGGTGCCCGGGATGGGCGGCCGGCGTCGCACCACGTCGGCCCGCGCGTACTTCGAGCGCTCGTTCGGCCTGGCGCTGCGGCCCTGGATGCCGGACTCGCTGGACACCTTCACCTCCGAGCGCTTCGAGGCGGTGCGCGCCGAACTCAAGTCCCGCGAGGACGCTGAGTACCTGCGCCTCCTCTACGTGGCCCTCACCCGCGCGAAGGACCTGCTGGTGCTGTCGGGCGGCGAGGAGAAGCGCGCGGGCACTGACACATGGTGGCACCGCATGGACCGGCGCCTGGACGCGGATCCGGACCTGCGCGCGCTCGCGCTCGATGTGGACGTGGAGCAGCTGCCGCCGCCCGCGGATCCGGAGCCGCCCACCGAAGCACAGGTCGCCCAGGCCCGGGCCCGCATGGAGTCCGCCCTGGCCCGCGTGTCCGAGGAAGATCTCCACGATGGATCCGGTGACGGATCCGACGCGTTCGAGGACACCAGGGAAGACGACAGCGCTTTCGCCAGTGAGCCCGTGGTCGCATCCGTGCGTTCGGTGCAGGACTTCCTCACGTGCCCGCGCCGCTACCACCACCTCCACCGGCTGGGGCTCACCGTCGGGTCGGAGCCGTGGGAAGCGCCAGCGCAGGCCTCGCCGCTGCTCGTGGAGCCGGAAGGATGGCTGCCCGTGGAGCGTCCGGGCCAGCTGGTGTCGCGGCTCCTGCGCGACGTGGATCTGTCGCTGGCGGGGCCGGACGCGGGGGCCTCGGAGCGGCGCGCGCACCTGGAGCACCTGCTGCGCAGCGCAGGCCGTGATCCGGAGGAGGACGAGCTGGGCGACGTGCTGACCACGGTGGAGCGCTTCCTCGGGACGGACTTCGCCCGGCGGCTGGCGGCCATGCCTGCGTCCACGGTGCACCGGGGGCTCGACTTCGTGCTAGACCTGGAGCACGACGCCGCCGTGGAGGGCGTGGTGGACCTGCTCTGGGAGTCGCCGGAGGGCGAAGCGGTGGCGGTCCTCCTGCGGCCAGGCGCTCGGCACCCCCTGGGCCCGGCTGCGTGTGCTCACGAGCTGACGGCCCTGGCGCTGGCGGCGGCGCGGATGGTGAAGGACGGGGTGCCCGTGCGGGTGGGGGTGGCCTTCCTGGGGGAAGCGGTCCCGGAGCCGGAATTCCTTCCCAGCGGGGCAGCGGACGCCGGGGCGGCGCGCCGGCTGGCCCGGGGTGTCCGGGCCCTTGTCCAGGCCGAATCCACGCGAGTGTGGACAGGGTGGGACAAGGCGGCCTGCCAGGCCCTTCATTGCGGCTTCGCGGAACACTGTCACCCGGCCCCTCCCGCGTGCTAAGCGGCGGGCACCATGCCGAACGTCGTCGTCATCGGAGCGCAGTGGGGAGATGAGGGTAAGGGCAAGGTCGTTGACCTTCTCACCGAGCATGCCCAGGTCGTCGTCCGTTTCCAGGGCGGCAACAACGCAGGGCATACGCTGGTGGTCGGAGGGCAGAAGACCGTCCTGCACCTGATTCCCTCGGGCATCCTTCACCCGGGCAAGACGTGTGTCATTGGCAACGGGGTGGTGGTGGATCCCGCCGTCCTCGTCGGAGAGATCGACGCGCTCAAGCCGCGCGGCTTCCTCAAGGATGATGCGCAGCTGCTCATCTCCGACAACGCCCACGTCATCTTCCCGTGGCACAAGCTGTTGGACAGCTTCCGCGAGAAGGCCCGCGGGGGCAGCGCCATCGGCACCACGGGGCGGGGCATCGGTCCGGCCTACGAAGACAAGGTGGCCCGCCGGGGCATCCGCGTGCGCGACCTGCTCCATCCGGAGCGCCTGCGCCGCCGCATCGACGAGCGCCTGCCGTCCGCGCTGGATGAGCTCAAGGAGCTCTGCTCCCAGGCGGGCGTGGACGTGCCGAAGATGGAGACGCCGCAGATCCACGCGGAGTTCTCCGCGCTGGGAGACCGGCTGCGCCCCTACGTGCACGACGTCTCGCTCTTCCTCTCCGAGCAGGTGCGCCGCGGCGCCCGCATCCTCTTCGAGGGCGCGCAGGGCACGCTGCTGGACGTGGACCACGGCACCTATCCGTTCGTCACCAGCTCCAACTGCGTGGCGGGCAACGCCGCGGTGGGCTCGGGCCTGGGGCCCACGGCCATCGACAAGGTGATGGGCATCAGCAAGGCCTACACCACGCGCGTGGGCGGTGGTCCGTTCCCCACGGAGCTGAGCGACGAGCTGGGGGACCGGCTGCGCAAGGTGGGCGACGAGTTCGGCGCGACGACGGGTCGTCCCCGCCGCTGCGGCTGGTTGGACGGTGTGGTGCTGCGCTACGCGGTGCGCGTCAACGGCCTGTGGGGCATCGCGCTCACCAAGCTGGACGTGCTCAGCGGCCTGAAGTCGCTCAACATCTGCAACGCGTACGAGCTGGACGGCGCACGCGTGACGGAGCTGCCGGGCGACTACGAGGATCTGGCGCGCGTGAAGCCCATCTACGAGACGCTGCCCGGCTGGGACGAGAAGCTCGCCGGCGTGCGCACGTTCGATGAGCTGCCGGAAGCCGCCAAGCGCTACGTGCGCCGCGTCGAAGAGGTCAGCGGCGTGCCCGTGGTGTGCGTCTCCGTGGGCGCGGACCGCGGCGAGACGGTGCTGCTGCAGAACCCCTTCCGCAGCTAGGGATGGGGAGCGGGCCCCGGGAACGGGGCTCGCAAGCAGGAGAGGTCCTGGCCCGCCGGGGGCGAGGACGGGAGAGGGACATGATTCGCACGCGCAGGTTCCAGCTCGGTGTCTCGGCGGTGGTGCTGCTTTGCTCGGCGGCGCCGTCGGCCTGGGGGCAGGGAACGACCCCGGCGAAGGGAAGTGTCACCCGTCCCGCGTCGGGCACCCCCGCAGCGGCAACGACCGGCGAGACGAAGGCGCCCGCGACGGCGCCTGTCTCCGGTCGCACGCAGGCTCCCGCTGCCGAGGCGAAGGCTCCTGCCTCCGGCGGTACGCAGGCCACGACCGGCGAGGCGAAGACGCCCGCGACGGCCTCGGCCACTCCGGCTCAGGCTCCGGTGCCCACGGCGAAGTCTCCCTCGGCTGCTCCAGCACAGGCTCAGGTGCCTGCACCCGATACGAAGTCCCCCGCGGCAGCGCAGGCCCCAGCCCCCGTGGCGAAGGAGCCCACCGCGCGTCCGACGGAGCCCGCGGCCACCCGGAGTGGAGACCTCGCGGAGCCGCAGCGCCCGTCACAGGCCGCGCTGGCGGCGTCGCGGGTCCGGGATGGAGACGCGCTGATGCGCGAGCGTCGCTACCGGGAGGCCGCCTTCGCCTTCCTCGACGCGAAGCACGCGGCGCCGGATCACGTGGAGGCGCGCTTCAAGCTGGGCAATGCGCTGGCGGTGCTCGGCTACTACGGCCGCGCCATCGAGGAATGGGAGCGGGCCTCGCGCCTCACCCAGGACGCCGCCATCCGCCAGAGCGCGCAGGACAACGTGGCCCGTGCACGCGCGAAGCAGGCGGAGGCGGGCACCTCTCCGCAGGCCCTGGGACAGACGCCCGGTTCAGGCCCCGTGGCGGACACGACGCGTGCCCAGGCCCGCCGTGCCTACGAGCAGGGCGTGCAGCACATCAGCCAGCGCGCCTACGCGGCCGCGCTCCAGACGCTGACGCAGGCCCTGCAGCAGGAGCCGCTGCTGACCGTGGCGTACATCGCCCGGGGCAGCGCCAACATCGGGTTGAGGCGCTACGCGGAGGCTGCGGCCGACTACCAGTTCGCGCTGAAGCTGGAGCCGGAGTCGGCCTCCCCCCTGTACGGCCTCGCGGAGGCGTACCGGGCCCTGGGGCGCAACCTGGAGGCCAAGAGCCTCTATGAGCGCTATTCCCGCTCCACCGCGACCGATGTCCGTCCGGAGCTCCAGGAGGAGTCCCGCCAGAAGGCCGAGCGCCTGCGCTGACTGCCCGCCTGGTGAGCGGACGGGCTCCGAAAAGGGGCTGTCCGCGTCACTATTTTAGGGCATGGACGGACGCGAACGGACGGTGGAGGGGAAGCAGTCGCAGCAGGTCTTTCGCCCCCGGCGGGTGCTCGCCGCGACGATGGCGGCGGCGGGACTGCTGTGGATCGGGGTGCTCGTCTACCTGTTCAACTTCGAAGGCGTCCCGCTGAAGACCTTCTTGTCCGCGGGCTTCTTCGTCGTCTTCTTCGCGGTGTCCGTGACCTACTACGGGCGTACCCGCATCGAGGTGGACTCCCGCGGCATCACCTGCCGGGGCATGGTGCGCACCCGGCGCTTCTCCTTCGCGGACATCCGCAAGCTGGACGTGCTCCCCGGCCCGGTGACGGTCTACGCCATCCGGGGCAGCAAGGGCTTCGTGCACTTCACCAGCTTCTTCCGCCACCACCGGGACCTGGCGAGGCTCCTCGTGGAGCGCGCGGGCCTTTCCCCGCTGCCCGTCTGACGCACGACGCGCTCCCTCACCCGGCCGCCGCCAGCAGCGCCGAGAGGAGCAACCCCAGCAGCACCAACGCCGCGCCCGCGGCGATGAGCCACCCCTCCGAGCGCCGTCGCTTCCGTCGAGGAGACAGCAGCGCTCCCGCTTCTGTCCGCTCTCCCACCTCGTGGCCCAGGGGCGTCGGCGCCCGACGGACCGCGCCCGACGCATCATCGAACGCCGCCTGGAAGCGCAGCAGCGAGCGCCCCAGCTCCACGACATCGCCATCCACCAGCGGCCCGGGCGCCTCCAAACGCACGCCGTTGAGGAACACCCCGTTGGGCGTGCCCAGGTCTTCCAGGATGAAGCCCGGGCCCTCGCGGCGGATCCGCGCATGCAGGCGGGACACGGCCCGGTCCCGAAGCCGCAGGGCCACGCCCTCGCCCCGGCCGATGTCCGTGTTCGCCTCCGCGAGCGGATGACAGCGGCCCACGTCCAGGCCGGTGAGACAGGTGAGGGTGGCGGCGCGGGAGGGGCGGGCCTCTGAGTCCGCCAGCAGTCCCTTGAGCACCGCGACCGTGCCCACGCCGCGCTCGGGGGCGCTCGGCTCGGAGAGCACCCGCAGGCACATGCCCTCCGGAAGGCCCAGCACCTCCCCGGGCAGGACCAGGCGCGCCACGCCGGGCATCACGCGCACGGAGTTCACGGTGAAGCTGCGCACCGCCTCCACCATGAGCCGCTGGGACTCCACGCGCAGGGTCAACAGCCCGGGCGGCAGGCCCTCCAGGTGGACATGGTCCTCGGGGCCGCCTCCCAGCAGGTGCTGGCCCTCGGTCAGCTCGAACGGGGTGGGGGTGCCCAGGTGCTCGAATTCGAAGCGCATGCGAACGCCCGGCAGCAAGCCTCAAGCCTGCCGCCGGGCGCTGGATTTTCGCGAGGTTGCCTCGAAGCCCCCATCCGCCCCGGGCCTCCCGTGTCCGGAGGCCGGGACGGCGCTGGCCGGCTAGAACGTCGCGCCGAGGTTGAGCGTGCCCACGTAGCGGCCGCCCTTGCTGAACGTCTCGTCACCGCCCAGGTCCACGTCGGACGCCGGCAGCGACGCGGCGAACCCCTGATCGAACAGGAAGTTGTAGGCCACCCGCGCGTCGGCCGTGAAGCCCCCGAGGTTCAGACGCAGGCCCGCGCCCACCGGCACGTTGCCCACCGTGTCGTCGGAGAAGCCCGGCGCGATGGCGCGCACGTTGTAGCGGCTGAGGCCGACGCCGCCCATGACGTACGGCTGGAGCCGCGTGGCCGTGAGGCCCACCGTCACCGCGGCCTGTGCGCCGTTGCGCACGATGTCCGGTCCGTCCGCGTTCGTCGCGAGCACCCCATCGGAGTTGAATTCGCTGACGGCGCCCGTGTAGCCCAGCTCGAGGCCCACCACGTTCGTCGGCTTGAGGCCCAACGTCACGCCGTAGGACAGACCCGGATCAATCTGCGACCGGAGGGCGTCCGTGTAGCCCTCCACGCCGCCGCCCACGAGGAACGAAAGGCCGCGCGTGTTCGTGGACCTGCGCAGCTCCGTCGAAGCCGCGTGAGCCGAACCCGCCGCCAGCACTGATACCGCCACCGCACCCGCCAACAGTCCCTTGCCCATGTGGTTACCCCTCCTGTGGTGGACCGAAACATGGGGTGCCCTCCCGGACACGCCAACAGGGTGAGGGGGGCCCGGCGGCTCGGTCGCCCCCTCTTGCGTACAGCTTGACTCCCGCCCGTGGAGTGCAGTTCCCGGTGGTAGGCTCCGCGCCCTCGAATGCGCCTCCGCCCCTTCGTCCTGCTCCCGCTGTTGTCCTCCGTCCTGTTTGTCGGCGCCTGCCGCGACGAACAGGCGGGCCCCGCGCACCGCACGCCCCGGCTGCCCGCGCCCACGACGCTGCGGACGCTCGACGCGGCCCCCGCGGATCTCACGTATCGCGGAGGCGCCACCTTCGCGGGTGGTGCCATCGTCTACCTGGGAACGCGCGTGACGCCGGAGAAGGCCACGCCCGGGCAGCCGGTGAAGCTCGCGCACTACTTCCAGGCCGTGCGAGCGCCGCCGCAGGGCTTCCACTTCTTCGTGCACGTGGTGGAGCCGGAGAGCGGACAGATGATCGGCAACGCCGACCACGAGTTCCAGGACGGCGCCGCGCCGCTGGAGACCTGGCCCGTGGGCAAGGTGCTGGAGGACGTGCACACCGTCGTGATGCCGGCCAGTCCCAGCCGCGTGGTGCTGGGCTTCTGGCGCGGTGACGAACGGCTCACGGTGGATGATCCGCGCGCGCAGCTGGGCACCGACCGCGCGCGCGGCCCGCTCCTGGGCGGCGAGCCCCCCGCGTTGCCGGAGTACACGGTGACGCGGGTGAAGAAGGCGCCCGTGCTCGACGGCGTGCTCGACGACGAGGCCTGGAAGGGCGCGAAGTCGGTGACGCTGGTGGGCAGCTTCGACGGTCGGCCCGGGCGGCTGCGCACGCAGGCGCGGCTCGTGTACGACGACGCGAACCTGTACGTGGCCTTCGACGTGGAGGATCCGGACGTCTGGGGCTCGCTGCGCAACCGCGACGACTCCATCTACGAGCAGGAGGTCGTGGAGGTGTTCCTCGACGCCAACGCGGACGGGCGCACGTACAACGAGCTGGAGGTGTCACCCCACAACGTCATCTTCGACGCGTACTTCCCCGCGCGGCGCCAGGGCATGGACCTGTCGTGGGACTCCGGGATGAAGACGGCGGTGAAGGTGCACGGCACGCTGGACGACGCGTCGGACCGCGACGAGGGCTGGACGGTGGAGGTGGCCATCCCGTTCAAGAACCTCGCGGAGGTGCCGCACATGCCGCCCCAGCCGGGCGAGCGCTGGCGCTTCAACCTCTACCGGTTGGAGCACCATGACCGGAGACAGGTGGAAGGCCAGGCCTTCTCACCGCTCTTCATCGGTGACTTCCACGCGCTGCCGCGCTTCGCGTGGCTCGTCTTCCAGTAGGGGAAGCGGCGTCACGCGTGGGGTGAGATGTCCCAGGGTGCATCCGCGACGGAACGCTCGGCCGGATCTCCCAGGAAGCGCACGAAGCCCCGGGCCTCCAGCGTGTCGATCAGCTCTTCGGCCTCGAGCTCGGAGAAGTGGTTCGAGCGCATCATGAGCAGCATGTCGCGCATGAGCGATTTGCCGCGCAGGTAGCCCACGGGCTCGCCCGGGCCGAGCTTCGACTTCAGTTCGAGGGTCAGCTGCTGCAGATCGAGATCATCGGAAATCATCGGCGCTACGGTGGGTCTTGTTCCCACTTGCGGCAACGGGCAGGGGTGCCACCTCGTCGTGTGGCAGGAAGGACACCAGGCGGACGTCCGTGCCGTCGCTCTCCAGGGTGACCGCGCCGTCCCGGTCGGTGCGCCAGCACGCCGTGCCCAGGGCCCGGTAGCGCGCTTCCACCTCGGGATGGGGAAACCCGAACCGGTTGCGCCGGCCCACGCAGAACACCGCATGGCGTGGCCGCGTTCGCTCCAGGAGCGGCGAGGTGGACGACGTGCGGGAGCCGTGGTGTGGAACCTTCAACACGGTGACAGGACCCAAGGACTGCGCGAGCGCGGCCTCACCGTCCTCCTCGATGTCGCCTGCCAGCAACACCGTGACGTCACCATGGCGCACGCGCAGCACCACGCTGCGGTCGTTCGCGCCCTCCAACAACTCCCGGTCCACCGGAGGCCCGAGCACCTCCAGGGTCGCTTCGCCCAGGGCGAGCGGGGCATGCCCCACCTGCACCTCTTCCACCCGGGCACCCGCGGCGGCCGCCATGACACGGCGGGAGAGGGGGCCGTCCGTGGTGCCTGCGGACAGCCACAGCCGCTCGGTGGGCACCTGCGACAGCGTGGACACGAGCCCGAGCGCATGGTCGGGATGGGGATGGGACAGCACCGCGAGGTCCAGATGGGAGACGCCCTCGGCCTTGAGGAAAGGCAGCACGAAGCGCTCACCCGTGTCCGCGCCGTCGGGCACACCGCCAGCGTCCACGAGCGCATGGTGCCCCCGGGAGCGGAGCACCACCGCGTCTCCCTGGCCCACCGACAGGAAGGTGATGCGCAGCGCGGGCTCCGGAGCGAGCCCGGGAAGCAGCACGGCGCCCACCACGGCCAGCGGCGCGAGCACCCCCGCATGACGCCAGCGCCCTGAACCCAGCGCCCAGCACCCCAGTCCCACCGCATAAACGAAAGCGAGAACCGGCCCGAATCCAGGCACCTCCACCGCCGCGAAGGGCACCGAAGCGAAGCCCCGCGTGATGGCCAGCAGCAGCTCCGATGCCCACGCGCCCGCCCACAGCACCGGCGTCGCGACGACGGGGGCGACGACGAAGAGCGCCGCGCCGCCCGCCGCGAGCCCGGTGAGCACGCCACACAGGGGCAGCGCGACGATGTTGGAGATGAGCCCCGCCAGGCTCACCCGGCCGAACGCCGCCGCCACCACGGGCAGGCCCACGAGCGTCGCCGCCGCGCTCGCGCACAGCGTCTGCGCCACCGTCTCCCGCCCTTGCGCGGCCCAGCGTTTCAGCCGCCGGGGTTCGGAAGGGTCGGGCGGATCCAGGGGCAAGGCCTCACGCAGCGCGGGCGACAGCAACACCAGTCCCAGCACCGCGAGGAACGACAGCCGCAGCGACAGGTCCACCACGCTGGAGGGCGTCCAGGCCACGAGCACCAGGGCCGCGAGCGAAAGGCCATTGAGCCCATCCGCGCGCCGCCACAGCCCCAACCCCAGGAGCACCGCCGTGGCCATCACCGCCGAGCGCACCGCCGGGGCCTGGTTCCCCGTGAAGAGCACATAGGCCCAGACGAAGGGCACCGCCGCCGGGGCCGCCACCCGTCGGGCCTCCCACC
>NZ_RAWA01000148.1 GCF_003611675.1 Corallococcus sp. CA053C
CAACGCGCCCGCCCCCGACGCCGACGGACTGCTCGGCCCCGAGTTCGCCATCCTCGACACGGCGACCGTCACGGCGCGCGCCAACTTCGTCCACGAGTTCCTCTACACGTCCATCCCCGTCAACGCGGGCATCACGGTGGACTACAACCTGCTGCCGTCCGAGGACGCGGCGCTCGTCGCCTGGCTGGGCCGCTACTGGCTGCACGGCACGATGGCGCCGGCGCTCGAGCAGCGCCTGCTGAGCGCGCTCGCGGATCCGGACTCGGGGGCGGCGCTGCGCAAGAAGAAGCTGGCCCTCTACCTCACCTCGCTCTCTCCCTCCTTCCAGGTGCAGCGGTAATCCCATGACCACCACCCGACGCCAGTTCCTCCGAGGCGCCACCGGCAGCCTGGGCTTCCTCGCCGCCGCCGCCACCCTCCCCCGCTGGATGGGCAGCGCGAACGCGGCCACCCTGAACGGCTACGCCGGCTCCCGCGTCGCCGTCTGCGTCTTCCTGCTGGGCGGCAATGACAGCAACAACGTGCTCGTCCCGCGCCTGGGCAATCCCTATTCGCAGTACCTGGACGCCCGGCCCAACCTGGGCCTCACGTTGGACCAGCTGCTCACCATCAACCCGACGGGGCTCGCCGCCGGCGCCTACGGCCTGCACCCGTCGCTGACGAAGGTGCGCGACCACTTCGAGCAGGGCCGCGCCGCCTTCGTGTGCAACGTGGGGCCCATGGTGCTGCCGCTCACCAAGGCGGACTACACGGCGAATGCGGCCGTGCCGGAGAACCTCTTCTCGCACAGTGATCAGCAGGACGCCTGGGCGAGCGCGCTGGCGAACCCCACCAGCAGCACCGTCACCAGCGACCTCAAGGTGACGGGCTGGGGCGGGCGCGCGGCGGACAAGCTCCACGTGCTCAACACCAGCACGCCGCCGGACTACCCGGAGGTGACGTCCTTCGGCGGCAAGCAGCGCTTCTCGGTGGGCGGCACGCGCAAGCCGCTGATGGTCGCGGCGGACGGCACGCTCGCGTTCCGCACCACGGCCACGCCGGCCTCGGCGTTCGACCTGCTCCAGGAGCAGGCGCTCCAGGACGTGATGGGCCTCCAGGACAGCGTGGCGCTGGAGGCTTCCTACGCGGGCGTCTTCGGCACGGCCCAGACGTTCGCCCGCGCCCGCGCCGAAGCGCGCGACGCCGCGTGGAACCAGGTTGCCTCAGGGACCCGCGCGACCATCGACGCGCTCTTCGTGACGCCCACGGGCAAGGACCGCTGGACGCTGCACCTCCAGCTGTACCAGGTGGTGCGCGACCTGGTGGCGGGGGCCATCCCGGCGGCCACCGGCGGCCTGGGCCTCAAGCGGCAGGTGTTCTCCGTGGGCTTCGGCTCCTTCGACACGCACCAGAACCAGGACGTGGATCAGCCGGAGCTGCTCGCGCAGCTCGATTACGGGCTGGATGCGTTCCAGCAGGCCATGAACCTGCTGGAGCTGGACCCGGCCTTCGGTGCGAACGCGCCGCAGTCCACGCTCTTCACGATGAGCGACTTCAGCCGCACGCTGCGGGAGAACTCCGACCGGGGGACGGACCACGCCTGGGGCGGACACGCGCTGGTGATGGGCAACCGCGTGGCGGGCAGGAAGCTCTACGGCACCTTCCCGAACCTGGACCTCACCGGCACGCTCGACGGCTCCACGGACGACAAGGGCCGCTGGATTCCCACGCTGTCGGTGGAGCAGTACGGCTTCACGCTGGCCTCGTGGCTGGGGCTCAACACCACCGCCGAGCGGGACTACGTGTTCCCCAACCTGCCCGGCTACGTCCAGGACGCCGTGACGCGCGGCTTCCCGGCGCTGGCGCAGAAGTACAAGCTGGGCTTCATGCTGGCGGACTGAGCACCGCGTGAAGGCGGGAAGGCCGTGCGGTTCGCGGCCTTCCCGCTGTCTTCCCCATCGGCTACTTCGTTCCCGCGAGGACGTCGAACACCGAAGGCCGGTGCGGCTTCCAGCCCAGCGCCCGGGCCCGCTTCGCGCGGACGCGGCTGTTGGACGCGAGCCCCAGGCGCGCCATCTCCGCGCCCCAGAGCGCCTCCGCCTCCGACACCGGGAGGCTCCCGGTGGGCAGGTTGAAGCGCTTGCCGATCGCGCCCACCATGTCGCGGAAGTTCGCCTCGGCGTTCTCCGCGAAGAAGAACGTTCCGGCCGGCGCGCGATCCAGCACCAGGAGGTAGAGGTCCACCAGGTCCTCGATGTGCACGTTGGACCAGACGTTCTCGCCCTTGCCGATGTAGCGCGCCGTGCCCGTCTCACGGGCGTGTTTGGTCAGCACGGGCAATTGGACGCTGTCCGGGTTGAGGCCCAGGCCCTGGCCGTAGATGAGGCACGGGCAGATGACGTTCGTGTGGATGCCCTCCTTCGCGGCGTCCAGCACCCGGCGGTCCAGCGCGTTGCGGGCCACCTTCTCCGGGGCGGAGTCGAAGGGCGAGTCCTCGTCGTACACCGGCGTCGCGAGTTCGCCGCCCGTGTCGGTGGAGACGATGCTGGAGCCGCTGGTGTGGATGAAGCGCTTGCCCGTCCCCTTCAGCGCGGCGATCAGCACCTCCACCGGCCTGCGCTCGTCCGCCGACGCCGCGTTGATGACGGCGTCCGCTTCCTTCGCCAGCCGCGTCAGCACGGCCTCGTCGTCGAACGAAGCGACGGTGGCCGTGATGCCCCGGGCCTCCAGCGCCCGCGCGCGCTCCGGGGTCCGGGCGGTGCCCAGCACCTGGTGTCCCGCCGCCATCAATCCCGCCGCCACCGACCCGCCGATGTAGCCCGTCGCGCCCAGTACAAAGACTTTCATGAACCGCTCCTGTGAGAGGCTTCACAACCTGCATTGTTCCGCGCTGGAGGAGTAGTGGCTTGTAGGGCACACCACCTGTTCCTAGAGTTCGCGAATGACCCTCCTCCAGGAGCCCCTCGCGGGGCTGGGCGCCTTCGTGCGCACGCTCGAGACCGGCAGCTTCAGCGCGGCGGCGCGAGCGCTCGGGGTGTCCCCTTCCGCGGTCAGCAAGACGGTGGCCCGCCTGGAAGGCCGCCTGGGAGTCCTGCTCCTCCAGCGAGGCACCCGCACGCTCCAGCCGACCCCGGAGGGGCTGTCCCTCTTCGAGCGGGGCCAGCGCATCGTGGCGGAGCTGGAAGCCGCGCAGGGAGAGCTGCGTGAGTCGCATGGCCCGAAGGGCCCCCTGCGCATCACCGCGCCCATGGACCTGGGCCGCTACTGGCTGGTGCCCAGGCTCCCGGCGTTCATGGCGGCGTACCCGCAGGTGCAGTGCGAGCTGGGGCTCACCGACCGGTTCATCGACCTGGTGGAGGAGCGCGTGGACGTGGGGTTGCGCATGGGGGAGACGGCGGATGTGAGGTTGATCCGCAAGCGCCTGGGAGACGTGCGCTCGGTCATCTGCGCCGCGCCTGGGTACCTGAGGAGGCACGGCACGCCGCGCACGGTGGCGGACCTCCAGCGCCACGCGTGTCTGGTGTACCTGCGCGACGGAAAGCGCGTCCCGTGGAGGCTGGATGGAAGACAGGTGGACGTGCCCGGGCCCTTCGCTTCCGACAACAACGAAGCGCTGCTGGCGATGGCGCTCCAGGGCGTGGGCATCGCGCACCTGCCGGAGTTCGTCCCCGCGCAGGCCCTGGGCCAAGGCCAGCTCCAGCCCCTGCTCACCACCGTGCACACGCCCGCGCCGGACCCGTACGTCGTCTATCCGGAGCGCCGGCACCTATCGCCGCGCGTCCGCGTCTTCGTCGACTTCATCTCCAGCGCCTTCCAGGAAGCGAAGGCCCAGGCCCCCACGCCGACGCGCGGGCGCTCGCGGAAGGGCACGAGGTCGTGATGCTGTGGACCTGGGACCGTTCAGTTCACCTTCCTGGATTCGGCGAATGCCAGCAACAACGAGCGCATCGCGTTTGACGCAGGACAAGAGGCCACCGCGCAGCAGCCCGGCAGGTCAGCCGAGGCGGCACATTCGCTGAAACAGGGAGCCGCCACCACCAGCGAGCCCTTCACCCACGCGTCCGCGCGCCCACCTCCCTCAGAAGCATCGCGCTAAGTCTTGAGTGCGCCGGACAGCTTTGCGAAAGCCTGTCGCTCGGCTTCCGGAAGAGGCTGATCACCGAACTCCTTGGCGTATCGACCCCAGCACTGATGGGCAATTGGGGGAATCAAGATTCCCTGGTATCTGGAGTCCTGGCGCGACAACGCGCGATAGAGGCCCTCGTTCTGGATTGCATCTGAGCCGACGACGTCCCGCAGCGCAGCGAGGGTGACAAGAACATGTTCATGACCTCGGGCGGGTTGGGTGGAGGGGGCCCCTCCGGAGCTTGGAGCAGGCAACCTGCGCAGCCACCGGATGAAGGCGGGAATCAACGGACCTCGCTCTGGCGGTGGACTGATGGGTCCCTGCACGGTGGATCCTTCTACGGCTCGCCGACACATCGCGAGAAAACGCACACGGTTCAGGAAGCGCTTCACCGAGCGGGGCGTTGGATGACCGAGCCTGATCACCGGCCGCCAAACGTCCATGGCCAAAGTGAACACCTTGGAGTCTTCGACAACCACCAGGGAGTACTGCTGGCGCATGCGCCAAAGCCACAGCAGGATGACCGCGCCTCCGAGCGCTAGAGCCATCCAGGGGCGCATCGCCCCAGGCTGCGCCTCCTGAATGACCCATTGGCTAGGCGTCTTCTGCTCGGGCAGTTCGTACATCCTGGCGAAGGCGTTGGGTGACTCGGGCTCGGGCGTCGTCTTCGGGGGCTTTTCGGGAACCGCTGGCTTCGGAAGCTGCGACGCGCCGAGTGGAGTGGACACAGGCGCCATCACGAGGTGAGGCCGTTGGGGGAACAGGTCCGGGACGCGTGCCCCCGCCACTGCGGCCATGCCCATCAACAGGAGAGCCAGGGCCAGCATGCTCAGCCTTCGGCGCTCGTGCCAAACCCCCAGCTCTGCCACACCTTCGTCCCCCGTGCGATCCTGCGTGAGCTGCTCGGCCTGAGCGTCGGTGAGCGCGGGAACGGGCATCTCAATGTTGATGAGCTTTTCCAGGTAGTGACGCGCATGGGCAAGCCGCGCCTCGCGGCGCTGGCTCTCCTCGGATGAGGGCGGCACGCCGTGCGCCTCGGGACGCGGCAACCCGGGGGGCAGCATGGCATCGGCGATGTCCTTGAGGTGCATGGCCACGTACTCCTCAATCACCCTCCGAGAGATGGCCATCACCACAAAGCAATGGCCCGAGGACACCAGGAAGTTGATTGCCTCGAGCACCTTCATCGCATTCTCGGGGGTGCACCGGTCGAGGTCATCGATCAAGATCACCAGCGGTTTCATCCCGAGCGCCTGGGTGACGTCCTGGAAGTCCTTCGCGAAGCGAGACTGGAAGCTCACCCGCTCACGGTGGTCCTTCATCTGGACGCTGCCCTTGAGCGAGGCCACCAGTCGCGCGGGATCTACGCCGAACGCGCGGAGGCTCGCCACGGACTGGCGGGCCAGCAAAAGTAGGCTCGTCAGAGTGGTGACGAGGGCAGACCATGCCAGTACGTCCAGGCTAGAACTCTCGGCAGCCTCCGCAGCGGCGCCATCTATTTTGGCGCTCGGGAGGGCTTCGTGGAGGCGCGTGGGCAGCGCTTCCATCCAGGCGGTGGCTTCCTGGATCCTCCCCTCATGGAACAGGAAGAAAGAGCCGGTGCAGACAAGCAGCGCCAGCAGTGGAAACAGATAGAACAGCTTGCTCCCACTGCGTTGCACGAAGAGCCGCCAGCGGAAGTCGAGTCCATCCAGGCTGGGAAAGTTCGGGACGCTCTGCGAAATAATGCTGGCATAGAGCGCTGCCAGCAGGTTGTCCTCTTGCTGATGGTGCCAGGCATTGAAGCTCACGGGACGGAATCCGAGACCGACCAGGTTTGTGCGCAGCAGATTCAGTACGGAACTCTTTCCCGTTCCCCACTCGCCCGTCACCGCGATGGTGAGGGGAGGTTGAGTGCGGGTATTGCGGATGAAGTTCGACAGGCCAAGCACGAGGGCCTGGATGCCAAGCCGGTCCTGCCCTGGGTGTTCAATGGGGCTATCGGTGACAAGCAAATTCGCCACGGCATCGACAGGATCTGTTTGCGAAGCGGAGTGCGGAGAAGCGAGCCCTCCCCAGACGAGCAGCGCGACTCCTGCCCAGCAAAGCCAATACCATCGGGCTGGAGACACTCGGTTGTCGACGCCTTCCCAGTTCCTTCCGCCATCTTGACTTGTTCGGACGACATTCTCGTCGCCGAAGAGCCAGGCCCGCTGTCCACTGGGTGCCACGCGAATCGAGTTCAGCGTGGCGGTCGTTCCCGTGGCATGCGGCGTCCAGGTGACACCGCTGTTCGTCTTGCTGAAAAGCTGCCCCTTCGAGCCCAGGGCCCATGTCTGGCCCGAGGCCGAAACGAAATAGGCGATGGCGGCGCTGTCCTCAGGGAACTGAGAACTGATTGAAAGCCTGCTTCGGTTGAAGGGAGCATCGACTGTTCTTTGGGCGAGGTCCTGCCATTCCTCTGGCATGAGCGGGCCCTGGCTCGACCAGACGAGGATTGGCGTCTGTGGGACTTCCACTCCACGCGAGAAGAACTCCACGTCACCTGCCGCGCTCACCGAGCCGCTTTGGGATGCCAGCCCGGCGATGTATCGATTGCGGATTCCCCAGGTAGCGAACTGCACCCGGGTCCAATTTGTTCCGTCGTCCCGCGAGACCTCGGCGGCTTGCAGTCCTGAGGGGAGCAGGTTGATTGTCCGCTGGTCCGGAGCGACGAACGCAACGTAGAAGTCTCCATCCCGGAGCTTTCGCCACCCTTTGTCATCGACGGCACGCCAGAGCCCTCGGCTCGTGAGGGCGAACAGGCTTCGCTCGTCCGCTGAGGCGCCGAGCCAGCGAATCGCGCCATCCAGGCGCGTCGACTCCCACTCGGTGCCACCGTTCGTGGAATGCAGGAGCGCTCCCGTGGAGGTGCCTGCCCAGAGCTCAGCCCCCTGCTTTACCAGCAAGGAAGATGAAATGGCACGAGAGCGCGCCAGCCGGCACGACCAAGTCAGCCCTCCGTCTTGTGAATACCAGAGTGAGTGGTCCGCATCGCGGATCCAGCCTGTATCGCCCGCTTCCGACATCCAGAATTGGACCGGTTCGCTTGCACCCACGGCCCATGGTTCGGACCAGTGAAGCCCCCCATCGTCGGTCTTGCGAAGGAGTCCCTTTGCCCCCAAGATCCAGCCACGTCGGCCATCCGCAAGGAATTGGATATCAACAAGAGACTCATCGCCGGAGACTTTGAAGATCGGAGTCTGCGTTCCTTCTTCAAGCCGGTAGGCGTTTCTGATCGTCACGGACCATGCCCGCTTGGGATTGAAGACTCCGCGAGAGGGTGTGCCCCTCAGCGCCCCCGTCTGAACCGACAGCCGACCTTCCTCGAAGCGGAGTTCGACGGAATCGCGATACGAGGTCACCCATGCGCGGCTTGCATCCCCTGAGACGACCAAGCGGCTCGGAGACAATAAACTGGAGAAGAGAGCACTGGTGAATAGAATAGATTGCCATTGACCGTCGTGGGCGCGTCGCCAAACCTTGTTTGACGAGGCCATCCAAAGAGAGTCATCATTCGCTGCGGCCAGCACCTGGACGTCAGGCGCTGGCTGGGTTGAGGGAATTTCGACCCATTTCGCCCCCCCATCTTCCGTCCAGAAGATTCGGCCTGCCCGCGTGGCCGCGTACCCGCGCTGCTCATCGCGGAAGGCGAGGGCCACCGGAACGACAGCCTCTGGGAGTCTGGTCGGGTGCCAGTGCAGTCCCTGGTCGCCGGACCACGCCACTTTGCCATTGTCGAGCGCGAGGTAGACCCTTCCGCCTGCAGGAACCATGTCGTTGATGGCTGGATATTTCCCAGAGACATCGCCCACGCCATGGGCCACGCGCATCCAGGAATTGCTCTCGCGCGGGTAGAGCCAAGCGTCCCACCCGGTGGGTGTGTTCTCCGAATCCGGCCAGAGCGGCTGGAGAAAGGCGCCCAGGGTGGCTAGCAGTGCCAGCACGACCGCGGCCACCAGGAAGGGCCAGCGGAACCCGCGCGTGCGCATCCAACGCCCCGTCGCCGGCAGGCCCTGAGGGGGGGGATTGGAGACAGGTTGAGGCATGGTCGTCACCTCCAGAAAGACCGACAGTTCGGCTGCTCGCGAGAGCCTAGCGTCAGCGCGAGACAGGACACCAGACCGCCCGTCTGAGCCTCTTGGATGCAGACCCGAATTGAGTGATCAACCCGATGCTCACATGGGAACTGATCCTGGGTGGGCTGAATCAGGTGCCACGCAACTACAACTCCCAGATGGGGCTGTCCGCTCCGTCCAGGCCTTGAGGTCGCCATGGAAGAGACGCTTTCGGTCAAAGAGGCCTATGCGGCGATGTTTGAGTACCTGAAGGCGCTCTATCAAACGACCGCTTCGGACGATCTGGGTGGCCTCCTGGGCAGCATGTCGCTGCTGGACGATGGCGAGCCCGTGAACCCTGCCGTCTGGGCGGACTGGTTGCGTGCCGTGCAGAAGGCCCGGCAAGGCAAGGTCGTGATGAACCTGGAGCTCACGCAGGACTGATGCGTGTGGACCTGGGACCGCTCAGCCCCGCGTCTCTTCCTGTTCACGCTTGAGCGCGCGGTCCAGCACGAACGTCCCGAAGGGCACCAGCGACGCCCCGAACGCCGCCAGTGAGCGCCGCGCCGGCCACTCGTGCTCCGCGGCGGCGCGGAACAGCGAGGACACGAAGAGCAGGAACAGGAGCCCGTGGACGCTGCCCGCGATGCGCACCGCCACGGGCTGCCCCAGCAGGTACTTCACCGGCATCGCGATGAAGAGCAACCCCAGGAAGGACAGCCCCTCCAGGAAGGCGATGAGCCGAAGCTGTCGCAGCGCGCTCATGTGTCCACCCCGGGCCAGCGCGGCCGGAAGATCATCAGCACCAACACCAGGAAGAAGGGAACGGCCGCCAGCAACACCCCCACCCCCGTGCGCCGCTCTCGCGTGGCCATGGCGACGAGCGCGAGCTGTGACACCAGCGACAGGGACAGCCCTCCCAGGATCCACGGCTCCGTCAGCGCGACGTTGAGCTGGAGCGTGAGGAAGTAGCCGGCCGTCCACGTCACCACCAGCCCCGGCGACGCGATGGTGTGCACCGCGCGCTTGCGGTCCGCGGAGCTCGTGGCCACCAGCGCCCCGATGAGCCCGCCCCCATAGAGCACCACGCCGACGAACTTGCACAGCAGCAGGACACGGTAGAGCAGCACCCGCCACCTTCCGGAACCAGATGGCGCCCATCGCCATCCAGGCCCGTATGGCATGGGCCCTCTCAGGGACGTGAGTGGCGGAAACGCCAATCTTCGACGACTTCCCGCCACAGGGTCCGCTTGGCGGAAACCCGTCAGACTGGCATCTTCCCGCCATGCACGTCGTCGCCATCGTCGCGCTGGATGGAGTCGTTCCCTTCGACCTCTCGGTACCGTGCGAGGTCTTCGACCGGGTCCGGCTGCCCGGCGGGGGCGCCGGCTATCAGGTCCGGGTCTGCGGCGTGACGCCCGAGGTCCACGCAGGGTCCTTCCAGCTCAAGACCCGCTACGGCCTGCGGGAGCTGGCACGGGCGGACACCATCGTGCTGCCCGGCATCGCGGACCTCTCCGTCCCCGTCCCGCCACGGCTCGTGAGCGCGGTCCGCGCGGCGGCGGCCCGGGGCGCGCGCATCGCGTCCATCTGCTCCGGCGCTTTCCTCCTGGCCTCCACGGGGCTGCTCGACGGCCTGCGCGCGACGACCCACTGGCTGGCCGCGGAGGAGCTGGCCCGTCGCCACCCGGCCATCCAGGTGGACCCCGACGTCCTCTATGTCGACAACGGGCAGTTCCTGACGTCCGCGGGCGCCGCGGCGGGGCTCGACCTCTGCCTCCACCTGGTGCGGCGCGACCACGGCGCCGCGGTGGCGGCCGACGCGGCCCGGATGGCCGTCATGCCGCTGGAGCGCGACGGCGGCCAATCCCAGTTCATCACACACGTGCCGCCATCACTGGAAGGCGCCTCGCTGGAGCCCGTGCTGCGGTGGATGGAGGACCACCTCCACAAGCCCCTCACGCTGCAATCCCTGGCACGGCGCGCGGCGATGAGCGAGCGCACCTTGAGCCGCCGCTTCCGGGAACAGACGGGCACCACGCCCCTCCAGTGGCTGCTCCGCGCCCGCGTGCGCCGCGCCCAGCACCTGCTGGAGACCACGGGCCAGTCCGTGGAGTCCATCGCCGCGAAGGTGGGCTTCGGATCCGCGACCTCCTTCCGCGAACACTTCCAACGCTTCGTCGCCACCAGCCCCCTCGCCTACCGCCGCGCGTTCCGGGGCTCCGCACTGAAGCTCAGTGCTGGTGGCCGAAGCGCACCTGCACCGCGGGATGCGCCGCGACGAACGCGCGCAGCTTCTTGAAGCTCACCACGCTGCGCGGCCCGTCCTGGGTGAAGGTGCCCGGCTCCACGTCGTGCTCCCAGCCCCAGCGCGTGTGGCTGGCGTCGCCCAGCAGCAGCACCGGCCCCTTCGTGGAGCGCACCAGGTACGCGGTGCTGCCCGGCGTGTGCCCCGGCACCCAGAGCGCCCACACCGACCCGTCCCCGAACACGTCCACCGCGCCGTCGAAGAGGCCCTGGGCATCCTCCGTGTAGCTCCACTCCGACAGCGCCGGCTTGCCCTCCAGCGCGCGGTCCACGGCGCCCTGCACCACCAGGTTCACGAAGGCGCGCTTGGACGCCTCACCCGGGCCGGTGAACACGGGCGTCCCCGCCGGGACATCCGCCATGCCCGTGATGTGATCCGGGTGCAGGTGCGTGAGGAAGACGCCCTTCAACGCCTGCGGCTGGCGCGCCAGCCACTCGCCCAGTGGCTGGTGCACCTTCATCTTCTCCAGGTGCATCGCGCTCGCCACGAGGCCCCGCATCGCCGAGCGGTCCGGCGCGTCCCGCATCGCCGTCTCCACGCCGGTGTCCACGATGAACAGCCCCTGCGTCGGGTGGCGCAGCGCGTGGAAGAAGACCTGCACGGGCTCGTCCCCGTCCTCCAGGTGCGCGGCCTTCGCCGTGGGGTGGTCCAGGTTGATGAGGCCGCCGCGCTCCACCGCCCAGTCGCACGCGGTGACGGACTCCAGCTCCACCGGCCCTGGCACGTCCAGCTCCGCGAGCAGCGCCGCCGCCGGCTTCGACACGCCGAGCGCGGACTTCTGGAAGTCGTGGGACGTGGTGGCGCAGCCGGTGCCGACCACGGTGAGGCAGAGCGCGAGCAGGACGGACTTCATGGCGGAACTCCTTGCCGGGACGGGCCCGGGCCTTCGGAACAGGCCGCACCATGCGGGATGCGCCAGTGGATGGGAAGCCGCCAAGACGGCATGATGCCATCCATTCATGGATATCTCCTGGGACGACGCCCGGCTGTTTCTCGCCATCGCGGAGACGGGCAGCTTCAGCGGGGCCGCGCGGCGGCTGCGCATCGGACAGCCCACGGTGAGCCGCAGGCTGGCCGCGCTGGAGTACGCGGTGGGCGCGGCGCTGTTCCGAAGGAGCGTGGACGGCGCGGCGCTGACCGCGGCGGGCGAGCGGTGGGTGGTGCCCGCGAAGAAGATGGCGGAGTGGGCCGGCGAGCTGCACCGCGCGGCGGAGGCCACGGACCACTCGCCCCGGGGCATCGTGCGGGTGACGGGCACGCCCTACATGAGCGCCGACTTCCTGGCCCCCTTCGCGGCGTTCGTCGCCCGCAAGCACCCGGGCCTGCGGCTGGAGGTGCAGTCCCAGGTGCAGTACCTGGACCTGGGACGCGGCGAGGCGGACCTCGCGCTGCGTGCCCGCCCCCCAGCGACGCCCGACCTCAAGCGCGTGGACACGCTGGACGTCGTCAACGGCGTCTTCGTCTCCAAGGAGCTCAAGGCCCGGCTGCCCAGGAAGGTGACGCTCCAGGAGCTGCCCTGGGTGGCCTGGGCGCCCCCGTTCGACACGGTGCCTCCCAACCCCCAGCTGGAGTCGCTCATCCCCGGCTTCACGCCGTCATTCACCGCGGACAACTACCTGGTGCTGCTCGCGGCGGCCGAGGCCGGGCTGGGCGCGATGGTGCTCCCGCGCATGCCGCACCGCTTCAAACGCACGACCCGGCTCGTGCCGTTGGAAATGGACCTGGGGGCCTTCGCCCGGAGCCAGACGCACCTCGTTTGCGCACGGTCCGCGCTGGATATTCCCCGCGTGCGGCGTGTTTCCGAATTGTTGGTCGAGGAGTTCCAACGGATCCGGGTGGGTTGAAGAAGCCCCTCCCAACGGCCAGCGGCCCGCGTATTGTCCCCACCATGAATTCCGTTCGTCCAGCCGCCGCCTCCTACGTGCTCATCGACGCCGAGAACGTCGACTGGGCCGTCTCCAACATCGTGGGCCGCAAGCCCGAGCCCGGGGACCGGGTGCAGTTCGACCGGCTCATCGCCTTCTGCGACACCTACTTCCCCAAGCCGGTGCGCTGCGTGGTGGTGCTCAACGCACGCGGGGAGCAGCTGCCGGACGCGATGATTGGCTTCGTGCGCGCCCTGAAGTCCGCGGGCTGCGAGGTCGCGCTGCTGCACGGCCGGCCGGATCAGAAGGTCGTGGACCTGGGCATCCTCAAGCTGCTGGAGAACATCCGCACGCAGCGCCCGGGGGCGGCGGTGGGCCTCGCGAGCCATGACGGCGCGGACTTCGCGGAGGCGCTCAAGCCGCTCTTGGAGGAGAAGCGCCAGGTGGCCGTGCTGGGGTTGCGCGAGTACGTGAGCCAGCGCTTCCGGGAGCTCGTCCCGTCGGGCCTGAAGATCGTCGACCTGGAGCTCAACGCCCGCGTCTTCCAGCGTCCCCTGCCCCGCATCCTGCCGGTCAACGTGGACGAGTTCGATCCGACGCTGTTCGTGTAGTCGCGGTCCCCCTTCCGGAGTCCACCCATGTCCGTCGAGTCCCCCTCCCCGCGCGGCGGCGCCTCCGCCGCGCTGCACGCGTTGCTGGAAGCGGAGTGGCAGTACTCACTCCAGCAGTACCCGACCTATGCCTCGCTGTTGGGGGATCGGCGCTGGAACGACCGGTGGGACGACCTGGGGCTCGCGGCGCTGGAGGCGGATCACCGGCACAGCCACGACGTGCTGGCCAGGCTCGCCCGCCTGGACCGCGCCGCGCTGGATGACGACGCGGACCGGCTCCACCTGGACCTGTTCCGGCGGATGCACGAGACGTGGGTGGAGGAGTACGGGGTGAAGAGCCACCTCTTGCCCCTCAACCAGCTGGGCGGCCTGCCAGAGGGGCTCAAGCAGCCGCCGGGACTCCAGACGGCGTACCAACTGGCGGACATGCTCCGCTTCGAGACAGTCCAGGACTACGAGGACTGGGTGAAGCGGCTGGAGGGGTTCGGCACCTACGCGGATCAGGTGGTGGCGCTGATGCGCGAGGGCCTGCGCCAGCACCGCATCCACCCGCGCATCGTGCTCCAGCGCATCCCGCCGCAGCTGGAGCGGCAAATCGTCTCCGACCCTACGAAGAGCGGCTTCTATTCGCCCTTCACCCGCTTCCCGAAGGACGTGCCCGACGCGGACGCTCGGCGACTGGCGGAGGCGGGCCGCGCCGCCATCATGAACAGCGTGGTGCCGGCGCTCCAGCGCGCGCTGGGCTTCCTCCAGACGGAGTACCTGCCCGCCGCCCCGGAGACGGTGGGCGTGTGGCAGTTCCCGGACGGCGAGGCGCTGTACACGGTCCTCGCGCGCCGGCACACGACGACGCGGATGACCCCGGAGGAGATCCACGCGGTGGGGCTGCAAGAGGTCCAGCGGCTGCGCGCGGAGATGTCACGCGTGATGGCCCAGACGGGCTTCACCGGCACGCTGCAGGGCTTCTTCGAATCACTGCGCACGGAGACGCGCTTCTACGAGCCCACCGGCGAGTCATTGCTCGCGCGCTACCGGGCCCTGGCGAAGCGCATTGATCCGCTGCTGGAGCGGCTGTTCCGGACGATGCCGAAGAAGCCCTACGTCGTCGAACCCATCCCGGAGGCGATGGCCCCGGACGTGACGACAGGCTTCTACTTCCCCGCCGCCGCGGACGGCTCGCGCCCGGGCACCTTCCAGGTGAACCTCTACCGGCCGGAGACGCGCCCCGTCTGGGAGATGGTGCCCCTGACGCTGCACGAGGCCGTGCCGGGCCATCACTTCCAGGTGGCCCTCGCGTCGGAACAGACGCAGCTGCCGGAGTTCCGCCGCTTCACGTCCTACGTGGCGTTTGACGAAGGCTGGGCGCTGTACTGCGAGACCCTGGGGGATGAGCTGGGGTTGTACGACGACCCGCACGACAAGTTCGGCCAGCTCGCCTTCGAGATGTGGCGCGCGGTGCGGCTGGTGGTGGACACCGGCCTGCACGCGAAGCGGTGGACGCGGCGGCAGGCGCTGGACTTCTTCATGGAGAACGCCCCGCGCCAGGAGCTGGACGTCACCAACGAGGTGGACCGCTACATCGCGTGGCCCGGACAGGCGCTGGCGTACAAGGTCGGCCAGCTGCGCATCACCGCCCTGCGCGCGCGGGCGGAGGCCACGCTGGGCGCGCGCTTCGACGTGAAGGCGTTCCATGATCAGGTGCTGCTGACGGGCTCGCTGCCGCTGGACGTGCTGGAGGCGAAGCTCGACGCGTGGATGGCGGGGGCTCAGGGAGCGGCATGAAGCGCCTGCTCATCACCGGGCTGCTGCTAGGCATTGCAGCGCTGCTGGCGCTGGCGGCCTGGGTCGCGGTGCGCAGCGCGCGCTACATCGCGTCAGAGGTCTACCCGCCGCGTCGGCCCGTGGACCGGCCTCCGGAGGACGCGGTGTTCGCAGGGCTGCGCGACGTGGCGTTCAACGACAGGACGGGGCTCCAGCTCAAGGGCTGGTACCTGCCGCCGAAGAACGGGGCGCTCGTCATCCTGGTCCATGGCCTGACGGGCAACCGCACCCAGCTGCTGCCCGAGGCCCGGTTCCTCGCGGAGGCCGGCTACGGGCTGGTGCTCTTCGACCTGGGCGCGCATGGGCAGAGCGCCGGGACGGTGTCCACCTACGGCGACCGCGAGGCGACCCAGGTGGTGGGGGCGCTGGACTTCGCGGCCCTCCAACCGGAGGTGGATGCCCGGCGCATCGGGGCGCTCGGGTTCTCGCTGGGGGGGTACTCGGTCCTGAAGGCGGCGGCGGCCGACCCGCGCTTCAAGGCGGTGGTGGTGGAGGCCGCGGCGGTCGCGCCCGCACAGGCGCTCCAGGACGAACTGGGTCATTGGGGCCCCCTGGGCCTGTGGCCGGCGCTGGAGGTGATGAGGCGCGCGGGGGTGGACGTGAACGCCGTCCAGCCAGCCCGGGACATGGCCGCGCTGACAGGCCGCCCCGTCCTGCTGATCGCGGGGGCGGAGGACCCCTGGGTGCCGGAGTCCTCGCTGGAGGACCTGCTGCGGCAGGGCCAGGGCCCCTGGGAGAAGTGGCGCGTGCCCCGCGCGGGCCACGGGGACTACCTCCAGGCCGCTCCGGAGGAATATCCACGCCGGGTGCTGGCCTTCTTCTCGCGCTTTCTCTGAAAAGCCTGCCAGGAGGCGGCCTGGGGCCCGCTTGCCAGCAAGGAATCAGACCAGGACCGTTGATTCCTGTACAGACGTGGCATGCTCCCGGGCCGCATTGGTCGGGCAATCCTTGCCTCTACAGTTCATGCGCTTGGATTCGGAAAATCGGATGTCCCTGGGGGTTATGTCCGTGGATGAAGCGGTCAGGCAGACAGTGGTGGCGCGCTTCGCGGAGCAGGCGGCTCGCACACCGGAGGCCGAAGCTGTCCGCTTCGAGGGCGCGGGGCTGACGTACGCGGCGTTGGACCGTCGCTCGAACCAGCTGGCCCACCACCTGCGAGGACTGGGCGTCAGCACGGACGTGCTCGTGGGCGTGTGCCTGGAGCGCTCGGCGGAGATGGTGGTGGCGGTGCTCGCCGTGCTCAAGGCGGGTGGCGCGTACCTGCCATTGGATCCGGCCTACCCCGCGCCGCGTCTGGCTTTCATGCTGGAGGATGCCCGGGCGCCGGTGTTGCTGACCCAGGCGAAGCTGCGCGCGGGCCTGCCGCCCTTCGCGGGCCCGGTGCTGTGCCTGGATGAATCCCCCGCCCTCTTCGCGCCGGAGGCCCCGGCCTCCGCGGTGGACGCATCGAGCCTGGAGGGGTTGGCCTACGCCATCTACACGTCCGGCTCCACGGGCACGCCCAAGGGCGTGGCGATGGGACACGGGCCGCTCGGGAACCTCATCACGTGGCAGCTGGGCCAGTCGGTGGCGGGACCGGGCACGCGCACGCTGCAGTTCTCCCCGCTGTCGTTCGACGTGTCGTTCCAGGAGCTGTTCGGCACCTGGTGCTCCGGCGGCACGCTGGTGCTGGTGCGGGACGCGCTGCGGCTGGACGCCGTGCTGTTGTTGCAGCTGCTGGCGGACGAGCGCGTGGAGCGGCTGTTCCTGCCGTTCATCGCGCTGCAGAACCTGGCGGAGATCGCCACCTCGCACCAGAAGGTGCCGCCGTCCCTGCGCGAGGTGGTGACCGCGGGCGAGCAGCTCCAGGTGACGCACCACCTGCGCGCCTTCTTCGCCGCGCTTCCGGGATGCGCGCTGCACAACCACTACGGCCCGTCGGAGACGCATGTCGTCTCCAGCTACGTGCTCCGGGGCAGCCCGGAGGCCTGGCCCGCGCTGCCGCCGATTGGAAAGGCATTGGACGGCTGCGAGCTGTTGGTATTGGACGAGCAGAAGCAGCCCGTGCCGCAGGGAGAGTCCGGTGAGCTGTACCTCGCGGGCGTGTGCCTGGCGCGCGGCTACCTGCACCGCGAGGCCTTGACGGCGGAGCGCTTCGTGGCGCACCCGCTGCGCCCCGGCACCGGCGAGCGCGCGTACCGCACGGGCGACCTGGCGCGCGTGCTGCCCGACGGCAACGTGGAGTTCCTGGGCCGCATCGACGGCCAGGTGAAGGTGCGCGGCTACCGCATCGAGCTGGGAGAGATCGAGGTCGCGCTCGGCAGCCACCCGGCGGTGAAGCAGGTGGCGGTGGTGGCGCGCGAGGACGTGCCCGGGGACAAGCGGCTCGTCGCCTACGTCGTCCCGGACGGCACGCTGGAGCACGCGGCCGGGGCGCTCCGCCGTCACCTCCAGACGCGGGTGCCGGACTACATGGTGCCCTCCGCGTTCGTCGTGCTGGAGGCCCTGCCGCGCACGCCCAGCGGGAAGATCGACCGGCGCGCCCTGCCCGCCCCGCTGCCCACGCGGCCCGAATTGCAGCAGGCCTTCGTCGCGCCCCGCTCGCCCCTGGAGCGGACCATCGCGGACGCGTGGGCGCAGCTCTTGCGCATCGACCGGGTGGGCATCCACGACAGCTTCTTCGAGCTGGGCGGCAACTCGCTGCTCGCGCTCCAGTGCGTGGCGCGGCTGCGGCAGGCGCAGGGGCTGGAGCTGCCCATCGTCCAGCTCTTCCAGTCGCCCACGGTGGCGCAGCTCGCGGCGGTGCTCTCCGGGGACACGTCCCGTCCCTCGCTCAAGGACCAGGTGGAGGCGCGCAAGGCGAAGCGCCAGCAGGCGGCCGGGGGGACGAGCGGCGCGGAGCCGGTGGCCATCATCGGCATGGCGGGCCGCTTCCCGGGCGCGCCCGACGTGGAGACGTTCTGGAAGAACCTCGTGGGCGGGGTGGAGTCCGTCACGACGTTCGCGCGCGAGGAGGTGGATCCGTCCATCGCCGCGGCTGAGCGCGAAGCCCCCGAGTACGTGCGCGCGCGCGGCATCCTGGAGGGCGTGGAGCTCTTCGACGCGGGCTTCTTCGGCATCATGCCGAAGGAGGCGCAGGTGATGGATCCGCAGCAGCGCCTCTTCCTGGAGACGGCGTGGTCCGCGCTGGAGTCCGCCGGCTGCGTACCGGAGACGTACCCGGGCCTCATCGGCGTCTTCGCGGGCACGCACAACAACAGCTACCAGCCGCTGCACGTCCAGCCCCGGCAGGACATCGTGGGGAAGGTGGGCGCCTTCCAGGCGATGGTGGCCAACGAGAAGGACTACGTGGCCACGCGCGTCGCGCACAAGCTGGACCTGCGCGGCCCGGCCCTGTCGCTCAACACCGCGTGCTCCACGTCGCTCGTGGCGGTGGCGCAGGCGTTCTGGGCGCTGCAGACGCACCAGTGCGACGTGGCGCTGGCGGGCGGCGCGGCGGTGACGGTGCCGCAGAAGTCCGGCCACCTGTACCAGGAGGGCGGCATGCTCTCCCAGGACGGGCACTGCCGGCCCTTCGACGCGAGCGCCACGGGCACCCTCTTCAGCGACGGCGTGGGCGCGGTGGTGCTCAAGCGCCTGTCGGACGCGCAGGCGGACGGCGACGTCATCCACGCGGTGCTGCGCGGCGTGGCCGTCAACAACGACGGCGCGGCGAAGATGAGCTTCGCGGCGCCGGGCGTGGAGGGACAGGCCACCGTCATCGCGATGGCGCACGCGAACGCGGGCGTGGATCCGCGCACCATCCGCTACGTGGAGGCGCACGGCACGGCGACGCCGCTGGGTGACCCCATCGAGGTGGAGGCGCTGTCGCAGGCGTTCCGCGCGCAGACCGCGGACACGGGCTTCTGCGCCATCGGTTCGGTGAAGAGCAACTTCGGCCACCTCACCGCCGCCGCGGGCGTGGCGGGGCTCCTGAAGACGGTGCTCGCGCTGAAGCACCGCGAGCTGCCGCCGACGCTGCACTTCCAGACGCCCAACCCGAAGATCGACTTCGAGCGGAGCCCCTTCTTCGTCCAGTCCAAGCGCTCCGCGTGGCCTGTGGGCACGGAGCCCCTTCGCGCCGGGGTCAGCTCCTTCGGCGTGGGCGGCACCAACGCGCACGTCGTGGTGGAGGAGGCCCCCGCGCGGCCCAGCTCCGGTCCGTCCAAGCCCCGCAACGTGCTGCTGCTGTCGGCGAAGACGCCCGCGGCGCTGACGCAGGCGGCGAAGCAACTGGCCACGCACCTCCAGGCGAACCCGGAGCTGCCGCTCGCGGACGTGGCGCACACGCTGGCCACCGGCCGACGGGCGTTCCCGTTCCGGCGGGCCGTGGTGGCGGGAACCACCGAGGAGGCCGTGAAGGCGCTGACAGCGGCCGAGCCGGAAGCCACCGCGCTGGAGTCCACCCCGGCCGTCGCGTTCCTCTTCCCCGGTCAGGGCTCGCAGCACCCCGACATGGCGCACGGGCTGTACCGCCACGCGCCGGCCTTCCGCGCCACGGTGGACGCGTGCGCGGAGGTGCTCAAGCCGCTGCTCGGGCGCGACCTGCGCGAGGTGCTCTTCCCGAAGCACCCCGAATCACCGGAGGCCGCCGAGGCGCTGCGCCAGACGTCGTTCGCGCAGGCGGCCCTCTTCACCGTCGAGTACGCGCTCGCGCAGCTCTGGTGGAGCTGGGGCGTACGGCCGGGCGCGCTCGTGGGCCACAGCGTGGGCGAGTTCGTCGCCGCGTGCCTCGCGGGCGTCTTCACGCTGGAGGACGCGCTGCACCTGGTGGCGAAGCGCGGCCTGCTCATGCAGGCGCAGGCCCCGGGCAGCATGCTGTCGGTGCGCCTGTCCGCCGAAGCGCTCGCGCCCCGGCTGACGGACGGACTGGCCATCGCGTCGGACAACGGGCCGCGCCTGTGCGTGGTGTCCGGTCCCACGGAGGCGGTGGCGCGGTTGCAGGCCACGCTGGAGGCGGAAGGCGCCGCGTGCCGGCTGCTCCAGACCTCACACGCGTTCCACTCGCCGATGATGGACGCCGCGGTGGCGCCCTTCCTCGAAGCGGTGAAGGGCATCCGCCTGTCGGAGCCGCGCATCCCCATCGTCTCCACGGCGACGGGCACCTGGCTCAAGCCCTCCGAGGCGACCTCCCCCGAATACTGGGCGCGGCACCTGCGCGACACGGTCCGCTTCGCGCCCGCGCTGCGCACGCTCTGGGAGAAGGGCGACCACCTGGTGTTGGAGGTGGGCCCGCGCGTGACGCTCGCCACGCTGGCGCGGCAGCAGGCCACGGCCGAGCAGCGCGTGAAGGTGTACACCTCCCTGGGTGAGTCCAGCGGCGACGCGGCCGACTGGAGCGCCCTCCTGAATGCCGTGGGCCAGCTCTGGCGCCGGGGTGTCCCCCTGGACTGGAATGCGTTCCACGCCGACGAGCAGCGCCAGCGCGTCACCCTTCCGACGTATCCCTTCCAGCGGCAGCGCCACTGGATCGACCTCGAGCGGGCGCCCGTGCCCGTCACCCTTCCCTCCACCGGAGTCGCCGTGAGCACCGCCCCTGTCC
>NZ_RAWA01000149.1 GCF_003611675.1 Corallococcus sp. CA053C
GAATGAGGGGCGTCAGGCGGGTGGGTTGCCCTGCTGTCGGGTGTGCACGGTCGTGGATTTTCGGGCGGTTCGGTGTTACCTACGCCCGCTTCGCGACTGATCGAGCGCCCTGAACATGCCGGCTGAAAACGCGCACATCCGCAACTTCTGCATCATCGCCCACATCGACCATGGAAAGTCGACGCTGGCCGACCGCCTCCTGGAGAAGACAGGCACGCTGACCAAGCGTGAGGCGCAGGCCCAGTTCCTCGACAACATGGACATCGAGCGTGAGCGGGGCATCACCATCAAGGCCCAGTCCGTGCGGATGTCGTACACCGCGAAGGACGGCCAGAACTACGTCCTCAACCTCATCGACACGCCGGGGCACGTGGACTTCGCCTACGAGGTGAGCCGCAGCCTCGCCGCGTGCGAGGGCGCGCTGCTCGTGGTGGACGCGAGCCAGGGCGTGGAGGCCCAGACGCTGGCCAACGTCTACATGGCGTTGGATCACGACCTGGCCATCATCCCGGTCATCAACAAGATCGACCTGCCGTCCGCGGACGTGGAGCGCACGCGCACGGAGATCGAGGACGTCATCGGCATCGACGCGTCCACCGCGGTGCCCACCTCCGCGAAGGAGGGCATCGGCATCCACGACATCCTGGAGTCGGTGGTGAAGCTGGTGCCGCCGCCCACGGGCGCCGTGGACGCGCCGCTCAAGGCGCTCATCTTCGACTCCTGGTACGACAACTACCGGGGCGTGGTGGTGCTGGTGCGCGTGCTGGAAGGCACGCTGAAGCTCAAGCAGAAGATCAAGATGTTCAGCAACAACAAGGCCTTCGAGGTGCAGGAGCTGGGCGTGTTCAGCCCGTTCTCGCGCCCCGTCACGCAGCTCATGGCCGGCGAGGTGGGTGTCCTCGTCGCGAACGTGAAGGAGCTGCAGGACGCGAAGGTCGGCGACACCGTCACGGAAGAGGCGCGGTCCACGGCGGAACCCTTCCCGGGGTTCAAGGAAGTCAAGCCGATGGTCTTCAGCGGCATCTTCCCGGTGGACTCGTCCGACTACGAGAACCTGCGCGACGCGCTGGCGAAGCTGACGCTCAACGACTCCGCCTTCACCTACGAGCCGGAGTCGTCCACGGCGCTGGGGTTCGGCTTCCGCTGCGGCTACCTGGGCCTGCTCCACATGGAGATCGTCCAGGAGCGGCTGGAGCGCGAGTACAACCTCAACCTCATCACCACGGCGCCGTCGGTGGTCTACCGCATCACCACCACCAAGGATGAAGTGCTCCTGGTGGACAACCCGGCGAAGCTGCCGCCGACGCAGAACATCACCAAGTTCGAGGAGCCCATCCTCACCTGTCACATCCACGTGCCCAACGAGCACCTGGGCGCCATCCTGAAGCTGTGTCAGGACCGGCGCGGCGTGCAGAAGGACATGAAGTACCTGGGCTCCAGCGGCACGCGCGTGCAGGTGACGTACGAGATGCCCATGGCGGAAGTCGTCTTCGACTTCTTCGACCGCCTGAAGAGCGTGTCGCGCGGCTACGCGAGCCTGGACTACGAGCTGACGGGCTACGCCGAGGCGGACCTCGCGAAGCTGGACATCCTCATCAACGGGGAGCCGGTGGACGCGCTGAGCGTCATCGTGCACCGCGAGCGCGCGTACCTGCGCGGCCGCGAGGTCTGCGAGAAGCTCAAGGAAGTGATCCCCAAGCAGATGTACGAGGTGGCCATCCAGGCCGCCATCGGCGCGAAGATCATCTCCCGTGAGACGATCTCCGCCATGCGCAAGAACGTGCTCGCCAAGTGCTACGGCGGTGACATCAGCCGCAAGCGCAAGCTCCTGGAGAAGCAGAAGGAGGGCAAGAAGCGCATGAAGCAGGTGGGCACGGTGGAGATTCCGCAGGAAGCCTTCCTCGCGGTCCTCAAGACGGAGCAGTAGCCCTATGAGCACGGCCAGTCCTTCCGCGAAGCTGGGAGCGGCCATGGCCGCGCGCCGGACCCCCGAGCAGCTCAAGGCCCGCCGCCAGCTGGCGTGGCGCGAGCTGCTCACCAGCCTCTGGGCCCCCCTGTGCGGCGTGGGCCTGGCGTTCGTGCCCTACGTCACGCTGATCGAGATGGCACCCGCGACGGTGTCCTGGGCGCAGCCCCTGATGAAGGGGTTCGGCCTGCTGATGGTCGCCGCCTTCGTGGGCCTGCTGGTGTGGCGCAACGCGTCCCGCAAGGAGTCCGTGCTGCGCACGCTCCGGCACGAGGCGCGCGAGCTGCTCGCGGAGGACGAGCGCATCCTGGAGCGCGTGAAGGACAAGGTCCCCGCGTCCGTGGCGGACCGCCTCACCGAACAGGCCCTGCGCGTGGAGAGCGCCTCCGTGGCGGCCAACCCGGAGGCGCTGCGCACGGAGGTGAAGGCGCTGGAGGCCCTCACCCAGGAGCACCTGGGCGCGTACCGCAAGCAGTCCGCGTGGGACTTCGTGGGCGGCTTCGGCAAGGCGCTGCTCATCGCGCTCGTGATCCGCACCGTGCTGGTGGAGCCGTACCGCATCCCGTCCGGCTCCATGCTGCCCACGCTGCAGATTGGCGATCAGGTCTTCGTCAACAAGTTCATCTACGGCGTGCGCGTGCCGTTCATGAACGTGGTGCCGTTCCGCATCGTGCGGGCGCCCCAGCGCGGGGACGTCATCGTCTTCAACAACCCGGTGGACGAGTCCAAGGACTTCATCAAGCGCGTGGTGGGCATCCCCGGCGACACGGTGGAGATTGTCGACGGCGTGGTGCGCATCAACGGCGAGACGCAGGCGCGCACGCTGGTGACGCCGGACTTCGTGGTGCACAACTGGGACGAGCGCTCGGGCCAGTGGTTCGACCAGGAGGAGGTGCTCTACCGCGAGGACCTGTCCGGCGTGGTGCACTCGTCGCTGCAGAACCCCATGCGCCTGCCGGGCCGCGAGCACGAGGGCCCCTACACCGTGCCCGCCGACAGCGTCTTCGTGATGGGCGACAACCGCGATAACAGCGCGGACAGCCGCTACAACCTGGGCGCCCCTGGCAACGAGGTCGCCTACGTGCCGTACGGGCACATCAAGGGCAAGGCCATGGTGGTGTGGCTGTCGCTTGGCTGGGGCGGCCTGCTGGGCAACCTGTTTGGCGGCACGGGCCTGCGGGTGGAGCGCTTCTTCGAACCGGTGCGCTGAGCGACGTCTCTGACGGACCGCCACGCGCCGTGCTTGACGCAACGTGCGGCGCGCGGTACGCGGCGGCCCCGGCCCATGAGACATCTTCTCGGAATCGCAGGCTGGCGGCGGGACGAGCTGGAAGCACTGCTCGACCGCGCACAGGAGCATCTGCCCGGCGGACCGGATGCCTCGCACGTGTTGCGGGGCAAGGTCGTGGCGAACCTCTTCTTCGAGGACTCCACCCGGACGCGCTCCTCCTTCGAGGTGGCCGCCCGCAGGCTGGGCGCCGACGTCCTCAACTGGAGCCACGCGGGCTCCTCCCTGTCCAAGGGGGAGACGCTGCTGGACACCGCCCGCAACATCGAGGCCCTGGGCCCGGCGGTCATCATCATCCGGCACCGCTCCTCCGGCGCGCCGCACCTGGTCGCCAAGCACGTGAAGTGCGCCGTGGTCAACGCGGGGGATGGCGCCCACGAGCACCCCTCGCAGGCCCTGCTGGACGCCTTCACGCTGCGCCAGCGCTGGGGACGGCTGGACGGCCGCACGGTGCTCATCGTCGGCGACGTGCTGCACAGCCGCGTGGCCCGGTCCAACATCGTGTGCCTGAAGGCGCTGGGGGCCCGCGTCGTGCTCTGCGCGCCGCCCACCCTCCTGCCCCCGGGGCTGGAGGAGATGGGCGGGGAGGTGACGCACCACCTGGACGCCGTGCTGCCGCAAGCGGACGCGGTGATGTGTCTGCGGCTGCAGACGGAGCGCATGGCGGAGGCCTTCCTGCCTTCGCAGCGGGAGTACTCGCGGCTGTTCGGCCTGACGCCTGCCCGCGTGGAGCGGATGAAGGCGGACGCGCCCGTGCTGCACCCGGGCCCCATCAACCGGGGCGTGGAGCTGTCGCCGGTGGTGGCGGACGGGCCTCGCAGCGTCATCCTGGAGCAGGTGGCCAACGGCGTCGCGGTGCGCCGGGCCATCCTGGAGGTGTGCGCATCATGACGTCGGTGCTCTTCCAGCGGGCGCGCGTCATCGACCCGCGCAACGGAGTGGACGGCATCCGGGACGTGCTCGTCACGGACGGCCGGGTGGCCCAGGTGTCGGAGGCGCCGCTGCCAGCGCCCAGGGACGCGCGCGTGGTGGACGCCACGGGCCAGTGGGTGGTGCCGGGCTTCATCGACTTGCACGTGCACCTGCGCGAGCCGGGCGAGGAGGGCAAGGAGACGGTCCTCACCGGCTGCCGCGCGGCGGTGGCGGGCGGCTTCACCGGCGTCGTGGCCATGCCCAACACCAAGGTCGTCAACGACAGCGCGCTCGTCACGGAGCTGGTGCTGTCGCGCGCGCGGGACGCGGCCCTGTGCCACGTGTACCCGGCCGGGGCCATCACCAAGGGGCTCAAGGGCGAGGAGCTGTCGGAGGCGGGGGAGCTTGTCGGCGCGGGCTGCGTGGCCCTCACCGACGATGGCCGCCCGGTGATGAACGCGGCGCTGATGCGCCGGGTGCTCCAGTACGCCACGCTCTTCGACGTGCCCGTCATGGTGCACGAGGAGGACCTGACGCTGTCCGCGGGCGGCGCGATGCACGAGGGCGCCACGGCCACGCGCCTGGGCCTGCGCGGCATTCCCGCCTCCGCGGAGGTGGCCATGGTGGCGCGCGACCTCGTCCTCCTGGAGGAGACGAAGGGCCGCCTGCACGTCGCGCACGTGTCGTGCGAGGGCAGCGTGCGGCTCATCCGCGAGGCGAAGAAGCGCGGCCTGCGCGTCACCTGCGAGGTGGCCCCGCACCACTTCACGCTCGATGACCGGGCGGTGGGGGACTACGACACCCACGCGAAGATGGCGCCTCCCCTGCGCGGGGACGCGGACGTGAAGGCGCTGCGCGAGGCCCTGGTGGACGGCACGGTGGATGCCATCGCCACGGACCACGCGCCGCACGGCGTGTCCGACAAGCAGGTGGAGTTCGAGAAGGGCATCAACGGCATCGTCGGCCTGGAGACGGCGCTGGGGCTCACGCTGGCGCTGGTGCACGAGGGCGTGCTCACGCCTCACCGGGCGGTGGAGCTGCTGTCGGAGGGGCCCGCGAGGGTATTCGGCCTGCCAGGCGGTCACCTGGCGCCCGGGTCTCCGGCGGACATCACGGTCGTATCACCTGGGGAGGAGTGGACGGTGGATGCCCACCGGTTCTATTCCCGCAGTCGCAACACCCCCTTCCACGGGCGCACGCTCAAGGGTCGCGTGACGCAGACGTGGGTGGGGGGCCGGTGTGTGTTCGAGGACGGTCAGCTCAAGGAGTCGCGGTGATGACGAAGCGGGCGGTGCTCGCACTGGCGGATGGCACCACCTTCGAAGGGCGTGCTTTCGGCGCGTCCGGCGAGACGGTGGGTGAGGTGGTCTTCAACACGTCCATGTACGGCTACCAGGAGATCCTCACGGACCCCTCGTACGTCGGGCAGATCGTCACCATGGCCTATCCGGAGATGGGCAACATCGGGGCGAACGGAGGCGACGAGGAAGCGGGGCTGCCGCACGCGGTGGGCATGGTGGTGCGCTCGCTCACGCGGACGCCCTCCAACTGGCGCTCGGAGGAGACGCTGGACGCGTACCTCGCGCGCCATGGCCGCGCCGGCATCGAAGGCGTGGACACGCGCAGGCTGGTGCGCCACCTGCGCACGCACGGCGCGCAGATGGGCGTCATCTCCACGGAGAACGTCTCCACGGCGGCGCTCGTGGAGCGGGCTCGCAACGCCGTGGGCATGGAGGGCATGGACCTGGCGACGGGCGTCTCCTGCAAGGAGCCGTACGTCTTCACCACGCCGACGCCGGACGTGTTCCTGGGGCCCGGTGATCAGCTCCCGGCGCCGGAGCTGAAGTACGACGTGGTGGCGTACGACTACGGCCTCAAGCGCTCCATGCTCCAGTACCTGGTGGACGTGGGCTGCCGCGTGACGGTGGTGCCGTCGAACACCACGGCGGAGCAGGTGCTGGCGCGCAAGCCGCACGGTGTCTTCCTGGCCAACGGCCCCGGCGACCCGGCCGCGGTGAAGGGCGCGGACCGCACGGTGGCGGCGCTCCTGGGCAAGGTGCCCATCTTCGGCATCTGCCTGGGGCACCAGATCATGGCGCTGGCCCTGGGCGGCCGGACGTACAAGATGAAGTTCGGCCACCGCGGCGCCAACCAGCCCGTGAAGGACCTGACGACGGGCAAGGTGGAGATCACCGCCCAGAACCACGGCTTCGCGGTGGATGACGCCAGCCTCAAGGGCCTGGCCGTCGTCACGCACATCAACCTCAACGACGGTACGGTGGAGGGCCTGGCCGTTCCGGACGCGAGGGCCTTCAGCGTGCAGTACCACCCCGAGGCTTCGCCCGGCCCTCACGACGCGCGCTACCTGTTCAGCCGCTTCGCGACGCTGATGGCGGGGTAGCAGAGGCGCCACCGCTCATGGAAACCGCGCTGACCCCGTTGTCGTATCAGCCGTACCTGGACCAGCTCATCGCCTTCGGCAGCGCGGAGCCGCGCAAGCCGGACCTGCTCGACGCGAAGGCGGAGTACTTCCGCCTCACGGGCGAAGTCTTCGAGGACGACAAGTTCTTCGAGCTGCGCATGGCGTCGTTCCTGGACTACTACCTCTACGACCGCGTCTCGCCGCTCACCGGCAAGACGCCGGCCGCGGAGCTGTACGAGCAGCGGCTCCAGTCCGCGCCGCCGGAGGAGGCCAACGCCTTCCGCAGCTTCACGGAGACGGTCCACGGCCTCTTCGAGGTGCGCAAGCTGGGCAAGGGCATGGTGCGCCTGCGCGAGCTCTTCTCCGGCAAGGACTTCGACGTGACGGAGCGCCGTCACATCGCGGGCCTGGAGACGGGCGACGTGCTGGAGGCGCGGCTCGTGCCCTTCGGCGGGCACCTGCTGTTCTCCTCTGCCTTCTGCTACCACCCGGCCATGGCGCTCAAGGCCATCAAGGCCGAGGTGAAGCGCCGCAAGAAGAAGGAGCCGGAGCGCCCGCCCCGCGACCTCGTGTGGGAGTGCGCCCGCCGCGCCCTCAACGTGGAGCGCTACCGCCAGCTCTCCGTGGAGAAGCTCTACGACTTCGCGCAGAAGGCCTTCTGACGTCCCCCTGCTGACGTCCCGGTGCCGTCAGCAGGGCCCGCCGCACCCGCATCCACCGCGCGCTAGATGCGGTGGATGCTCATGAGGTTCGTGTTGCCCGGGATGTTGAGCGGCACGCCGGCCACGACGATGACGGGCGTGCCCGGCTCGCAGATGCGCTCCTCGTCGCAGACGCGGCGCACCTGCTTGAGCATGGCGTCCGTGGACGTGACGCGCTTCACCAGGTGACCCGTCACCCCCCAGTACAGCGCCATCCGGTTCACCGTGTCCGCGTTGGGCGTCAGGGCGACGACGCGCGCGCCAGGACGGAACTCGGAGATGAGCCGCGCGGTGTGGCCGCCCTCCGTGTAGGCGATGATGGTCCCGATGTTGAGCTGCCGCGACGCGGCCACCGCCGCCGCCGCGATGCCGGTGCCCAGGTCCTCGGAGCGCTCGAAGGGGGAGTGCACGAGGGCCGTCGTCCCGGTGCGCTCCGTCTCCTCCACGATGCGCGCCATGGTGGCCACCGCGTCCACGGGGTAGCGGCCCGCCGCCGTCTCACCCGACAGCATCACCGCGTCCGCGCCGTCGAGGATGGCGTTGGCCACGTCGGACACCTCCGCGCGCGTGGGCCGGGCGTTGTTCACCATGCTCTCCAGCATCTCCGTCGCGACGATGACGATGCCCCCCATGCGGTTCACCTCCCGCACGATGCGCTTCTGGATGGCGGGCAATTGCTCCAGGGGCATCTCCACGCCCAGGTCCCCGCGGGCCACCATCACCCCGTCCGACTCCGCGGCGATGGCCTCCAGGTTCTCCACCGCCTGGGGCTTCTCGATCTTGGAGATGAGGGGCGTCTTGCGCCGGGCCACCAGCGCCCGGGCCTGCCGCACGTCCTGCACGGAGCGCACGAAGGACAGCGCCACGTAGTCCACGCCCACCTCCTGGCCGAACGCCAGGTCCACCTTGTCCTTGTCCGTCAGGGTGGGGACGGACATGGCCGTACCGGGCAGGTTGAGCCCCTTGTGGTCCTTGAGGAGGCCGCCCACCTCCACGCGGCAGGACACGTCCCGGCCGTCCACCTTCAGCACGCGCAGGCGCACCCGGCCGTCATCCAGGAGCACCTCGTGGCCCTTCTCCACGTCCCGGGGCAGCGAGCGCACGGGGGTGGGAATGGTGCGGCCCGCGCCCAGCACCGCGCGCGTCGTCACCGTCACGGTGTCGCCGGCCGTCACCAGCAGCTGGCCGCCCTCGAACTTGCCCAGGCGCACCTTGGGGCCCTGGACGTCCTGGAGGATGGCCACCGGCACGCCCAGCTTCTTCGACACGGCGCGGATCCGCTGGATGCGCTGGCGGTGCTCGTCGTGCGTACCGTGGGAGAAGTTCAGCCGGGCCACGTTCATGCCCGCGCGGACCAGCCCTTCGATGACTTCCTTCGAGTCCGAGGCCGGGCCCAGCGTGCAGATGATCTTCGCCTTGCGCATAGGGCCGCGCATCCTAGCCCCACGGGGTGGGCGGCTTGACAGGCTTGCGCCCGGCGGACTAACTCTTTGCTCACGCGCTGGACGGAAAGTTCCCGCAAGCGGCGCACGCCATTCGTGGCTCTCAGACGCTTGAGACGAACGAAAGCCCGGCTATCCCTGGAGGGGGGGCCGGGCTTTCGCCGTTCCAGGCACCGGGTGCCGGGCGCGGAGTTCCGCCTAGAGGTCGATCTCCTGGCCCTTGCCCACGGGCGGCGGCAGCACCGGCGCCTCCGGGGTGGAGCGGTCCATGCCGATGTCCTCCGAGGGCGGCTTCGGCGAGCCCGCGCTGGGGCCCATGGGCGGCGGCGGGGGCAGGGGACCCATCTCCTCCCCACCCGGGCCACTGCCACCCACGCCCATGCCCTCCTGCTTCTGCAGGGCTTCAATCTCCGCGCGGGTGATGCCCGCCAGCGCCAGCACCTTGCGCGTCACGCGGATGCGGGCGTTGCTGTGCATGGCCATGGCGATGGAGTCCGAAGGCCGGGCGTCCAGCGCCATCTGCTTCTTGCCCTGCTGGAGGAAGACGCGGCCGGAGTAGACGTTGTCGCGCAGGTCGTCGATGCGGACCTCCGTGACCGTCCCGCCCAGCTTGGACACGACGTCATCCAGCAGGTCCTGCGCCAGCGGCTGGGGCGGCAGCCGCTCCGCGAGCCGGAAGGCGATGGAGACAGCGGCGCCCTCGTCCACGAAGAGGGGGAGCACTGTCTCCCCGTCCTTGGTGGAGAGCACGACGGCGTGCGTCTGTGCCTCTATCAGGGGCACGACGTCCTTCACTTCCAGCTCCACCAGCTCCGTACAGGCCTTCGGATCACTGCCCTTCTCCGTCAGGCAGGGTTTTTCCTTCCCTTCCGCCGCCCCGGAGGCAGCGATGGCGCCGGGGATGCCGAACGCGGGAAGGAAGAGCAGTCCTCCCAGCGCCAGCACGACGGCCGTGAACGGAGCAACGAAGAAGTTGGCGCGGTTGGACGTTTTCACATCCCTAACCTACGCACCTCCCCCTTCACCGGGAGGGCGCCACACTTCCTGCTGCCGCGAGCTGCCCCCGAGCCCTTGCCCCCCAGGATGGGGGGCGGCCGGCCAGGCGGGAAGAGAGCGTGCGACTAGCGGTCCGGTTCCTCTTCCTCCGCCTCGTCGTCGTAGTCCTCGTCGTCCTCGGACTCCTCGTCGTCCTCATCCTCGTCGAGGTCGTCGTCCTCGGTCTCCTCCTCCTCTTCGTCCTCGTCGTCGAGTTCGTCCTCCAGCTCCTCGGCCTCGAGCGTCAACGTGACCGCGAACTTCTTGCTCAAGACGGCGATCTGCGCGCGCATCTCCGTGAGCGCGGCGACGAAGTCCTCCGAGAGGTTGGCGGGAGCCTTCGTATCGCAGTGGGGGCAGACGATTTTCTCCGTCCCCTCGATGAGGTCCTGGGCTTCCAACTCGAAGCTCGCCTCGCACTTCTGACAGGTGAAGTCGATGCTCATGGTCGGGCGCGGCATACAAAGCAGGTGAACATGCTGTCAACGTCGGAGACGCACGGAGTTGGTTCTGCCCCTGCGCTTCCACTACGTTCCGCAGGATGGACCTGCCCAAGACGATGCTGCACGCGCTCCATGACCAGGCCGCACGGCTGGAGCACCGCCCGGCGCTCTGGTCCAGGAATGGTGGCGCCTACGTCCCCATCTCCTGGTTCGACTATGCCCAGCGCGTCAAACGCTTCGCGCTGGGCCTGCACGCGCTGGGCTTCCGGGAGGGGGACCCCCTGGGCATCCTCAGCTTCAACCGCGAGGCGTGGCACGTGGCGGCCCTGGGGGCCATGGCCCTGGGGGGCGTGCCGGTGGGCCTCTACACCACCAGCAGCCTGGAGCAGCTCACCTACATCCTGGGCCACTGCGAGGCCCGCTTCCTCCTGGTGGAGAACGCGAAGCACCTGGCGACCGCCCTGGAGCTCCAGAAGCGGCTGCCGGCGCTGAAGCACGTCCTCGTCGTGGACGCCCCCTCGCCGCTGCCGGCGGGCGTGCTGCGGTACGCGGACGTGCTGGCCTCCGGGGGGCAGGCTGATGAGAGCCCCTACTGGGACAGTGTCCACGCGCTCCACCCGGACGGGCTGGGCACGCTCATCTACACGTCCGGCACCACCGGCCAGCCCAAGGGCGTGGCCCTGAGCCACCGCAACCTGGCGTGGACGGCGAAGCAGCTGGGCGAGACGATGGACTTCCGCGACATGGAGGACGAGAAGCTCCTGTCCTACCTGCCGCTGTCGCACATCGCGGAGCAGGTGGTGTCCCTGCATGGCCCGCTGCTGATGGGCATCCAGGTCTACTTCGCGGACTCCCTGGACGCGCTGGGGAAGAACCTCCAGGAGGTCCGGCCCACGCTCTTCTTCGGAGTGCCGCGCGTCTGGGAGAAGTTCAAGACGAAGGCGGAGGAGGGGCTGGCCGCGCAGCCGCCCCTGAAGCGCCGGCTGGTGGAGTGGGCGCGGGCGACGGCGCTGGAGCGCAACACGCGGCGGCTCAACCAGGAGCGCGTGCCCACGCTGATGGAGGCCAAGTACGCCCTGGCCCACCGGCTGGTGTTCGCGCCCCTGAAGGCCCGCATCGGCCTGGACCGCGCGAAGATATTCGCCACGTCGGCGGCGCCCATCGGCCGGGACGTGCTGGACTTCTTCGCCTCCATCGACGTCGTCCTCCTGGAGGCCTGGGGCATGACGGAGGTGACGGGCCCCGCCACGGTGAACACCTCCGGGTGTGCCCGCCTGGGCACGGTGGGCTGGCCCATGATGGGGGTGGAGGTCCGCATCGCCGGGGACGGGGAGATCCTGGTCAAGGGCGGCAACGTGTGCCTGGGCTACCACCGCAACCCCGCGGCCACGCAGGAACTGCTGGAGGACGGGTGGCTGCACACCGGGGACGTGGGGCAGCTGGACGCGGAGGGCTTCCTGCGCATCACCGGGCGCAAGAAGGAGATCATCGTCACCTCCGGCGGCAAGAAGACGTCGCCCGCCAATATCGAAGAGCTGCTCAAGTCCGTGTCGCCCGTGGGCCACGCGGTGGTGCTGGGCGACCGGCGCAACTACCTCGTCGCGCTGCTGACGTTGGACGCGGACCGCGCCCGGAGGCTCGCGCGCGAGCACGGCTGGCCGGAGGACGTGGCCGCCCTGGCGACGGACGCGCGGCTCCAGCAGCACCTGCACGAGGCCTTCGAGCGCGAGGTGAACCCGAAGCTGTCGCGCTTCGAGACCATCAAGCGCTTCACCGTGCTGCCCGGGGAGTTCACCACCGAGGGCGGGGAGCTCACGCCCAGCATGAAGGTGCGCCGCAAGGTGGTGGAGGAGAAGTACGCGGGCGCCATCGAAGCGCTCTACCGCGAGCCGGCCGGGCCCGGCGCCACGGGCGCTCACGACTGACGGCCGCGGGAGCCCGGGCAAGCGAAAGGGGCGAGGGACCCGTGAAGGTCCTTCGCCCCTGGCGTGCTTCAGTGATTCAAGCGGCGACTACTTCGTGGGCGTCGGGCGCTTGTCCATGGCGACGTACTCGCGGCGGCCGGAGCCCGTGTACACCTGACGGGGCCGGGCGATCTTCTGCTCGGAGTCCTTCACCATCTCCTCCCACTGCGCGCACCAGCCCACCGTGCGGGGGATGGCGAACAGCACGGGGAACATCTCCGCCTGGAAGCCCATCGCCTCGTAGATGAGGCCCGAGTAGAAGTCGACGTTGGGGTACAGCTTGCGCTTCACGAAGTACTCGTCCTCGAGCGCGATGCGCTCCAGTTCGAGCGCGATCTCCAGCAGCGGGTTCTTGCCCGTGACTTCGAAGACCTCGTCGGCCACGCGCTTGATGACCTTCGCGCGCGGGTCGTAGGACTTGTAGACGCGGTGGCCGAAGCCCATCAGCTTCTTCTCGCCCTCGCCGCCCTTCACCTGCTTGATGAAGTCCGGGATCTTCGAGATGTGGCCGATCTCACGGAGCATCCGGAGCACGGCCTCGTTGGCGCCGCCGTGCAGCGGGCCGTAGAGGGCGCCGACGCCGGCGCTGACCGCCGAGTACGGATCCACTTCCGACGAGCCCACCGTGCGCACGGACGTCGTGGAGCAGTTCTGCTCGTGGTCCGCGTGGAGGATGAAGAGGACGTCCAGCGCCTTCTCCAGCACGGGGTGCACCTTGTAGGTGGTCGTGCCGATGCGCTTGATCATCGTCAGGAAGTTGGCGACGTAGGACAGGTCGTTGTCCGGGTAGATGTACGGCAGCCCCATCGTGTGCCGGTAGGAGAACGCGGCGATGGTGGGCATCTTGGCGATGAGCCGGGTGATCTGGATGCGGCGGCTGCGCTCGTCACGGGTGTGCTTGGCGTCCGGGTAGAAGGCGGACAGCGCGGCCACCGTGGAGGCCAGCATGGACATGGGGTGCGCGTCGTAGCGGAACCCGTCCATGAAGGACTTGATGTTCTCGTGCACCAGCGTGTGGTGCGTCACCAGGTGGGTGAACTGATCCAGGTCCTTCTGCTGCGGCAGCTCGCCGTTGAGCAGCAGGTAGGCCACTTCCAGGAAGCTGGACTTCTCCGCCAGCTGCTCGATGGGGTAGCCGCGGTACTCGAGGATGCCCTTGTCGCCGTCGATGAACGTGATGGCGCTCTTACAGTTCGCCGTGTTCAGGAACGCCGGGTCGTAACCCATGAGACCGAAGTCGTCGTCGCCGGTCTTGATCTGGCGCAGGGCGTGGGTCCGGATACAGCCGTTCTCGATCGGGACCTCGTACGTCTTCCCGGTCCGATTGTCGGTGATCGTCAGCGTGTCCTTGGGCATGGGCGGAGATTTCACAGGGCGGAGCACGCTTTCAACAAAAAAGATCGATAAGTCAGAGAGGCGAACCTTCCGCGTTGCCCGCCGTACTCAGGAATAGCGAACGCCGGAGCGCGCCAGTTGTCGCCAGAAACCGGGAAAGCTCTTCTCCACGCACTCCGGTCCCGTCAGCTCCAGGGGTACTCCGGACAGCACGCACAGGGTGGCCGCTGACATCGCCAGGCGGTGGTCGCCCCGGCTGTCGATGGAGAGGCGCGCGGGCTTCGACGCCGGAGGGACGATGCGCAGCGTTTCTCCCTCGGGGCCGGCGCTCAATCCGGTGGTGCCGCCGTAGGCCGCCACCAGGGTGCGGATGCCCTCCAGCCGGTCGCTCTCCTTGACCCGCAGGATGCCCACATCCGTCAGCGTCGTGGGCCGGGGCAGCACACACGCGAGCGCCGCCAATGTGGGCAGCAGGTCCGGGCATTCCTTGCCGGACGCACGCAGCTCGCCGGTCGCGTGGCCCTCGAAGCGCCAGGTATTAGCCGCGCCTGCCGGGACCATTCGCAAACCCACGTCTGCGACCAGCCGGAGGATCGCCTGGTCGGGATGTGCGCTCTCCGGCTCCGCGCGCTCCACCGTGCCGCCGGTGCGCCATGCCACCAGCACCAGGTACCCCAGCGAAGACCAGTCCCCGGGCAACGACGGCACGGAGGCCGGCGCCTGGTACGCCGTCACGGAATAGTGACTTTCGGACTGCTCGACGGTGAAGCCGAAGCGCCGCAGCCACGCCACCGTGAGGTCCATGTAGCCGGCGCTCGTGAGCACGCCTTCAATCTCCACGCTCCACGCACGCCGCTCGCGCAGGAACCGCTCCGCGCAGCCCAGCAGCAGGCTGGAGGCATACTGGCTGCTCTGTGCGCCCGGCACGCGGAACACCGGCTCCACCCGCGACGTGTCCTGGGGCGCGTGCAGCTCCACCGGCCACGGGGTGCCTTCGGTGAGCGTCAGGCCCGTGGAGCCCAGGGCCTGCTTGAGCGACGTGAAGAGCGGGCCGTGCGGGCGCTCTCCCAGGCGGGCAGTGCCGGTGAAGCGCACGCGCGCTCCGGGCGTCACCGCGGCCTGGGTCACCAGGATGCGGAAGGGGGCACCCCCGTCCGCGCAGTCCACGTCGCGCACGGGGCCCGCGGGAAGGCGCAGGGCCTCCACGCCCCGGCGCAGCACGCGCACGTCGGCGGGGAGGTCCTCGTCCGACTCCGCCTGCACCGACGGCAGCGGCCAGGCGCCCGTGAGGTGTCCCAGCACCAGCGCTCGCTGAGCATCTGACTTCGACACGGGAGGGGTGAGCGGAGAGGCGCTCAGGGCGCTCGGGTCGACGGTGAGACGGCTCGGCGAGGTGTGGCTCAAGGGCGGGCTCCTCGGGTCCAGGCGGGCCAGAGGGCCCGCCATGTCTTCGGCATCACATCCACGACTTCGGCGGTGCCCACGGCGGTGAGCAGCACCATGCGCAGCTCGCCCTTCGCGCCGGCCTTCTTGTCGGCGTCCAGGAGCGCGGCCACGTCCTTCAGCGACGCGCGGCGGGACAGCTCCGCGGCGTGGTCGCGGCCCAGCACGCCCGGGCCGCGGGTGAGGGCCCGCTCCACCTCGTGCGCCACGGGCTCCGGCGTGATGCCCAGGTGCCGGCCCACGTCCAGCGCCCAGAGGATGCCCAGGCCCACCGCGTCGCCGTGCGACAGCTTGAAGCGCGACAGGCTCTCCAGCACGTGGCCGAAGGTGTGGCCGAAGTTGAGCACGCGGCGCAGGCCCTGGTGCTCGTAGGGGTCCTTCGCGCAGATGCCCTCCTTCAGGCCCCGGGCGTCCTTCACCAGCTTCTCCAGCGCGGGCGGCGTGCGCACGTAGCGGCGGAAGAGGGACGCGTCCAGCGAGGCGACCATCTTCCACGCCTCGATGGAGCCCTCGCGCACCTGCGCGTCGGACAGCGTGGCGTACAGCTCCGGGCACAGCCACGTCTCGTCGGCGTAGTGGAAGACGCCCGCGGGGTTCTTCACCACGCGGCCGCGCACGGTGAGGTCCACCGCGCCCTTGCCGCCCAGGCTGCTGTCCACCGCCGCGAGCAGCGTGGAGGGCACCTGCACCAGCCGCACGCCGCGCTTGAGCAGGTGCGCGGCCACGGTGGCGACGTCGCCCACGGTGCCACCGCCCACCGCGACGAGCGTGCCGGAGCGCGGCAGGTTCAGCCCGCCCGCGAGCACCTTCTCCAGCGACGTCATGCTCTTGGCGCGCTCACCGCCGACCAACTGGATGATGGCGCGCGGCGAGCGGGCCTCCAGCGTGGGGAGGAGCGTGGGATGGAAGCGCGCGACCGTGCGGTCCACGACCGCGACGCTGCCCTCGGGCAGACGGGCGGCGAGCTTCGCGAAGGAGCCCCAGCGATCAGCCGGGGGACGATAGGCACCGGGAGGAAGGGGGCTCATGCGGAGTGGGGGCGGGCGTTGAGTTGCAGGACGAGGTCGGCGATGACGAGCGACACCATGGCCTCCAGCACCGGCACGGCGCGGGGCATGATGCACGGATCATGTCGGCCGCCCTTGGCGTGATCCGCGAGCGTCGCGGGGGGCTTGAAGAAGGCGCGCACCTGCATGGGCTCCCCGTTGGCGAGGCCGCCCTGGATGCCGCCGTACGCGTCCTTCACCGAGTGGAACAGGCTGCCGGGCTGGCCGATGCGCAGGAGCAGATCCGGCGGGCCCCACACGACGCCAGTGACGGCGCCGATGCTGCCCAGCGCCTGGGCGATGAGCGCCTTCAGCTTGCCGAAGATGGGCTCGCCAAGGCCCACGGGCAGGCCCTCCACGCGCACGTCGATGGCGCCGCCCAGGCTGTCGCCGGCCTCCTTCGCGGCGAGGATCCGCCGGGACATCTCGTCGCGAACGGACGCGTCCGGGCAACGGGTGGGGTGCGCGTCCACGAGCGCGCGCGTGAGGCCCGGCGCCGGCACGGAGGCGACGAGGTCACCGACCTGCGACACATAAGCGACGGTGCTCAGCGTGGGCAGGTCGCGGGCGAGGTACGCCTCCGCGATGGTGCCGCCGATGACGCGGCAGAGCGTCTCGCGGCCGCTGGTGCGCCCGCCGCCGCGGTGGTCGCGGTGCTTGTAGCGCTCGCGCCAGACGGAGTCCGCGTGGCCGGGCCGGTCCACGGCCGCCAGCTGGTTGTAGTCCTGCGAGCGCTGGTTCGTGTTGCGCACGATGGCCGCGATGGGCGTACCCAGCGTCTTGTCCTCGTAGACGCCGGAGAGGATCTCCACGGTGTCCGGCTCGTTGCGGGCCGTGACGAGGGCGGACTGCCCGGGACGCCGGCGGTCCAGCGCCGCCTGGAGCAGGTCGCGCGTGAGCGGAACGCCCGCGGGGCAGCCGTCCAGCACGGAGCCGAGCGCGGGGCCGTGGCTTTCGCCGAAGGTCGTCAGCCGGAAGAGGGTGCCAAAGGTATTCATGTCGCCGTTTCCCAGAGTTGTCGCTGCCGCCGGGCCTGGGCGACGAACCACGCCGCACCGAGCAGAAGTGGGGTGCCCCCGCGGCGAACGATCTCCGCGGCGACGCGCCGGCCCGGTGCACCGTATGCGATCACCGCCACGCGCGCCCCCTCGAATCGCAGGGTTTCAGGGGGAGCAACCCGGTCGGGCCACGTCCACACCCAGTCCCCCGTGAGGGGCGATTGGACCTCGGCCCGGCGCACGACGCGCAAGGCGAGGCCCTGCTCCCCGGCCACCAGTCGCAGGGCCTGCGTGGAGCCGCCGTCTCCCAGCACCGACACCGACTGGGAACCCAGGCGCTCCAGCACCGCGCTGGCCCCGTCCGTGTCGGTGTTGAAGGCCGCCCACCGCGAGCCCCGGCGCACCAGCGTGTTGATGGCCTCCATCACCGAGCCGGTGTGCCGCGCGAGCCGCATCTTGAAGGGGCTGGTGACGGAGAAGCCCGCGTAGTGCGGCAGCAGCGAATCCACCACCGCTTCCACCGGAGCGTCCTCCGCGAGGTCGATGCGATCAAACGGCTGACGGTGGATCCGCGGCGAGCGCGAGTGCGAAATGGACGTGCCCAGGATGCCCAGGCGCGGCGCGTTCGCGTCCTTCGCCTTGCGGTGTTCGCGCACCACGTCGTCCAGCAGGCGCTGCCCCGGCGCGGCCATCCACGCGCCGCCCATCGCCACGTACTCCAGCCTGTTGCGACGGGAGAGCACCGCGCGCGCCGGGAGCGCCACCGGTCCCATGCCCAGCACCGTGACGCGCTCGGCGCCGAAGCGGGTGGACAGCTGGCGCTGCGTCTCCAGCAGCACGTCCAGGTGCGCGGGCCCGTCCATGGGCTCCACGTGCTTCACCAACGCATCCACTGGAAGCGGGCGGGACCAGCGGCGCAGTGCCTCCTCCGTCGTCAGCGGTCCCTCCGCATGGTGCGACGCGAGCAGCCGGCCCGCGGGCGCATCCAGGTCCTGGGCGCGCTCCACGTCCCGGTCCACGCTCCACGCGGCCTTCACCCATGCGGGAGGCAGGGGCTTGCCACGCTCGGACACCAGGAGGGGCATCACGCGCGACAGGGCCTCCGGATCCACCGCGTCGGGCGCATGCAGATCCGTTCGGACCTCCACCACGTTCGCGCCCCGGCGCAGGCCGTCCTTCGCGAAGGCCACGGCCTCCGCGCCGGTGAGGGTGGGGGGCAGGGTGATGATTCGCAGGGCGGCCATCAGACGGACTCCTGGACAAGGCAGCCCCGGAGGAAGTCCGCCAGGGAGATGGTGGGCACGCGCGCGTGCAGGGCCTCGCGCTCGTGGAAGATGGCGTGCAGCTCTTCCTCCAGCGACACGTCCGGGCGCAGGCGCGGGCGCTTGACGTCCGCCATCAGCCGCTCGCGGTACGTGTCGAAGGTGACCGGGACGACGAGCGTGAAGTGCCCCTGGAGCGCCTCCGGATGGTGCGACAGGAAGCCGCCGCCCACCGCCACCACGCTGCCTTCGGGCAACAGGCCCAGGGTCTCGCGTTCGGCGGCGCGGAAGGTGGCGGGGGACTCGGCGACCCAGGTGCGGAGCGGGCGGCCATGTCGGCGCTCCAGCTCCGCGTCCAGGTCCACGCCGGTGCGCCCGAGGAGGCGTGAGACGAGCGGCAACAGGCGCGTCTTGCCGGCGGCGCGATGGCCGGCGATCACCACGGTCTGGGTCCCCACCGGGCGGGGGCAGGGCCCCGGGGCCGAGAGGGCCCCCTGGAGCACCTGCTGGAGTCTGGGGTCTACCGACGCGACGACCTGGGAGACGAGGCGGCGCCGGGCCTCAGCGGACGGTTCCGACATAGACGTAGGCGGTTCCAAACAGCAGGGGGTGGGCGGCGCGCTCGGAGTAGGCGCCGGCCTGGTCCATCAGGGAGAGGAAGCGCTCGCCCGCGGGGAAGGCCGCGGCGGTGCGAGGCAGGTACTGAAACGCGGCGCGGTTGCCCGTCAGCAGCCCGCCGACCGTCGGCATGACGGTCTTGCTGTAGAAGCGGAACAGCACGCCGTAGGGACCGGTGGGCTGGCCGAACTCCAGCACCACCACGCGGCCCCCCGGGCGCACCACGCGCGCCATCTCCTGCAGGCACTTGACCGGATCATCCACGTTGCGGATGCCGAACGAGATGGACGCCACGTCGAAGCTGTTGTCCGGGAGGGTGAGCGCCATGGCGTCCTGCACCTGGAACTCCACCTCCAGGCCGGCCTTGGCCGCCTTGGCGGGCGCGCTCTCCAGCATCTCCGGGCAGAAGTCCGTGCCCACCACGCGGCCGGTGGGCCCCACCTTGCGCTTGAAAGCCAGCGCCAGGTCGCCGGTGCCGGTGGCGCAGTCGAGCACCTGGCTGCCTTCCTTCGCCTGGCTCAGCTTCACCGCCGTGCGCCGCCACAGCCGGTGCACGCCGAAGGAGAGGACTTCGTTCGCCACGTCGTAGCGCGGGGCGATGGAAGAGAACATCTGTCGGACTTCGGTGCTCATCGTGCCCCTGCGATCTGTGCCGGGCCTTCCGGCTTCCAAAGATGACGGTCCACCGCGGCGAGCACGCCCGGCAGCCGGCGCATCAACGTCATGAAGTCCTCGGGCGACATCGCCTGCTGCCCGTCACACAGCGCCAGCTCCGGCTTCGCGTGGACCTCAATCAACAACCCGTCCGCGCCCGCCGCCGCCGCCGCCAGCGACATCGGCTGGATGAGCGACGGGATGCCCGTGGCGTGCGAGGGGTCCACGATAACGGGCAGGTGCGAGTGCTGCTTGGCCCACGCCACCGCCGCCAGGTCGAGTGTGTTGCGCATGGCGGTTTCAAACGTCCGGATGCCGCGCTCGCACAGGATGACCTGCTCGTTGCCGCCCGCCAGGATGTACTCGGCGGCGTTGAGCCACTCCTGCACCGTGGCGGACAGTCCGCGCTTGAGCAGCACCGGCTTGCGCACCCGGCCCAGCGCTCGCAGCAGCCCGAAGTTCTGCATGTTCCGTGCGCCCACCTGGAGGATGTCCGCGTGCTGCGCCATCAGCGGCAGCTGCTCGGTCTCCATCACTTCACTGATGATGGGCAGGCCGTGCCGCTTGCCCGCGTCCACCAACAGTTTCAATCCGGGCTCGCCCATGCCCTGGAAGGCGTAGGGGCTGGTGCGGGGCTTGAACACGCCGCCGCGCAACAGATGTGCGCCCGCGTGGGCCACCGCGCGCGCGGACAGCTCCAGTTGCTCCGCGCCTTCCACCGCGCACGGCCCCGCCATCACCACGAAGCCC
>NZ_RAWA01000014.1 GCF_003611675.1 Corallococcus sp. CA053C
ACGGGAAGCTGGAGTTCCTGGGGCGCGTGGACTTCCAGCTGAAGGTGCGCGGATACCGCGTGGAGTTGGGCGAGGTGGAGGCGGGGCTGAGCGCATGCGAAGGCGTGCGCGAGGCGGTGGTGGTGGCACGCGAGGACGTGCCCGGGGACAAGCGACTGGTGGGGTACGTGGTGGCGAAGCCGGGCCACACCGTGGACGTCACGACGCTGCGAAGTGAGCTGAAGGGGCGGCTGCCGGAGTACATGGTGCCGTCGGCCCTCGTGGTGCTGGAAGCCCTGCCGCTCAACGCGAACGGCAAGGTGGACCGCAAGGCCCTGCCGAAGCCGGAGCCCACGGAAGCGGAGACGCACGGCTACATCGCGCCGCGCACGGCCACCGAACAGACCCTGGAGCGCATCTGGGCCCAGGTGCTGCGGCGGGAGCGCGTGGGCATCCACGCCAACTTCTTCGAGCTGGGCGGCGACTCCATCATCAGCCTCCAGATCGTCGCGCGCGCCGCACAGGCCGGCCTGCGCATCACCACCCGACAGCTCTTCCAGCACCAGACGATCGCCGCGCTGGCGGGCGTCGCCACGACGGCCCAGCTCGTCGTCGCGGATCAGGGCGAGGTGCGTGGGCCCGTACCGCTCACGCCCATCCAGCGCCGGCTCTTCGAGGAAGACGTCGTTGATCCGCACCACCTCAATCAGTCGTTGATGATCGAAGTCCGCCGTCCGGTGGACGCCGCGCTCCTGGAGCAGGCACTCCGCCAGCTCGTCGCGCACCACGACGCCCTGCGCCTGCGCTTCACCCGCGACGCCCACGGCTGGTCGCAGGAGAACGCGGGGCTGGATCACCCCCTGACGCTGCGGCGCCTGGATGTGTCCGCGCTGGACGAAGCCGCGAAGGCGAAGGCGCTCCAGGAGGCCGCGGCCCAGGTGCAGGCGAGCCTGGTGCTGGAGGAAGGACTGCTGCTGCGCGCGATGCTGATCCATCGCGGTGAAGGCCACACGGCGCGGCTGCTCCTGGCGGTGCACCACCTCGCGGTGGATGGCGTGTCGTGGCGCGTGCTGTTGGAGGACCTGGAGACGGCCTACCAGCAGCTCGCCTCGGGTCAACCGGTCCGGCTGCCCAAGAAGACGACCTCCTTCCAGACGTGGGCCCGCAAGCTGGAAGCCCACGCCCGCACCCCGGAGGTGCTGGCCGAGCGCGCCTTCTGGCTGGAAGGCACCCGGAGTATCTCGCCGCTGCCCGTGGACCGGGCCGGCGGTGAGAACGTCGTGGCCTCGACGCGGAGCGTGTCGCTGTCGCTCGACGTGGAGGAGACACGGCTGCTGTTGCAGGAAGTGCCCAGCGCGTGGCGCGCGCAGATCAACGACGTGCTGCTCGCGGCGCTGGTCCAGTCGATGGCGCGCTGGACGGGGCAGCCCCGCGTGCGCGTCAACCTGGAGGGCCACGGACGCGAGGAGCTGTTCGCGGACGCGGACATCTCCCGCACGGTGGGGTGGTTCACCGCCGTGTATCCCGTGCTGCTGGAGGTGCCGGTGTCCGGCAGCCCCGGCGACGGCCTGCGCGCGGTCCGCGACACCCTGCGGCGCCTGCCGGGCAACGGCCTGGGCTACGGGCTCCTGCGCTTCCTGGGCGATGACGCGACGGCGGAAGCCCTGCGCGCCGCGCCTCCCGCGCAGGTGTCCTTCAACTACCTGGGGCAGTTCGACGGCGTCGCGTCCGGAGCAGGGGACACCGCCTTCCGCATCGCCCGCGAGGGCAGCGGTCCCGTGCGCAGCCCGCGCGCGCCGCGCCGCCACCTCCTGGACGTCAGCGGGCTGGTGCTGGACGGGCAGCTCCAGTTGAGCTGGAGCTACAGCGAGAACCTGTACACCCAGGCCACCATCGAGTCCCTGGCCCGCGACTTCGTGGCCGCGCTGCGCACGCTCATCTCGACCCGAGCGTCGCAGGATGCCGCTCGCCGCACGCCCACGGACTTCCCGCTCGCCCGCGTGGAACCGGCCGCGCTGGAGCGAGTGATGGCGGCGGTGCCCGACCTGGAGGACCTGTACCCGCTGTCACCCATGCAGCAGGGCATGCTCTTCCACACGCTGCTGGAGCAGGCGTCGGGCGCGTACTTCGAACAGCGCTCGTGGAGCTTCCACTCCGCGTTGGACCTGGTCGCGCTCAAGCAGGCCTGGGAGGACGTCCTCGCGCACCACCCGGTGCTGCGCACGTCCTTCTTCTGGCAGGGACTGGAGGCACCGCTCCAGGCCGTGCATGCGCGCGTGACGCTGCCTTGGAAGGAACTCGACTGGCGAGGGCTGCCCGCGGCGGAGCAGTCGTCGCGCCTGGAGTCGTTCCTCGCGGAGGACCGGGCGCTCGGCTTCGAGCTGTCCCGTGCACCCCTGATGCGGCTGGCGCTGATCCGCACCGAGGAGCACGCGTACCGGCTGGTGTGGAGCTTCCACCACCTGCTGACGGACGGCTGGAGCTCCGCGCTCCTGCGCAAGGCGGTCTTCACCCGCTACGCCGCGCTCGTACAGGGCAACGCCCCGGCCCTCGCGAAGGGCCCGGCGTATCGCGAGTACATCGCCTGGCTCCAGCGTCAGGACCTGGCGCGCACGGAGGCCTTCTGGCGCGACACCCTGGCGGGTTTCTCCTCCGCCACGCCGCTGCCGGCGGGCGCTGCCTCCCGCACCCTCGCCACCGGGGGGCTGTCGGAGCAGGCGGTGCTCCTGCCGACCGCGGAGACCGAGGCCCTCCAGGCCTTCGCGCGCCGTCACCAGCTCACCCTCAACACGCTGGTGCAGGCCGCGTGGGCCCTGGTGCTCGCGCGTCACGCGAACACCTCCGACGTCGTCTTCGGCGCGACCGTCGCGGGACGTCCTTCGGAGCTGCCGGGCGTCGACACGATGCTGGGCATGTTCATCAACACGCTGCCCGTGCGCGTCCTCCTGGAGGAAGAGGCGACCGTCGTGCCGTGGCTCCAGCGGTTCCAGGCGCAGCAGGTGGAGCTGCGCAACCACGAGCACAGCCCGCTCGTGCAGGTGCAGGGCTGGAGCGCCGTGCCCCGGGGAACGCCCCTCTTCGAGACGCTGCTCGTCTTCGAGAACTACCCCGTCGACACCACGGTGGACTCGCAGGCCCGCCAGCTGGACGTGCGTGACTTCCACGCCTTCGAGCGGACGAACTACCCGCTCACCGCCGTGGCCGCTCCCGGCCGGGAGCTGTTGCTCAAGCTCGCCCATGAGACGCCGCGCTTCGACGAGGCCACGGCGAAGGCCCTGCTCGGCCAGTGGCGCCGGGCCCTGGAGGGGCTGGTTGCTCGGGAAGGACAGCGGCTCACGGACGTGACGCTCCTGTCGTCGGAGGAGACGCACGCGCTGCGCGACACCTGGAACGCGACGCGCACGGAGTACCCCCGCACGCTCGCGGTGCAGCAGCTCTTCGAGGCCCGCGCCGCGCAGGCCCCCGACGCGGAGGCGCTGCGCTGGAACACGGGCCGCATGACGGCCGGTGCACTGGACGCGCGCGCGAACCAGCTGGCGCACCACCTGCGCACCCTGGGCGTGGGCCCGGAGTCCCGCGTGGGCATCTGCCTGGAGCGGGGCCCCGACCTCGTCGTCGCGCTCCTGGCCGTGCTCAAGGCCGGTGGCGCCTACGTGCCCCTGGATCCGACCTATCCCGAGGACCGGTTGGGCTACATGGCCCGCGACGCCGGCCTCTCCGCGCTGCTGACGCACCAGCACCTGGAAGCGCGCCTGCCCGGCGTGAACACCCCGGTGGTCCGCATGGACGCGCTGGAGGCCGTGCTCGCGGCGCAGCCGACCACGCGTCCGGACGTGTCCGCGCTTCCAGAGGCGCTCGCCTACGTCATCTACACGTCCGGCAGCACGGGCCGCCCCAAGGGCGTGATGGTGACGCACGGGGGCGTGGTCAACTACCTCGCCTGGACGCTGGGCGCGTATCGCGTGGCGGACGGGCAGGGTGCGCCGGTGCACTCGTCGTTCTCCTTCGACCTCACCGTGACGAGCCTCCTGGCTCCGCTCGCCGCGGGCCGTCCCGCCGTGCTGGTGGATGAAGCCGTGGGCGCCGTGGAGGGCCTGGGTGAGGCCCTGCGCCGTCAGGCCGACCACAGCCTCGTGAAGCTGACGCCCGCGCACCTGCGACTGCTGGAGGCGCAGCTCGGAGAGCAGGACGCCCCCGGCCGTGCTCGTGCCTTCGTCATCGGCGGCGAGGCCCTGGGCTACGAGGCGCTGGAGCACTGGCGGCGGTACGCGCCGGGCACGCGGCTCATCAACGAATACGGCCCCACCGAGACGGTGGTGGGCTGCTGCATCCACGAGGTGCGCGACGACGAACCGCGCACGGGTCCCGTGCCCATCGGTCATCCCATCGCCAACACGCGCCTGTACGTGCTGGACGCGGTGGGCCGGCTCGCGCCGCTCGGGGCCGTGGGCGAGCTCTTCATCGGTGGCGACGGCGTGGGCCGAGGCTACCTGGGCCGCCCGGACCTGACGGCGGAGAAGTTCGTGCCGGATCCGTTCAGCATGGAGCCGGGCGCCCGCCTGTACCGCACGGGCGACACCGTGCGCCGCCGCGCCGACGGCGTGCTGGAGTACCTGGGCCGCAAGGATGATCAGGTGAAGGTGCGGGGCTTCCGCATCGAGCTGGGCGAAATCGAAGCCGTGCTGACCGCGCTCCCGGATGTCGCCGCGGGCGTGGTGCTCGCGCGCGAGGACGTGCCCGGAGACCGCCGCCTCGTGGGCTACGTGGTGCCGAAGCCCGGTGCATCGGTGGAAGCCGCGTCGCTGCGGACCGCGCTGCGCAAGACGCTTCCGGACTACCTCGTCCCGGTCGCCTTCGTGGTGCTGGACGCGCTGCCCGTGGCGGTGACGGGCAAGGTGGACCGCAAGGCCCTGCCCGCACCGGAGGCCGCACGCCCGGGCGAGGACTCGGGCTTCGTGGCCCCCCGCACGCCGGAGGAGGAGCTGCTCGCGGGCCTCTTCGCGCAAGTGCTGGGCGTGGAGAAGGTGGGCGTCCACGACGACTTCTTCGCGCTGGGCGGACACTCGCTCCGGGCGACGCAGGCCGTGTCGCGCGCCCGGGACGTGTTCCAGGTGGAGCTGCCCCTGCGCGACCTCTTCGAGGCGCCCACCGTCGCGGGGTTGCTGCCGCGCCTGCTGGACGCGAAGGCGAAGGACGCGGAAGGCCCGCGCGTGCCGCCCCTGGTGGCCGTGCCGCGCACGGACGCGCTGCCGCTGTCGTTCGCGCAGCAGCGCCTCTGGTTCCTGGATCAACTGGAGCCGCAGGGCGCGTTCCACAACGTGCCCGCGGCGCTCCGGCTCACGGGCACGCTGGACGTGACCGCGCTGGAGCGGGCGTTCGCGGAGCTGTTCCGCCGCCATGAATCGCTGCGCACCGTCTTCCGCTCCGAGGAGGGCCGGCCGCTCCACGTCATCCTGCCGGTGCCGGAGGTCCCGCTGCCCACGCAGGACCTGCGCTCACTGCCCGAGTCCACCCGCGAGGCGGAGGCACTCCAGCGGGCCCAGGACGAGGCGAAGCGTCCCTTCGATCTCTCGAAGGGGCCGCTGCTGCGCGTGACGTTGCTGAAGCTCGCCGAACAGGAGCACCTGCTGCTCCTGACCATGCACCACATCGTCTCCGACGGTTGGTCCATGGGCGTGCTCGTGCGCGAACTCGTGGCCCTCTACGAGGCCTTCCGCCAGGGCCTGCCGTCGCCGCTCCCGGAGCTGACCCTCCAGTACGCGGACTACGCCGCGTGGCAGCGCCAGTGGTTGGAGCAGGGCGCGCTCGCGCAGCAGCTCGCGTGGTGGCGCAAGCAGCTGGACGGCGCACCGCAGACGGTGGACCTGCCCACGGACCGGCCCCGGCCCACCGTGCAGACCCACCATGGTGAGCAGCTCCAGGTGCTGGTGCCGCCGTCGGTGATGGCGGACCTCCAGGCCCTGTGCCGCCGTGAAGGCGTCACGCTCTTCATGGCGCTGCTGGCCGGCTTCCAGGTGGTGCTGTCGCGCTACACGCGCCGCACGGACATCGTGGTGGGCACGGACATCGCCAACCGCAACCGCGCGGAGACCGAAGGGCTCATCGGCTTCTTCGTCAACCAGCTCGTCCTGCGCGGCAACCTGGGCGGCGACCCCACCGTGCGCGAGCTGCTGGCCCGCGCGCGGGAGACGGCGCTGTCGTCCTACGCGCACCAGGACCTGCCGTTCGAGGAGCTGGTGAAGGAGCTGAACCCCAAGCGCAGCCTGGGGCAGGCCCCGCTGTTCCAGGTGAAGCTGGTGCTCCAGAACACCCCCGCGTCGCGGCTGGAGCTGCCCGGCCTGAAGCTGTCCCAGGTCGGCCAGGAGGTCACCCGCGCCAAGCTGGACCTCACCGTCGCGGTGCAGGAGACGCCCCAGGGGCTCGCCTGCGTCTGGGAGTTCGCCACCGACCTGTTCGATTCGTCGACCGTGGCCCGGATGGCGAAGCACTTCGGACAGGTGCTGGAGGGCCTGACGCGCGAGCCATCCCGCCGCCTGTCCTCGCTGTCCCTGCTCACGGGCGAAGAGCGCCGCACGCTGCTGGTGACGTGGAACGACACCCGCACGGCCGAGCTGCCGGGCCCGACGGCCACCGCGCTGTTCGAGGCGCAGGCCGCGCGCACGCCCGAGTCCGTGGCGGCGGTGTTCGGCGCGGAGTCGCTGACGTACGCGCAGCTCGACGCGAAGGCCAATCAGCTCGCGTGGCACCTGAAGCAGAGCGGGGTGGGGCTGGAGTCGCGGGTGGGGCTGTGCGTGGAACGCTCGCTGGACATGGTGGTGGGCATCCTCGGCATCCTCAAGGCGGGCGCGGCCTACCTGCCCCTGGATCCGTCGTACCCGGCTGATCGCCTGGCCTACATGCTGGCGGACGCGGCGGTGCCCGTCATCGTCACGCAGGACGCCCTGGCGGATGAATTGCCGTCGCAGGGCGAGTTGCTGGTGTGCCTGGACTCGGACGCGGCCCGCATCGCGAAGCATCCCGTGACGCCGCCGCCAGTGAAGCTGGAGCCGGAGCACCTGGCGTACGTCATCTACACGTCGGGTTCGACGGGAAGGCCGAAGGGGACGCTGTTGCACCACCGTGGCTTGTGCAACACGGCTACGGCGGCCATCGCGGCGCTGGGCATCACGCGCACCAGCCGCGTCCTCCAGTTCGCGGCGTTCGGCTTCGACGCGTCGGTGTGGGAGACGTTCTCCGCGCTGCTGGCCGGCGCGGCCCTGTACCTGACGCCCCGCGAGGAGCTGATGCCCGGCGCCCCCCTGCACGGCCTGCTGAAGTCGCAGGGCATCACCACCGTGACGCTGACGCCGTCGGTGCTGGCGCAGCTGCCCGCCGACGACCTGCCCGCGCTCACGGCCGTGGCCGCCGCTGGTGAGGCGTGCTCCGCGGAGCTGGTGCGCCGCTGGTCTCCCGGCCGCCGCTTCCTCAACGCGTACGGCCCCACCGAGGTGACGGTGTGCGCCACCGTCCGCGCGAACGTGGATCCGGAGCGGCCCACCATCGGCACGCCGCTGCCGAACGTGCGGGTGTACGTGCTGGACGAATCCGGGCAGCCGGTGCCCGTGGGCATCCCCGGCCAGCTGCACGTGGGCGGCGTGGGCCTGGCGCGAGGCTACCTGCACCGCGCGGACCTGACCGCGGAGCGCTTCGTGCCGGACGCCTTCGGGCCCGACGCGGGCGGCCGGCTCTACGCGACGGGCGACCTGGTGCGCTACCTGCCGTCCGGGGACCTCGAGTTCCTGGGCCGCATCGACCACCAGCTCAAGCTGCGCGGCTACCGCATCGAGCTGGGCGAGGTGGAGGCGGCCATCGCGGATCATCCCGCCGTGGAAGCCACCGTCGTGCTCCTGCGCGAGGACGTGCCCGGCAACCCCCGGCTGGTGGGCTACGCCGTGCCGCGCGAGGGCGAGGTGCTGGACCTGCGCGCGCTGAAGGAAGCGCTCCTCACGCGCCTGCCCGAGTACATGGTGCCCACGGCCTTCGTGTCGCTCCCGGCGCTGCCGCTCACGCCCAACGGCAAGCTGGATCGCCAGGCGCTGCCGGCACCGGACACGGAGCGGCCCGCCCTGGAGAAGGGCTACGTGGCGCCTCGCGACGCGCTGGAAGAGGAGCTCGCCGGCATCTGGGCGGAGCTGCTCGGCGTCAAGCAGGTGGGCGTGCACGACGATTTCTTCGAGCTGGGAGGCCACTCGCTCCTGGGCACCCAGCTCATCTCTCGCATCCGCACGACGTTCGACGTGGAGCTGCCGCTCCGGGACATCTTCGAGTCCCCGACGGTGGAGAACCTCGCCGTCCACATCGTGCAGGCCCAGGCCGCGCAAGCAGACCCCGCGGAACTCGAACGACTCATGGGGGAGCTGGAGAACCTGTCCGCCGAAGAGGCGGAGGCGCTCCTTTCCTCTGACGAAGTGCTCCCCCAGGACATCAAGAAGGCTTCCAGCAATGAGCAGTGACGCAGACAAGCGCATCGCAGCCCTGTCCCCCGAGAAGCGCGCCCTCCTGCTCAAGCAGCTGCGTCAGCAGCAGGCCCAGCAGGGCAAGCCCGCGCGCGCGCCGGTCATCGCCTCGCGTCCCCGGGATGGGTCGCCGCTGCCGCTGTCCTTCGCCCAGCAGCGCCTCTGGTTCCTGGATCAGCTGGAGCCGGAGAGCGCGCTCTACAACATCCCTCTCGCCATCGAGCTGAAGGGCGAGCTGAAGCAGGACGCGCTGGAGCGAGCGTTCACGGCCCTCCAGGACCGCCACGAATCGCTGCGCACCACCTTCCGCACCACGGAGGCGGGGCCCGTGCAGGTCATCGCGCCGCCGTCGCCGCTGACGCTGGACGTGGTGGACCTGCGCGCCCTGTCCGGCGCCGCGCTCCAGGACGAGCTGTACCGGCACGTGCGCGAGGAATCGCTGCGCCCGTTCCACCTCACCCGGGGCCCGCTGGTGCGCGCGTCGCTCCTGCGCACCCAGGAGCGCGAGCACGTCCTGCTGGTGACGATGCACCACGCCATCTCCGACGGCTGGTCCATGGGAGTCGTCATCCGCGAGCTGGCCTCGCTCTACGACGCGTTCCTCCACGGCCGTCCGTCGCCGCTGCCTCCGCTGACCCTCCAGTACGCGGACTACGCCGCGTGGCAGCGCGAGTGGCTCCAGGGCGAGACGCTGGAGGCGCAGCTCAAGTGGTGGAAGGAGCAGCTCTCCGGTGCGCCGGATGTGATTGACCTGCCCACGGACCGGCCGCGTCCGGCGGTGCAGAGCTCGCGCGGCGCGAAGCACTTCGTGCAGCTGCCCCGCGCGCTGTCCGAGTCGCTCAAGGCGCTCGGGCAGAAGGAGGGCGCGACGCCCTTCATGACGCTGCTGGCGGCGTGGCAGGTGCTGCTCGCGCGCTACACCGGCCAGGACGACCTCCGCGTGGGCACGCCCATCGCGGGCCGCAACCGGGCGGAGCTGGAGGGCCTCATCGGCTTCTTCATCAACACGCTGGTGCTGCGCGCGCGGGTGACGCCGGAGATGACCTTCCGGCAGGTGCTCGCGCAGGTGCGGGAGCGGGCGCTGGGGGCGTACGCGCACCAGGAGGTGCCGTTCGAGAAGCTGGTGGATCTGCTCCAGCCGACGCGCTCGCTCAGCCACTCGCCGCTGTTCCAGGTGATGTTCAGCCTGCAGAACGCGCCGGTGTCGGAGCTGGTCCTCCCGGAGGTGGCGCTGCGCACGCTGCACGTGGAGTCCCAGACGACGAAGTTCGAGTTGACGTTGTCGCTGTCGGAGGCACCGGCGGGGTTCAACGGGTCGCTTGAGTACAACACCGACCTGTTCGACGCGGCGACGGTGGAGCGGATGGCGGGGCATCTGGAGGTGATGCTGCAAGGCATCGTGAAGGATCCCGACACGCGCGTCTCGGACCTGCCGCTGATGGGCGTGGAGGAGCGCGCGCGGATACTGGGCCCGCTCGCGGGCACGGTGGCCCCGGAGCGTGAGGGCGCGGAGACCATTCACGGTCTCTTCGCGGCGCAAGCGGTGAAGACGCCGGGCGCGGTGGCCGTGGTGCACGAAGGGACGGAGCTGACGTACGCGCAGGTGGAGGCGCGGGCGAACCAGCTGGCGCGTCACCTGCAGACGCTGGGCGTGGGGGAGGAGAGCCGGGTCGGCGTGTGCGTGGAGCGCACGGAAGCCATGGTGGTGGCGCTCTTGGGCGTGCTGAAGGCAGGGGCCGCGTACGTCCCGCTGGACGCGACGTACCCGAAGGAGCGTCTGGCCTACATGCTGGAGGGCACGGGCGCGCCGGTGGTGGTGACGCAGGCGGGCCTGGAAGACGTGCTGCCGGAGTACACGGGTCAGCGCGTGAGGCTGGACACGGACGCGGGCGTGCTGGCCGCGTACCCGGAAGCAACCCTGGCCACCACGACCGCCGCGCAGCAACTGGCGTACGTGCTCTACACGTCGGGAAGCACGGGCCGTCCGAAGGGCGTGGCGGTGACGCACGCGAGCGCGGCGGCCTTCCTGAAGTGGGCCACGGGCACCTTCAAGCCGGAGCAGTTGAAGGGCGTACTGGCCGCGACGTCGTTGAACTTCGACCTGTCGGTGTTCGAAGTCTTCGCGCCGTTGGTGAGTGGCGGCACGGTGGTGGTGGCGGAGAACGCGCTGGCCCTGGCCGGGCTGAAGGAAGCCGAGCGCGTGACGTTGCTGAACACGGTGCCGTCGGCGGTGGCGGAGCTGGTGCGAAGCGGAGGCATCCCGTCGACGGTGGAGACGGTGAACCTCGCGGGCGAAGCGCTGCCGAACCGACTGGTGCAGGCGCTGTACGCGCTGCCGCAGGTGAAGGAGGTCAACAACCTCTACGGCCCGACGGAGGACACGACGTACTCGACGCACGCGCGGGTGGAGCGCGGAGCGAAGACGGAGCCGCGAATCGGCCGTCCGCTGGAAGGCACGCAAGCGTACGTGCTGGACGCGAAGGGCCAGCCGGTGCCGGTGGGCGTACCTGGAGAGCTGTACCTGGGAGGCGAAGGCCTGGCGCGCGGCTACCTGGGGCAGCCCGGGTTGACGGCGGAGCGCTTCGTGCCGGACGCGTTCAGCAAGAAGCCGGGAGCGCGGCTGTACCGCACGGGCGACAAGGTGCGGTGGCTGCGCGACGGCGCGCTCGAATACCTGGGCCGGATGGACTTCCAGGTGAAGGTGCGAGGCTTCCGCATCGAGCTGGGCGAAGTCGAAGCGGCGCTCAGCAAGTGCGAAGGCGTGAGCGAGAGCGTCGTGGTGGTGAGCGAGGAGCCGCCGGGCATCAAGCGACTCGTGGCCTACGTGGGCGGTGCGGAGGAGACGCGCCCCACGGTGGACGCGCTGCGCGCGGCGTTGAAGGACCTGCTGCCGGAGTACATGGTCCCGTCGGCGTTCGTGATGCTGAAGTCGCTGCCGCTCAACGCGAACGGCAAGGTGGACCGCAAGGCCCTGCCGGCGCCGCAGGCGGGTCGGCAGGAGTCGGGCAAGGACTTCGTCGCGCCCCGGACCCCGGAGGAGCGGACGCTCGCGGACATCTGGGCGTCGGTGCTGGGCGTGGAGAAGGTGGGCATCCACGACAACTTCTTCGCCCTGGGTGGCGACTCCATCATCAGCATCCAGATCATCTCGCGCGCCAACCAGGCCGGACTGCGGTTGATGGCGAAGCAGCTCTTCCAGCACCAGACGGTGGCGGATCTGGCCCGGGTCGTCACGGCCGCGCTCGCCTCCCAGGCTGAACAGGGCCTCGTGCGCGGGCCCGTGCCGCTCACGCCGGTGCAGGGCTGGTTCTTCGAGCACGCGCCTGCCCAACCGCACCACTTCAACCAGGCGGTGATGATCGAAGCGCGGCAGCGCGTGGACGCCGGGCTGTTGGAGCGGGCGCTGGCGCGACTGGTGGAGCACCACGATGCCCTGCGCCTGCGCTTCGTGCGCGGCGAGACGGGCTGGTTGCAGGAGAACGCGGGCCTGGAGCAGCCGGTGTCCCTGCGGCGCCTGGACGTCTCGCGCTTCGCGGGGGACGACGAAGCGCAGCGGCGCGCCATCCAGGCCGCCGCGACGCAGCTGCACCAGGGCCTGCGGTTGGACGAAGGGCTGCTGCTGCGCGCGATGCTCTTCGAGCGCGGCGAGGGTCACACGGAGCGCCTGCTGCTGGTGGTGCACCACCTTGCGGTGGATGGCCTGTCGTGGCGCGTCCTGCTCGAGGACCTGAACACCGCCTACCAGCAGCTGCGTCGCGGCGTGCCCGTGGCGCTGCCGCCGAAGACGACGTCCTACCAGGAGTGGGCGCGCAAGCTGGAGGCCCACGCCCACGGGCCGGAGCTGGATTCGGAGCTGGCGTTCTGGCTGGACGGAGCGCAGCAGGTCGCGCCCCTGCCGGTGGACTTCGCGGGGCCCAACACGCTCGCGTCGGCGAGCAGCGTCCGTTCGGTGCTGGAGGTGGAGGACACGCGCACGCTGTTGCAGGAGGTGCCGGCCGCGTATCGGGCGCACATCAACGACGTGCTCCTGGCGGCGCTGACGCAGGCGCTCTCGCGGTGGTCGGGACAGGAGCGGGTGCGCATCAGCCTGGAGGGCCACGGTCGCGAGGAGCTGTTCGCGGACGTGGACATCTCCCGCACGGTGGGTTGGTTCACCGCGATGTACCCGGTGCTGCTGGAGGCCCCGCGCTCGGGCTCGCCGGGTGACGGGCTGCGCGCCGTGCGCGACACGCTGAGGCGCCTGCCGAACAAGGGCGTGGGCTACGGGCTCCTGCGCTACCTGCGCGACGGTGGGGACGCCGCGAAGCTGCGCGCCGTGCCCCCGGCGCAGGTGTCCTTCAACTACCTGGGCCAGTTCGACGCGATGGCCGCGGGCGAGTCGATGTTCGGACTCGCGCGGGAGCCTGCGGGCCCCGGCCAGGGTGAGGACGGCTTGCGCACCGCGCTGCTGGAGCTGAACGGCCTGGTCATCAACGGCCGGCTGGAGCTGTCCTGGACGTACAGCACCCAGGTGCACGCGCGCGCCACGGTGGAGGCGCTGGCGGAGTCGTTCATGACGACGCTGCGCACCCTCATCGCGAACCGCGAGACGCAGGACGCGAAGCGCTTCACGCCCGCGGACTTCCCGCTGGCGAAGCTGGACGCGCCGGGGCTCGCGCGCCTCCTGGCGGAACGTCCGGACCTGGAGGACGTGTATCCGTTGTCCCCGCTCCAGCAGGGCATGCTCTTCCACGCGCTCCTGGAGCCCGGCTCGGGCATGTACTGCGAGCAGATGGCGTGGAGCTTCCACGGCACCGTCAACCTGCCGGTGATGCGCCGCGCGTGGGAGCTGCTGGTGGAGCGCAACGCCGTGCTGCGCACGTCGTTCGTGTGGGACGGGGTGGCGGATCCCCAGCAAGTTGTTCACGCCACGGCGGAGCTGCCCTGGCGGGAGCTGGACTGGCGCGGCCTGTCGCCCGCCGAGCAGCTGGAGCTGTTCCAGCAGTATCAGGAGGAGGACCGGGCGCGAGGCTTCGATGTGTCGCGCGTGCCGCTGCTGCGGCTGACGGTGATCCGGCTGGATGATCAGGTGCTGCGCTGCCTGTGGACCATCCACCACCTGGTGCTGGACGGCTGGAGCATGTCGCTCCTCATCCAGCAGCTGTTCGGGCTCTATCGGGCCCTGGACCAGGGGCAGGAGGTGCCCCGCGAGCGCCCCGTCGCGTACCGCGAGTTCATCGCCTGGCTCCAGCGGCAGGACACCGCCCGCATGGAGGCGTTCTGGAAGCGCGACCTCGCGGGCTTCCACGCCCCCACGCCGCTGCCGTACGACGAGCGCGCGGCCCAGGCGAAGCTGCGCGCGCAGGCCCCCGCGGAGCAGTCCCTCCGCCTGTCCGCGGACTCCACCGCGAAGGTGGACGCCTTCGTCAAGCGCCACCAGCTCACGTTGAACACGCTGGTGCAGGCGGCGTGGGCCCTGGTGCTCGCGCGGCACAGCGGCGAAGCGGAGGTGGTGCTGGGCGCCACCGTGTCCGGTCGTCCATCCGACCTGCCGGGCGTCGAGCGGATGACGGGCATGTTCATCAACACGCTGCCCGTGCGCGTGGCCGTCCCCGCGAACGAGCAGGTGGTGCCCTGGCTGCGCAACATCCAGGAGCGACAGCTGGAGCGGCGCCAGTACGAGCACAGCCCGCTGGTGCGGGTGCAGGGCTTCAGTCAGGTGCCGCGCGGCACGCCGCTGTTCCAGAGCCTCTTCGTCTTCGAGAACTTCCCCATCGACTCCACGCTGAGCCAGCGCGCCAGCGTGCTGGAGGTGCGGGACGTCCAGGGCCGTGAGCGCAGCAACTTCCCGCTGACCGCGTCGTCCAGCCCCAGCCGCGAGCTGCTCCTGAAGCTGGCGTACGACACGCCGCGCTTCGAAGCCGAAGGCATCGAACGGCTGCTGGGACAGTGGCAGCGCGCGGTGGAAGGCCTGGTGGCGGCCGAGTCCGGGCGCGTGTGGCAGGTGGGCGTGCTGTCGCCGGAGGAGCAGCGACGGGTGCTGGTGGAGTGGAACCAGACGGCCACGGAGTACCCGCGCGAGGCGAGCATCGGGGACGTCTTCTCCGCGCAGGTGGCGCGGCGGCCGGACGCGGTGGCGCTGGAGTCAGGTGACGAGAAGCTGACGTACGCGCAGCTGGACGCGCGGGCGAACCAGCTGGCGCACCTGTTGCGCTCGCGCGGCGTGGGCCCGGAGTCGCGGGTGGCGCTGTGCCTGGAGCGCGGCGTGGACCTGGTGGTGGCGCTGCTGGGCATCCTCAAGGCGGGTGGCGCGTACGTGCCGCTGGAGGCGGACTACCCGCGCGACCGTCTGGCGTACATGCTGTCGGAGGCCGGGCCCCGCGTGCTGGTGACGACGCGCGAGCTGGGCGCGCGGCTGCCCACCGAAGGCCTGGACGTGCTGTGCGTGGAAGAGGAGCGCGAGTCGCTCGCGCGTCAGCCCACGTCCCTGGTGGTGAGCGGAGTCGGGGGCGGCAACCTGGCCTACGTGGACTTCACGTCGGGCAGCACGGGCAAGCCCAAGGGCGTGTGCACGGAGCACGCGGGCGTGCTGCGCACGGTGCTCCACCCCAACTACGCGCGGCTGGACGCCGAGGACACGCTGCTGCTCGTGGCGCCGGTGTCCTTCGACGCGTCGACGCTGGAGGTCTGGGGCGCGCTGCTGAACGGCGCGCGACTGGTGGTGTACCCGCCGGTGCCCGTGGGTGACGTGAAGGAGATGGAGGGCGTGCTCCAGCGCCACGGCGTCACGGTGCTGCACCTGACGGCGGGCCTCTTCACGCAGATGGTGGACGGCAACCTGGAAGGGTTGCGCGGCGTGAAGCAGCTCCTCACGGGTGGCGACGTGGTGTCGGCGCCGCACGTGAAGCGCGCGCTGGAGGTGTTGGGCGTGACGGTGACGGCCTGCTACGGGCCCACGGAAGGCACGCTCTTCACAAGCTGCCACCGCATGGAGACGGTGGAGTCCATCGGCACGACGGTGCCCATTGGTCGCCCCATCGGCAACACGCAGGTGTACGTGCTGGACGGGCAGTGGCAGCCGGTGCCGGTGGGCGTGGCGGCGGAGCTGTACGCTGCGGGCGACGGCGTGGCGCGAGGCTACCTGGGCCGGCCGGAGCTGACGGCGGCGGCGTTCCTGCCGAATCCGTTCGGCCCTCCGGGCAGCCGCATGTACCGCACGGGAGACCTGGCGCGGTGGCGCGCGGACGGCGTGCTGGAGTTCCTGGGCCGAGGCGACACGCAGGTGAAGGTGCGGGGCTTCCGTGTGGAGCTGGCGGAGGTGGAGGCCGCGCTGGGCCGCTGCGAGGGCGTGCGCGAGTGCGTGGTGGTGGCGCGCGGTGAGGGCGCCGGGAACAAGCGGTTGGTGGCGTACGTGGTGGGCGAGGGTCTGGACGTCGCGAGCGTGCGTGCGACGCTGAAGGACGCGGTGCCGGAGTACATGGTGCCGTCGGCCTTCGTCGTGCTGCCGGCGCTGCCGCTGACCGCCAACGGCAAGGTGGACCGCAAGGCCCTGCCGGAGCCGCGTGAAGCGGGCGTGGAGGTGTCCGGCACCTACGTGGCGCCGAGGACGCCGACGGAAGAGGTGCTCGCGGGCGAGTGGGCCCGGGTGCTGGGCGTGGCCCGGGTGGGCACGCGCGACAACTTCTTCGAGCTGGGCGGACATTCGCTGCTGGCGACGCAGGCCATCTCGCGCATCCGCTCCACGCTGGGCGTGCAGTTGCCGCTGCGGGCCCTCTTCGAGGCGCCCACGGTCGCGGAGCTGGCGCTGAAGGTGGATGCCGCCGCGCTGGGCGCGAAGGCGCCACCCCTCCTGCCCGTGGCGCGCACGGACGCGCTGCCGCTGTCGTTCGCGCAGCAGCGCCTGTGGTTCCTGGATCAGATGGAGCCCGGGACCACGGCCTTCAATATGTTCACCGCCCTCCGCCTGGAGGGCACCCTGGACGTGGCCGCGTTGGAGCGCGCCTTCCAGGAGCTGGTGCGCCGGCATGAGTCGCTGCGCACGACGTTCCAGGCCGTGGGCCAGGAACCGGTGCAGCGCATCGCGCCCGTGCCGGAGCAGGTGCTCGCGCGGGTGGACCTGCGCGCGCTGGAGGACAGCAAGCGCGAGCTGGAGGCCCGTCGCATCGCGGGCGTGGAGTCGCGTTGGCCCTTCGACCTGGGCCGGGGGCCGCTGTTCCGGGCCACGCTGCTCCAACTGGGGGAGAAGCAGCACCTGCTCCTCCTGGCCAAGCACCACATCATCTCCGACGGCTGGTCCATGGGCGTCCTCGTGCGCGAGGTGACGTCCCTCTACGAGTCGTTCCGCACGGGGCAGCCGTCGACGCTGCCCGCGCTCCCGGTGCAGTACGCGGACTACGCGGCCTGGCAGCGCGGCTGGCTGAAGGGCGACGCGCTGGAGGAGCAGCTCTCCTTCTGGCGCGGGCAGTTGGGAGGCGCCCCGCGCCTGCTGGAGCTGCCCACGGACCGTCCGCGTCCGGCGGTGCAGGGCACGCGCAGCGCCATCCTCCACCGGATGCTCCCGGAGCGGCTCACGCACGCCCTGCGCACGCTGGGACAGCGCGAGGGCGCGACGCTGTACATGACGCTGCTCGCGGGCTTCCAGGTGTTGCTCGCGCGTCACAGCGGGCAGACGGACATCGTGGTGGGCGCGGACATCGCGAACCGCCACCACGCGGAGACCGAAGGGCTCATCGGCTTCTTCATCAACCAGCTCGCCCTGCGGGCCCGGCTGGAGGATGACCCGACCTTCCTCACGCTGCTGGGCCGCGTGAAGGACACGGCGCTGGGGGCGTACGCGCACCAGGACCTGCCGTTCGAGGAGCTGGTCAAGGCACTCAACCCCGAGCGCAGCCTCGCGCACGCGCCGCTGTTCCAGGTGAAGCTCATCCTGCAGAACACACCCACGTCCGCGTTGGAGCTGCCGGGGCTGACCTTCCGCGCCTCGGGCGCCGAGTCGGTCTCCTCGAACCTGGACCTCACGCTCTCCATCACGGAGACGCCGCAGGGCCTGTCGTGCCAGTGGGTCTACAGCACCGACCTGTTCGACGCGTCCACGATGGACCGCATGTCCACGCGGCTGAGAGCGCTGCTGGAGTCCGCGGTCGCCGAGCCCGCGGCGCGCGTGTCTTCGCTCGACGTGCTGTCCGCCGAGGAGCGCCGCACGCTGCTGGAGTCCTGGAACGACACCGCGCTTCCCCTGCCCGAGGAGGGTGGGCTGCACGGGCTCGTCGAGGCCCAGGTGGAGCGCACGCCGGACGCGGTGGCCGTGGAGTTCCAGGGCGAAGCGCTCACGTACCGCGAGCTGAACGCGCGGGCCAACCAGCTCGCGTGGCACCTGCGCGGCCTGGGCGTGCGCGCGGAGACGCGCGTGGGCGTGTGCCTGGAGCGTTCGCTGGAGCTGGTGGTGGCGTTGCTCGGCGTGCTCAAGGCGGGCGGCGCGTACGTGCCGCTGGATCCGTCCTATCCCTCCGAGCGGCTGGGCGCGATGTTGGAGGACGCCCGCGTGCCCGTGGTGGTGACGCAGGACACGCTGGCGGACGAGGTGCCCTCGCGGGGCGAGTGGCTGCTGTCGGTGGACGCGGAGCAGGCGGTCATCGCGCGCAAATCGAAGGAGAATCCGCCGTCGCTGACGGACGCCCGCAACGCGGCCTACGTCATCTTCACCTCCGGTTCGACGGGGCGGCCCAAGGGCGTGCTCGTGGAGCACCGGGGCATCCGCAACACGATCCTGCGCACGGTGGCGGACTTCGACATCGCGCCGGGTCGGCGGGTCCTCCAGTTCACCGCGTTCGGCTTCGACGCGTCCGTGCTGGAGATCTTCGGCACGCTCGCGGGCGGAGGCACGCTGGTGCTCGTGTCCCGCGACGCGCTGCTGCCGGGGCCGGAGCTGACCGCGCTGCTGCGCGACCAGCACATCACGACCTCCGTGCTGTTGCCGCCGGTGCTCGCGGCCCTGCCGCAAGAAGCACTGCCGGAACTCCAGACGATCATCTCCGGCGCGGAGGCGCTGCCGTCCGAGCTGGTGGATCGCTGGGGCGCGGGCCGCAGGTTCGTCAACTGCTACGGCCCCACGGAGATCAGCGTCACCGCGACGAGCGCCGAGTGCGCGCCGGGCGGGGGACGGCCCGGCATCGGTCGGCCGTACCCGAACACACGCCTGTACGTCCTGGACGCGGCGGGGCAGCCGGTGCCCACGGGCGTGCTGGGCGAGCTGTTCATCGGCGGCATGGGAGTGGGGCGTGGCTACCTGGAGCGCCCGGACCTGACGGCCGAGCGCTTCGTGCCAGACGCCTTCGGTGGCGAGCCCGGAGGCCGGCTCTACCGGACAGGCGACGTGGTGCGCTACCGCGCGGACGGCCAGCTGGAGTTCGCGGGACGCGCGGATCATCAGGTGAAGCTGCGCGGCTTCCGCATCGAGCTGGGAGAGATCGAAGCGGTGCTTGGCCAGCACGCCACCGTGCGTGACGTGGTGGTGGTGGCGCGCGAGGACGTGCCCGGCCAGAAGCGACTCGTGGCGTACGTGGTGCCGCAGGAGGAGGAGACGGTCGACGCGGAGGCGCTGCGCCGGTTCGTCAAGGAGCGGTTGCCGGAGTACATGGTGCCGTCGGCGGTGGTGTCGCTGGACGTGCTGCCGCTGACGCCGAACGGCAAGGTGGACCGCAAGGCGCTGCCCCGGCCGGACGTGCAGCGACTGGCGGCGGCGCCAGAGGAGGCCGCGCCCCGTCCGGGAGTGGAGACGACGCTCGCGGGCATCTGGGCGGAGCTGCTGGGCGTGGAGCGCGTGGGGCGGACCTCGGACTTCTTCGAACTCGGCGGCCACTCGTTGCTGGCGACGCAGGCCGTGTCGCGCATCCGTCAGGCGTTCCGCGTGGACCTGCCCGTGCGGGCGTTCTTCGAGATGCCCAACGTGGCCGCGCTCGCGGCGTGGCTGTCCACGCACGTCCAGGCTTCGGGCCCGGAGGTGCCGCCGCTGGTGCCGGTGTCGCGCGACCAGCCGCTGCCGTTGTCGTTCGCGCAGCAGCGCCTGTGGTTCCTGGATCAGCTGGAGCCGGGGAGCCTCGCGTTCAACATCCCGTTGACGGTGAGCCTGGAGGGCGCGCTGGACGTGCCCGCGCTGGGCCGCGCGTTCCAGGAGATCCTCCGCCGCCACGAATCCCTGCGCACCGCCTTCGGCGTGCACGAGGGCGAGCCGGTGCAGGTCATCTCCGGCGTGCCCGACGTGGCGCTGGAGGTCGTGGACCTCGCGGCACTGACGCCGGAGGAGGCCGGAGCGCGGCTGGAGCAGCGCGCGCTGGAGGAGTCGCGCCGTCCGTTCGACCTGTCACGCGGTCCGCTGGTGCGGGCCACGTTGCTGCGTCAGGACGACCACCGGCACGTGTTGCTGCTGACCATGCACCACATCGTCTCCGACGGTTGGTCCATGGGCATCTTCATGCGGGAGATGGCCGCCCTCTACGAGGCGTTCCATGCGGGCCGGCCCTCGCCGCTGCCGGAGCTGCCGGTTCAGTACGCGGACTACGCGACCTGGCAGCGCGGCTGGCTGAAGGGTGACGCGCTCGAAGCGCAGCTCTCCTACTGGCGCGAGCAGCTGCGGGACACGCCGCGCCTCCTGGAGCTGCCCACGGATCATGTCCGGCCGACGGTGCGCGCGCACCGCGCGGGGACGGTGCCGACGGAGTTCCCCAAGGCGCTGTCGGAGAAGCTCCAGGCGCTCAGCCAGCAGGAGGGCGCGACGCTGTACATGACGCTGCTCGCGGGCTTCCAGGTGCTGCTGTCGCGCTACAGCGGGCAGACGGACATCGTGGTGGGCACGGACATCGCGAACCGCAACCACGCGGAGACCGAGGGGCTCATCGGCTTCTTCGTCAACCAGCTCGCCATGCGCACGCGTCTAGACGACGCCCCGACGTTCCGCACGCTGCTGCGTCGCGTGAAGGACACGGCGTTGGGGGCATACGCGCACCAGGACCTGCCGTTCGAGGAGCTGGTGAAGGCGATCAACCCCGAGCGCAGCCTGGGCCACGCCCCGGTGTTCCAGGTGAAGCTGTCGGTGCAGAACACGCCCGCGGCCTCCATCGAGCTGCCAGGGCTCAAGCTGCGTTCGCTCGGCCGTGACGAGGGTGCGGCGAAGGTCGACCTGACGGTGTCCTTCAAGGACACCGGCATGGGGCTGCTGTCAATCAGCGACTACCGCGCCGACCTGTTCGAACGCTCGACGGTGGAGCGGATGATGGCGCACTTCGGCGTGCTGCTGGAGGGCATCGCGGCGAACCCGGACGTGTCCGTGGCAGCGCTGCCGTTGATGGGGGAGGGCGAGCGTCAGCAGGTGCTGAAGACGTGGAACCAGACGGCGGAAGCGGTGCCGTCCGCGTGCATCCACGCGCTGTTCGAAGCACAGGTGGAGCGAGTGCCCGGGGCCGTGGCGGTGGTGGCGGAGGGCAAGCAGTTGACGTACGCGGAGCTGGACGCGAAGGCGAACCGGCTGGCGCGAGCGTTGGTGAAGCAAGGCGTGGGCCCCGAGGTGCTGGTGGGGCTGTACGTGGAGCGCACGGTGGAGTCCGTCGTGGGGATGCTGGGCATCCTCAAGGCGGGCGGCGGGTACGTGCCCATGGACACGTCCTTCCCCGCGGCGCGCGTGAAGGCGATTGCGGAGGATGCAAGCCTGCGCGTGGTGGTGACGCAGCAGGCGTATGCCGAGGACGTGGCGGGGCTGGGCTGCACCACCGTCGTCGTCGAAGCGGTGGAAGAGGCGGGCGGGAGCACCGAGCGCGTGGAGTCGGGCGTGCGGAGTGAAAACCCCGTGTACGCCATCTTCACGTCAGGCAGCACGGGCCGCCCGAAGGGCGTAGTGGTGGAGCACCGGCAGCTGGCCAACTACGTGGAGAGCATCCGAGGTCGGCTGAAGCTGACGGAGGGAATGAGCTTCGCGTCGGTGACGACGCTGGCGGCGGACCTGGGGCACACAGCCGTCTTCCCGATGCTGTGCGGAGGCGGGACGCTGCACCTGGTGGCGAAGGAAGTGGCCTCCGACGCGGAAGCGTTGGGCGCGTACATGCAGACGCACCGGGTGGAGGGCTTGAAGGTGGTGCCCTCGCACCTGCGGGCGTTGCTGAGCGGACCGAATGCGAAGCAGGTGCTGCCACTGAAGCGACTGGTGGTGGGCGGCGAGGCGTCGGACAGGGCGCTGGTGGAGGCAGTGCAGCGGCTGGCGCCGGAGTGCGCCGTCTTCAACCACTACGGCCCGACGGAGACGACGGTGGGCGTGCTGACGAACCCCGTGGAAGGCACATGGGACGAAGGCGCGGCGACGCTGGCGCTGGGCCGGCCCATTGGAAACGCGCGGATGTACGTGCTGGACGCGAGCGGGCGTCCGGTGCCGCGAGGCGTGGCGGGGGATTTGTATGTGGGCGGCGCGGTGGTGACGCGCGGGTACGTGGGCCGACCGGAACTCACGGCGGAGCGCTACGTACCGGACGCGTACAGCGAGGAGCCCGGCGCGCGGCTGTACCGGACGGGAGACAAGGTCCGGCAGCGGGAGGACGGGAAGCTGGAGTTCCTGGGCCGAGTGGACTTCCAGCTGAAGGTGCGCGGATACCGCGTGGAGCTGGGCGAGGTGGAGGCGGGGCTGAGCGCGTGCGAAGGCGTGCGCGAGGCGGTGGTGGTGGCGCGTGAGGACGTGCCCGGGGACAAGCGGCTGGTGGGGTACGTGGTGGCGAAGCCAGGCCACACCGTGGACGTCACGGCGCTGCGAAGCGAGCTGAAGGGACGGCTGCCGGAGTACATGGTGCCGTCGGCCCTGATGGTGCTGGAGGCGCTGCCGCTCAACGCCAACGGCAAGGTGGACCGCAAGGCCCTGCCGAAGCCGGAGCAACTGGACGGGGACGCGCGAGGCTTCATCGCGCCGCGCACGCCCACCGAGCAGCAGCTTGCGAGCATCTGGAGTGCGCTGCTGGGCGCGAAGCAGGTGGGCCTGGGCGACAGCTTCTTCGAGCTGGGCGGGCACTCGCTGCTGGCGACGCAGGCCATCAGCCGGATCCGCCAGACGTTCCAGGTGGAGCTGCCGCTGCGCGCGTTGTTCGAGGATGCGGTGCTGGAGCGGCTGGCCACGCGCATCGACCTCGCGGTCCATGCGGGCAGCGGCATGCGGATGCCGCCCCTGGTGCGGGTGGAGCGCACGGACGCGCTGCCGCTGTCGTTCGCGCAGCAGCGCCTGTGGTTCCTGGATCAGCTGGAGCCGGGCGGGACCTCCTACAACATCCCGACGGCCGTGAGGCTGTCGGGCGAGCTGGACGTGGTCGCGCTGCGCCGCACGTTCGGCGAACTGGTGCGCCGTCACGAGTCCCTGCGCACGACGTTCCGAGCCCTCGCCGGCAGTCCGGTGCAGGTGGTGGCACCGGCGACGGAAGTGCCCCTGACGTGGGTGGACCTGTCGGGTGAGGCGGACGCGGAGGCCCGTGCGCAGGCGTTGGCGGAGGCGGAAGTCCGGCGTCCGTTCAATCTGGAGCGAGGCCCGCTCTTCCGGGTGACGCTGATCCGGTTGTCGGACGTGGAGCACGTGCTCCTGTTGTCGGTGCACCACATCGTCTCCGACGGTTGGTCGCGCGGCGTGCTGGTGCGGGAAGTGGCCGCGATCTACGGCGCGTACAGCACCGGGCAGCCGTCGCCCTTGCCGGAGCTGGCGGTGCAGTACGCGGACTACGCGGCCTGGCAGCGCGACTGGTTGCAGGGAGACGTGCTGGCGGAGCAGCTCTCGTATTGGAAGCGGCAGTTGGGAGGAGCGCCGCACGCACTGGAGCTGCCCACGGACCGGCCGCGTCCGGCGGTGCAGACGTTCCGGGGCAGCAGCTGCTCCGTGACGATGCCCCTGTCGTTGCGAGACGCCCTCTGGTCCCTGAGCCGTGAGGAGGGCGCGACGCCCTTCATGACGCTGCTCGCGGCCTGGCAGGTGCTGCTCTCGCGCTACAGCGGGCAGGACGACATCAGCGTGGGCACGCCCATCGCGGGCCGCAATCGCACGGAGTTGGAAGGACTGATCGGCTTCTTCATCAACACGCTGGTGCTGCGCACACAGGTCACCGGTGAGGCCACCTTCCGCCAGGTGCTGCGTCAGGTGCGAGAGGTGGCGCTGGGCGCCTATGCGCACCAGGAGGTTCCGTTCGAGAAGCTGGTCGAGGAGCTGAAGCCGGAGCGCGACATGAGCCGCTCGTCGCTCTTCCAGGTGATGTTCTCGCTCCAGAACGCCCCGTTGCCCGCGGCCCAGCTCCCGACCGGGCTGCGGCTGCAACCGCTGGATGCCGAAGGCGACACCGCCAAGTTCGAACTGTCCCTGGACATGGGAGACCGGGGCCAGGGCCTGTCGGCGTCCCTCGAGTACAACACCGACCTCTTCGACGCGGCGACGGCGCAGCGGATGCTGGCGCACTTCGGTGTGCTGCTTCAGGGCATCGCGGCGCAGCCGGATGCGCGCGTGCTGGACCTGCCGATGTTGGGCGAGGCCGAGCGGCGACGGGTGCTGGTGGAGTGGAACGACACCGACGTGGCGCTGCCGGTGGAGCAGGGGATTCTGGAGCGCTTCGCGGCCCAGGCACGCCTGACGCCGGACGCGCAGGCGGTGGTGGCCCCCGGAGAAGCGGCGCTGACGTACGGCGAGCTGGACGCGCAGGCGAACCAGTTGGCGCACCACCTGCGAAGCCTGGGCGTGGGCCCCGAGGTGCTGGTGGGCGTGTGCCTGGAGCGCACGCCGCGCCTGCTGGTGGCGCTGCTGGGCATCCTCAAGGCGGGCGGCGCATACGTGCCGTTGGACCCGTCCTACCCGGCGGACCGACTGGCGCTGATGGTGTCCGAGTCGCGCATGTCGCTGCTGCTGACGCAGCAGTCGCTGGAAGGCACGGTGGAGGCCCCGGGTCTCCAGCGCTACCTGCTGGACGCGGAGGCCCCCGCACGCGCGGGCCTGTCCACCGAAGCGCCTTCACGCACGGCGCAGCCTGAGAATCTGGCCTACGTCGTCTTCACGTCAGGGAGCACGGGGACGCCCAAGGGCGTCATGGTTTCGCACCAGAGCTGGGCCAATGCGTACCTGGGCTGGGAGCGAAGCTACGCCTTGAAGGCGGAGTGCCGAAGCCACCTGCAGATGGCGAGCTTCTCCTTCGACGTCTTCGGCGGCGACTTGTCCCGCGCCCTCTGCTCGGGAGCAAAGCTGGTGCTGTGCCCGCGCGAGTGGCTGCTGGAGCCAAAGAAGCTGCACGGGCTGATGGAAGCGGAGCGCGTCGACTGCGCGGAGTTCGTCCCGGCGGTGCTGCGAGGGCTGTTGCAGCACCTGGAGGAGACGGGCCAGCGACTGGAGGCGATGAAGGTGCTCATCGCCGGCTCCGACGCCTGGTACGTGAATGAGTACCGGCGCATCCGGGGCGTGATTGGCGAGAAAACGCGCCTCATCAACTCGTACGGCATCAGCGAAACCACCATCGACAGCACGTGGTTCGAGAGCGACGCGCTGGCAGCGGGGGACAACCGGCTGGTGCCGATTGGGAAGCCCTTCGCGAACGTGCGGATGTACGTGCTGGACGCGGCCTTGAAGCCGGTGCCGGCGGGCGTGGCGAGCGAGCTGTACATCGGCGGCGAAGGCGTGACGCGAGGCTACTGCCACCGTCCCGAGTTGACGGCGGAGCGCTTCGTGCCGAACCCCTATGGGGCACCGGGCTCGCGGCTGTACCGCTCCGGAGACAGGGCGCGGCACCTGGCGGACGGGAACATCGAATTCCTGGGCCGAGCGGACACGCAGGTGAAGCTGCGCGGCTTCCGGGTGGAGCTGGGCGAAATCGAATCAGTGCTGGGCAAGCACCCTGCGGTGCGCACGGCGGTGGTGCTGTTGCGAGAGGACCCGCGACGCCTCATCGCGTACGTGGTGGCGCCGGAGGGTACGGACAGCGTGCAGCTGCGCGACTTCCTGCGCGAGCGACTGCCGGAGTACATGGTGCCGGCGGCCTTCGTGGTGCTGGACGCGCTGCCGCTGACGCCCAACGGGAAGGTGGACCGCAAGGCCCTGCCCACGCCGGACGGGGCGCAGGAGACGGCGCACTTCGTGGCCCCGCGCACGCCGACGGAGGAGCTGCTGGCCCAGGTGTGGGCGCAGGTGCTGGGAGTCGCGCGAGTCGGGGCGGAGGACAACTTCTTCGACCTGGGCGGGCACTCGCTGCTGGCGACGCAGGCGATGTCGCGCGTGCGGAGCGCCTTCGGGGTGGAGCTGCCCCTGCGAGCGCTCTTCGAGGCGTCCACCGTCGCCAAGCTCGCGCTGCGAGTGGAGGCGGCGCAGCGCGCGGGGCAGGAAGCCGTGGTCCCGAAGCTCGTGGCGGTGGACCGCACCGCGAGCAACCTGCCGCTGTCGTTCGCGCAGCAGCGCCTGTGGTTCCTGGATCAGCTGGAGCCGGGCAGCGCTTCCTACAACATGGCCACCGCGGTGAAGCTGGCGGGGCGCCTGGATGTGCCGGCGTTGCAGCGCACGTTCACGGAGTTGGTGCGTCGGCACGAGGCCTTGCGGACGACCTTCGAGACCCGGGACAGCCAGCCGGTCCAGGTCATCGCTCCCCGCGTCGAGTCCGCTCTCGAAATGATCGCGCTCGTGGGACGGACTGCCTCCGAGCAGACCGCCGAAGTGAACCGGTTCGCCAGGGAAGAGGCCACCCGTCCGTTCAATCTGAGCCGGGGTCCGCTCTTCCGCGCGAAGCTGGCGCGGCTGTCGGAGACGGAGCACGTGCTGGTGCTGGTGATGCACCACATCGTGTCGGACGGCTGGTCGATGGACGTGCTCGTGCGCGAAGTGGCCGCGCTCTACAGCGCCTACGCGGCGGGCCGTGCATCACCGCTGCCGGAGCTGGAAGTGCAGTACGCGGACTACGCGGCGTGGCAGCGCGGCTGGTTGCGAGGCGACGTGCTGCAAGGCCAGCTCGGCTGGTGGCGTCAGCAGCTGGAGGGAGCGCCGCACGCGCTGGAGTTGCCCACGGACCGGCCGCGTCCGGCGACGCAGAGCTTCCGTGGCGCGAGGACCGGGCTCCAGTTGCCGCGAGCCTTGGAAGAGGGCGTGGCGGCCCTGGCGCGTCAGGAGGGAGCAACGCCCTTCATGGTGCTGCTCTCGGCGTGGCAGGTGCTGCTCGCCCGCTACAGCGGACAGCAGGACATCACCGTGGGCACGCCCATCGCAGGCCGTAACCGCACGGAGCTGGAAGGCCTCATCGGCTTCTTCGTGAACACGCTGGTGCTGCGCACGAAGCTGGACGAGCGCGCGAGCTTCCGCGAGGTGCTGCGTCAGGTTCGCGAGACGACGCTGGGCGCGTACGCGCACCAGGAAGTGCCGTTCGAGAAGCTGGTGGAGGAGCTGAAGCCGGAGCGCGATCTGAGCCGCTCGCCGCTCTTCCAGGTGATGTTCACGTTCCAGAACACACCGGGTGGATCAGGCCAGGCGCTGCCGGGTGGGCTCGTGCTGAGCCCGGTGGAGACGGAAGGGACCACCGCGAAGTTCGACCTGTCGCTGGGAATGGCGGAGACGGGCCGGGGGCTCGCGGCATCGCTCGAATACAACACCGACCTGTACGACGCGGAGACGGCGCAGCGGATGCTGGGTCATCTCGGGACGTTGCTGGTCGCGATCACCCAGAACGCGGATGCGAGCGTCTGGGACCTGCCGTTGCTGGAGGCGGAGGAGCGCCAGCAGGTGCTGAAGCACTTCGCGGGCACGGCAGCCCAGGAGCGTGAGACGACGGAGACCGTGCACGGCCTCTTCGCGGCCCAAGCGGCGAAGACGCCCGCTGCGGTGGCGGTGGTGCACGAGGGCGCGGAGTTGACGTACGCACAGGTGGAGGCACGCGCGAACCAACTGGCGCGTCACCTGAAGACGCTGGGCGTGGGGGAGGAGAGCCGGGTAGGCGTGTGCGTGGAGCGCACGGAAGCGATGGTGGTGGCGCTGCTGGGCGTGCTGAAGGCGGGGGCTGCCTACGTCCCGCTGGATGCGACGTACCCGAAGGAGCGCCTGGCCTACATGCTGGAAGGCACGGGCGCCCCGGTGGTGGTGACGCAGGCGGGCCTGGAGGACGTGCTGCCGGAGTACACGGGGCAGTGCGTGCGGCTCGACACGGATGCGGCGGTGTTGAACGGCTACGTTCCCACGCCGTTGAAGGTGAGCAGCCTCCCGAGCCAGCTGGCGTACGTGCTGTACACGTCGGGAAGCACGGGCCGTCCGAAGGGCGTGGCGGTGACGCACGCGAGCGCAGTGGCCTTCTTGAAGTGGGCCACGGGCACCTTCAAGCCGGAGCAGTTGAAGGGCGTACTGGCCGCGACGTCGCTGAACTTCGACCTGTCGGTGTTCGAAGTCTTCGCACCGCTGGTGAGTGGCGGCACGGTGGTGGTGGCAGAGAACGCGCTCGCCCTCGCCGGTTTGAAGGAAGCCGAGCGCGTGACGTTGCTGAACACGGTGCCGTCGGCCGTGGCGGAGCTGGTGCGAAGCGGAGGCCTCCCGTCGACGGTGGAGACAGTGAACCTCGCGGGTGAAGCACTGCCGAACCGGCTGGTGCAGGCGCTGTACGCGCTGCCGCAGGTGAAGGAGGTCAACAACCTCTACGGCCCGACAGAAGACACGACGTACTCGACGCACGCGCGGGTGGAGCGCGGAGCGAAGACGGAGCCGCGAATCGGCCGCCCGCTGGAAGGCACGCAAGCGTACGTGCTGGACGCGAAGGGCCAGCCGGTGCCGGTGGGCGTACCCGGAGAGCTGTACCTGGGAGGCGAAGGCCTGGCGCGAGGCTACCTGGGCCAGCCCGGGTTGACGGCGGAGCGCTTCGTGCCCGACGGCTTCAGCGAGGAGCCGGGAGCGCGGCTGTACCGCACGGGAGACAAGGTGCGGTGGGGGAGGGACGGGACGCTGGAGTACCTGGGCCGAATGGACTTCCAGGTGAAGGTGCGAGGCTTCCGCATCGAGCTGGGCGAAGTCGAAGCGGCGCTGGGTGCGCAGCCCCAGGTGCGCGACGTGGTGGTGGTGGTGCGCGAGGACGCACCGGGAGACAAGCGACTGGTGGCGTACGTGGTGGCGCAGCCGGGCCACACCGTGGAGGCCACGGCCCTGCGGAGCGCACTGAAGGGCCGGCTGCCGGAGTACATGGTGCCGTCGGCCTTCGTGGTGCTGGAAGCGCTGCCCCTCAACGCCAACGGCAAGGTGGACCGCAAGGCCCTGCCCAGGCCGGAGGCAGGTGCGGAGCGCAGCCAGGAGTACGTGGCGCCGCGCACGGAGACCGAGGAAGTGCTCACACGACTGTGGGCGCTGCTGCTCGGCGTGAAGCAGGTGGGCATCCACGACAGCTTCTTCGAACTGGGCGGCCACTCACTGCTGGCGACGCAGGCGATGTCTCGCATCCGGACGGCCTTCAACGTCGAGCTGCCACTGCGAGCCCTCTTCGAATCCCCGACCGTCGCGGAGCTGTCCCTCAAGGTGGAAGCAGCCCGGAGCGCGGGGCTCGCATTGACGGCCCCCCGTCTGGAGGCACTGCCTCGGACGGGTCGGGAACCCCTGTCCTTCGCGCAGCAGCGGTTGTGGCTGCTGGATCAGCTCCAGCCCGGGAGCGCGTCCTACAACCTGCCCATGGCGGTGCGTCTCTCCGGTGCACTGGACGTGGAGGCCCTGCGCCGCACCTTCGACGAACTGGTGCGCCGTCACGAGGCCCTGCGCACGACCTTCCAGGTGCACGACGGCCAGCCCTTCCAGGTGGTCGCTCCATCGCAGGAGATGGCCTGGGCCTTCACGTCGCTGGACGGACTGTCCGAGTCGCAGCGTGAGACGAAGCTCCAGAAGCAGGTGGCCGCGGATGCCCATCGTCCGTTCGACTTGAGCCAGGGTCCGCTCTTCCGCGCGACGTTGGTGCGGCTGACGGAGACGGAACACGCGCTGGTGCTGGTGATGCACCACATCGTGTCCGACGGCTGGTCGATGGACGTGCTCGTGCGCGAAGTGTCCGCACTCTACGGCGCGTATGCGGCGGGCCGTGTGTCACCGCTGCCGGAGCTGGCGGTGCAGTACGCGGACTACGCGGCCTGGCAGCGCGGCTGGCTGCGAGACGAGGTGCTGGAGGCGCAGCTCGGTTGGTGGCGTCAGCAGTTGGACGGCGCCCCGCACGCGCTGGAGTTGCCCACGGATCGGCCCAGGCCCGCGGTGCAACGCTTCCACGGCGCCAACGCGTCCCGGATGCTCCCGAAGTCGCTGAACGAGTCGCTGAAGACGCTGGCACGCCAGGAGGGCGCCACGTCCTTCATGGTGTTGCTGGCGGCATGGCAGGTGCTGCTCGCGCGCTACAGCGGACAGCAGGACCTCAGCGTGGGAACGCCCATCGCGGGCCGCAACCGCACGGAGCTGGAAGGGCTCATCGGCTTCTTCGTCAACACGCTGGTGATCCGCTCGCGGCTGGAGGGCAGTCCGTCCTTCCGTCAGGTGCTGCGCCAGGTGAAGGAGACGACGCTGGGGGCGTACGCGCACCAGGAGGTGCCGTTCGAGAAGCTGGTGGAGGAGCTGAAGCCGGAGCGCGACCTGAGCCGCCCGCCGCTCTTCCAGGTGATGTTCACCCTGCAGAACGCGGTGTCAGGAACGCAGGAGGCCCCTTCCTCCGAAGGCGCCCTGTCGCTGCGCTCGCTCGAAACGGTCGGGAACACGGCGAAGTACGACCTGACGCTGTCGATGATGGAAGACCCCTCGGGCCTCCGCGCGTCGCTCGAATTCAACACGGACCTCTTCGACCCGACGACGGCGGACCGGATGTTGAAGCACCTGGGGTTGCTGCTGGAGGGACTCGCGAAGGACGCGGATGCGGACGTGTGGGACGTGCCGCTGCTGGATGCGGCCGAACGTCAGCAGGTCCTCGTGCGCTGGAACGACACCCACGTCGCCTTCCCCACGGAAGGGGCCGTGCACGAGCGTTTCGCCGTCCAGGCCGCGCGGGCACCCGGAGCGGTGGCGGTGGAGTCGGCCTCCGGCGCGAAGCTGACGTACGGCGAGCTGGAGGCCCGGTCGAACCGGCTCGCGCGGCACCTGCGCGCGTTGGGCGTGGGCCCCGAGGTCCGCGTGGGCCTGTGCGTGGAGCGCTCGCCCGAGATGGTGGTGGGCATGCTGGCCGTGCTCAAGGCGGGCGGCGCGTACGTCCCGTTGGATCCGGCCCATCCTCGCGAGCGACTGGCGTACCTGCTGGAAGACGCCCGGATGCCGGTGGTGCTCACGCAGCGCTCACTCCGTGAGGCATTGCCGGAAGGATCGGCGCACGTGCTGTGCCTGGACTCGGACTGGGAGACCCTCGTGGCCCCGGACGCGGGAGTCCTGGCATCGGTCGCGGCGGGGCAGCTCGCCTACGTCATCTACACGTCGGGCTCCACCGGGCGGCCGAAGGGCGTGGAGGTTGAACACGCGAACCTCGGCAACATGGTGACGTGGCATCAGCGCGCTTACGGACTGACGGAGGCGGATCGGACGACGCAGCTCGCGGGCCTGGCCTTCGACGCGTCCGTCTGGGAGATCTGGCCCACGCTGGCCACGGGCGCGAGCCTGCACCTTCCGCCGGAAGAGGTGCGCACCGCGCCCTCCGAGCTGGTGCACTGGCTGACCGCGCGGCGCATCACCGTCGCGTTCCTGCCCACGGTGCTCGCCGAAGCGGTGATCGCCCACGAGTGGCCCGCAGCGACGGCGCTCCGCACGCTGCTGACGGGCGGAGACCGGCTGCACCGCGTGGACGTCGATGGCCTGCCGTTCCAGGTCGTCAACCACTACGGCCCCACGGAAGGCACGGTGGTCTCCACCGCGGCGGTGGTGAGCGCCTCGACGCAGGCGCCTCCCATTGGCCAGCCCATCACGAACATGCGGGCCTACGTGCTGGACGCCCGCCTGCGGCCGGTCCCCGTCGGAGTCGGTGGCGAGCTGTACGTCGCGGGAGCGGGCGTGTCGCGCGGCTACCTGCGCCGCCCCGCGCTGACGGCCGAACGCTTCATCCCGGATCCGTTCACCCCCGAGCCCGGAGCCCGGCTGTACCGGACTGGCGACCGGGTGCGCTGGCTGGCCGAAGGGATGCTGGAGTTCCTGGGCCGCGCCGATGATCAGGTCAAGGTCCGTGGCTTCCGCATCGAGCCCGGAGAGATCGAACAGGCGCTCGCCCAGCATCCGGCGGTGCGCGAGTGCGTGGTCGTCGTGCGCGACGACGCCCGCGGTGGCAAGCGACTGGTGGCGTACGTCGTGGCCGAAGGCGGAGCGACGCTGGAGTCCGGCGTGCTCCACGCCTTCCTGCGGGAGCAGCTGCCGGAGTACATGGTGCCGTCGGCGTTCGTGGTGCTGGACACCCTGCCGCTCAACACCAGCGGCAAGGTGGACCGGCGCGCCTTGCCGGCACCCGAGGCGGGCGCGTCCCGTCCGGATCAGTGGGTGGCCCCGAGCACCCCGACGGAGGTGTTGCTCGCGAGCCTCTGGGCCCAGGTCCTGGGCGTGCCCCAGGTGGGAGCGGAGGACAGCTTCTTCGAGCTGGGTGGGCACTCGCTGCTGGCGACGCAGGCGATGTCCCGCATCCGTTCGGCGTTCGGCGTGGAGCTGCCGCTGCGTGCGCTCTTCGAGGCACCCACGGTGTCCCGCCTCGCGCTGAAGGTGGACGAAGCGGTGCGTGCGACCCACGACACCGAGCGGTCCGTGATTCCCGCCCTGGTGCCCGTGGCGAGGACGGGGGCCGAACCGCTCTCCTTCGCGCAGCAGCGCCTGTGGTTCCTGGATCAGCTCCAGCCGGGAAGCGCCCAGTACAACCTGCCTGTCGCCCTCCGGCTGTCGGGGAGGCTGGACGTGCCGGCCCTGGAGCGCACGTTCGCGGAGCTGGTGCGTCGGCACGAGGCCCTGCGCACCACGTTCCAGGTCCGTGATGGCGAACCGGTCCAGGTCATCACGCCGAAGTCCTCCGGAGCGCTGGGCGTCATCGACCTCTCGGAGCGAGCGGCCGAAGCGCGGCAGGACGAAGTCCGGCGTGTCGTGGAGGCGGAAGTCGCGCGTCCGTTCGACCTGAGCCAGGGCCCGCTCTTCCGCGCGTTGCTGCTCACGGAGTCGGAGCAGGAGCACGTGCTGGTGCTGGTCATGCACCACGCGGTGTCCGACGGCTGGTCGATGCGGGTGCTGGTGCGTGAAGTGGCCGCGCTCTACGCGGCGTACGCGGAAGGGCGTCCCTCGCCGCTGCCGGAGCTGGCGGTGCAGTACGCGGACTACGCGGCCTGGCAGCACGGGTGGCTCCGTGGTGATGTGCTGGAAGCGCAGCTGTCCTGGTGGCGTCAGCAGTTGTCGGGGGCCCCCAGGGCCATCGAGCTGCCGACGGATCGGCCCAGGCCCGCGGTCCAGACGGTGCGGGGTGCGAGCGCATCGGTGCTGTTGCCGAAGTCGCTGGAAGAGGCGGTGTCGACGCTGGCACGTCGGGAGGGCGCCACGTCCTTCATGGTGCTGCTGGCGGCGTGGCAGGTGCTGCTGGCGCGCTACAGCGGGCAGCAGGACATCAGCGTGGGAACGCCCATCGCGGGTCGCAACCGCACGGAGCTGGAAGGGCTCATCGGCTTCTTCGTCAACACGCTGGTGATCCGCTCGCGGTTGGAGGGCAGTCCGTCCTTCCGTCAGGTGCTGCGGCAGGTGAAGGAGACGACGCTGGGCGCGTACGCGCACCAGGAAGTGCCGTTCGAGAAGCTGGTGGAGGAGCTGAAGCCGGAGCGCGACCTGAGCCGCTCGCCACTCTTCCAGGTGATGTTCACGCTGCAGAACAGCGCGAAGGGGCCGGACGAAGCCCTGCCCGGCGTCGGCGGATTGACGTTGCGTCCCGTGGAGACGGAAGGCGCGACGGCGAAGTTCGACCTGTCGTTGACGATGTCGGAGACGGGCCAGGGGTTCGCTGCGTCGCTCGAATACAACACCGACCTGTACGACGCGGAGACGGCCCAGCGGCTGTTGGGACACCTGGGGACGTTGCTGCGCGGGCTCACGAAGGACGCGGATGCGAGCGTCTGGGACCTGCCGCTGCTGGAGGCGGAGGAGCGTCAGCAGGTGCTGAAGCGCTTCGCGGGCACGGCGGCCCAGGAGCGTGAAGCGACAGAATCCATCCACGGCCTCTTCGCGGCGCAAGCGGCGAAGACACCGGGCGCGGTGGCGGTGGTGCACGAGGGCGCGCAGCTGACGTACGCGCAGGTGGAGGCGCGGGCGAACCAGTTGGCGCGTCACCTGCGGACATTGGGAGTCGGGGAGGAGAGCCGGGTGGGCGTGTGCATGGAGCGCACGGAAGCCATGGTGGTGGCACTCCTGGGCGTGCTGAAGGCGGGGGCCGCCTACGTCCCGCTGGATGCGACGTATCCGAAGGAGCGCCTGGCCTACATGCTGGAAGGCACGGGCGCGCCAGTGGTGGTGACACAGGCGGGCCTGGAGGACGTGCTGCCGGAGTACACGGGCCAGCGAGTGCGACTCGACGCGGACGCGGGAACGTTGACTGCGTATTCGGATGCGGGTCTGGGCAACACGGGTACAGCGCAGCAGTTGGCCTACGTGCTGTACACGTCGGGAAGCACGGGACGTCCGAAGGGCGTGGCGGTGACGCACGCGAGCGCGGTGTCCTTCCTGAAGTGGGCCACCGCGACCTTCACGTCGGAGCAGTTGAAGGGCGTACTGGCGGCGACGTCGCTGAACTTCGACCTGTCGGTGTTCGAAGTCTTCGCGCCGTTGGTGAGTGGCGGCACGGTGGTGGTGGCAGAGAACGCGCTCGCCCTCGCCGGTTTGAAGGAAGCCGAGCGCGTGACGTTGCTGAACACGGTGCCGTCGGCCGTGGCGGAGCTGGTGCGAAGCGGAGGCCTCCCGTCGACGGTGGAGACAGTGAACCTCGCGGGTGAAGCACTGCCGAACCGGCTGGTGCAGGCGCTGTACGCGCTGCCGCAGGTGAAGGAGGTCAACAACCTCTACGGCCCGACGGAGGACACGACGTACTCGACGCACGCGCGGGTAGAGCGCGGAGCGAAGACGGAGCCGCGAATCGGCCGTCCGCTGGAAGGCACGCAAGCGTACGTGCTGGATGCGAAGGGCCAGCCGGTGCCGGTGGGCGTACCTGGAGAGCTGTACCTGGGAGGCGAAGGCCTGGCGCGCGGTTACCTGGGCCAGCCCGGGTTGACGGCGGAGCGCTTCGTGCCCGACGGCTTCAGCGAGGAGCCGGGAGCACGCCTCTACCGCACGGGAGACAAGGTGCGGTGGGGCCGGGACGGGACGCTGGAGTACCTGGGCCGGATGGACTTCCAGGTGAAGGTGCGAGGCTTCCGCATCGAGCTGGGCGAAGTCGAAGCGGCGCTGGGCGCGCAGCCGTCCGTGCGCGACGTGGTGGTGGTGGTGCGGGAGGACGCACCGGGAGACAAGCGACTGGTGGCGTACGTGGTGGCGCAGCCCGGCCACACCGTGGAGGCCACGGCCCTGCGCAGTGCCCTGAAGGGCCGGTTGCCGGAGTACATGGTGCCGTCGGCCTTCGTGGTGTTGGAGGCACTGCCCCTCAACGCCAACGGCAAGGTGGACCGCAAGGCCCTGCCCAGGCCGGAGGCAGGTGCGGAGCGCAGCCAGGAGTACGTGGCGCCGCGCACGGAGACCGAGGAAGTGCTCACACGACTGTGGGCGCTGCTGCTCGGCGTGAAGCAGGTGGGCATCCACGACAGCTTCTTCGAGCTGGGTGGTCACTCGCTGCTGGCGACGCAGGCGATGTCCCGTATCCGCTCGGCCTTCAGTGTCGAACTGCCACTGCGAGCCCTCTTCGAGGCCCCGACGGTCGCAGGGCTCGTCCTCAAGGTCGAAGCGGCCCGGAGCACGGGGCTGGCGTTAACGGTGCCGAAGCTGGAGGCCGTGGCGCGGACGGGGCGGGAGCCGTTGTCCTTCGCCCAGCAGCGGCTGTGGCTGCTGGATCAACTCCAGCCCGGGAGTGCGTCCTACAACCTGCCCATGGTGGTGCGTCTCTCCGGCGCACTGGACGTGGAGGCGCTGCGCCGCACCTTCGACGAGCTGGTGCGCCGCCACGACGCCCTGCGCACGACGTTCCAGGTGCACGATGGACAGCCCTTCCAGGTGGTCGCGCCGTCCCAGGAAGTGGCCTGGAGCCTGACCGCGTTGGAAGGCGTACCGGAGGCCTGGCGTGAGACGGAGCTCCGGAAGCAGGTGCGCGCCGAGGTCCTCCGTCCGTTCAACCTGAGCCAGGGTCCGCTCTTCCGCGTGACGCTGGTGCGTTTGACCGGATCGGAGCACGTGCTGGTGCTGGCGATGCACCACATCGTGTCCGACGGCTGGTCGATGGACGTGCTCGTGCGCGAAGTGACCGCGCTCTACGCGGCGTACGCGGAAGGGCGTCCCTCGCCGCTGCCGGAGCTGACGGTGCAGTACGCGGACTACGCCGCGTGGCAGCGTGGATGGCTGAAGGGCGAGGTCCTGGAGACGCAGCTCTCCTGGTGGCGTCAGCAGCTCGAAGGCTCACCGCACGCGCTGGAGTTGCCGACCGACCGGGCGCGGCCCGCGGTGCAGACCTTCCACGGCGCCAATGCGGCCCGGATGCTCCCGAAGTCGCTGGAGGACGCCGTCAAGACGCTGGCGCGTCAGGAGGGCGCGACGTCCTTCATGGTGCTGCTGGCGGCGTGGCAGGTGCTGCTCGCGCGCTACAGCGGACAGCAGGACCTCAGCGTGGGAACGCCCATCGCGGGTCGCAACCGCACGGAGCTCGAAGGGCTCATCGGCTTCTTCGTCAACACGCTGGTGATCCGCTCGCGGCTGGAGGGCAGTCCGTCCTTCCGGCAGGTGCTGCGCCAGGTGAAGGAGACGACGCTGGGCGCGTACGCGCACCAGGAAGTGCCGTTCGAGAAGTTGGTGGAGGAGCTGAAGCCGGAGCGTGACCTCAGCCGCTCGCCGCTCTTCCAGGTGATGTTCCTGCTCCAGAACACGCCGGGCGGATCAGGAGAGGCGCTTCCGGCTGGCCTCGTCCTGCGTCCCGTGGACACGGAAGGAACCACGGCGAAGTTCGACCTGACCCTCGGGATGGCGGAGACCGGCCGGGGGCTCGCGGCATCGCTCGAATACAACACCGACCTGTACGACGCGCAGACCGCCGAGCGGCTGCTGGGGCACCTGGGTGTGCTGCTGGTAGGCATCGCGAAGGACGCGGATGCGAGCGTCTGGGATCTGCCGCTGCTGGAGGCCGAGGAGCGTCAGCAGGTGCTGAAGCACTTCGCGGGCACGGCGGCCCAGGAGCGTGAAGCGACAGAATCCATCCACGGCCTCTTCGCGGCGCAAGCGGCGAAGACACCGGGCGCGGTGGCGGTGGTGCACGAGGGCGCGGAGCTGACGTACGCGCAGGTGGAGGCGCGGGCGAACCAGTTGGCGCGTCACCTGCGGACATTGGGAGTCGGGGAGGAGAGCCGGGTGGGCGTGTGCATGGAGCGCACGGAAGCGATGGTGGTGGCGCTGCTGGGCGTGCTGAAGGCGGGGGCCGCCTACGTCCCGCTGGATGCGACGTATCCGAAGGAGCGCCTGGCCTACATGCTGGAAGGCACGGGCGCGCCAGTGGTGGTGACACAGGCGGGCCTGGAGGACGTGCTGCCGGAGTACACGGGCCAGCGCGTGCGACTCGACGCGGACGCGGGAACGTTGGCTGCGTACTCGGATGCGGGTCTGGGCAACACGGGTACAGCGCAGCAGTTGGCCTACGTGCTGTACACGTCGGGAAGCACGGGACGTCCGAAGGGCGTGGCGGTGACGCACGCGAGCGCGGTGTCCTTCCTGAAGTGGGCCACCGCGACCTTCACGTCGGAGCAGTTGAAGGGCGTACTGGCGGCGACGTCGCTGAACTTCGACCTGTCGGTGTTCGAAGTTTTCGCACCGCTGGTGAGCGGCGGCACGGTGGTGGTGGCAGAGAACGCGCTCGCCCTCGCCGGGCTGAAGGAAGCCGAGCGCGTGACGTTGCTGAACACGGTGCCGTCGGCGGTGGCGGAGCTGGTGCGAAGCGGAGGCATCCCGTCGACGGTGGAGACGGTGAACCTCGCAGGCGAAGCGCTGCCGAACCGACTGGTGCAGGCGCTGTACGCGCTGCCGCAGGTGAAGGAGGTCAACAACCTCTACGGCCCGACGGAGGACACGACGTACTCGACGCACGCGCGGGTGGAGCGCGGAGCGAAGACGGAGCCGCGAATCGGCCGCCCGCTGGAAGGCACGCAAGCGTACGTGCTGGATGCGAAGGGCCAGCCGGTGCCGGTGGGCGTGCCCGGAGAGCTGTACCTGGGAGGCGAAGGCCTGGCGCGCGGTTACCTGGGCCAGCCCGGGTTGACGGCGGAGCGCTTCGTGCCGGACGCCTTCAGTGAGAAGCCGGGAGCGCGGCTGTACCGCACGGGAGACAAGGTGCGGTGGGGCCGGGACGGCACGCTGGAGTACCTGGGCCGAATGGACTTCCAGGTGAAGGTGCGAGGCTTCCGCATCGAGCTGGGTGAAGTCGAAGCGGCGCTGGGCGCGCAGCCGTCCGTGCGCGACGTGGTGGTGGTGGTGCGCGAGGACGCACCGGGAGACAAGCGACTGGTGGCGTACGTGGTGGCGCAGCCGGGCCACACCGTGGAGGCCACGGCCCTGCGGAGCGCACTGAAGGGCCGGCTGCCGGAGTACATGGTGCCGTCGGCCTTCGTGGTGCTGGAGGCACTGCCCCTCAACGCCAACGGCAAGGTGGACCGCAAGGCCCTGCCGAAGCCAGAGGCAGGCGCGGAGCGCACGCACGTCTACGTCGCACCCCGCACGGAAACCGAGGAGGTGCTGGCGAGCGTCTGGGCGCAGGTGCTGGGCGTGAAGCAGGTGGGCATCCACGACAGCTTCTTCGAGCTGGGCGGCCACTCACTGCTGGCGACGCAGGCCGTCTCGCGAATCCGCACGGCCTTCAACGTCGAGCTGCCACTGCGAGCCCTCTTCGAGGCCTCCACGGTCGCGGAGCTGGCCCGGAAGGTGGAAGCGGCCTGGCAGTCGGGCCGTCGCGCGACGATGCCCGCGCTCATGAAGCAGTCGCGCACGGGCGAGGAGCCGCTGTCCTTCGCGCAGCAACGCCTCTGGTTCCTGGATCAACTGCAACCGGGCAGTGCCTTCTACAACCTGCCCGCGGCCGTCCGGCTGTCGGGTCCGTTGGACGTGGCGGCCCTGCGCCGCACCTTCGACGAGCTGGTACGGCGCCACGAAGCCCTGCGCACGACCTTCCAGGTCCGCGACGGTCAGCCGGCGCAGGTGGTCGCGCCGTCGGCGAACACGGTGCTGGAGTCGGTGGACCTCGAAGCCCTGCCCGCCGCGGAACGTGAGGCGGAGGCCCAGCGCCGGGCGCAGTGGGAATCACAGCGTCCGTTCGACTTGAGCCAGGGCCCGTTGTTCCGGGCCCGGCTGCTGCGGCTGAGCGCCACCGAACACGTGCTGGTGCTGGTGATGCACCACATCGTGTCGGACGGCTGGTCGATGGGCGTGCTGGTGAAGGAAGTGGGAGCCCTCTACGCGGCCTTCACGCAGGGCCACGAGTCGCCGCTGTCCGAGCTGCCGGTGCAGTACGCGGACTACGCGGCGTGGCAGCGCGGCTGGCTGAAGGGCGAGGTCCTGGAGTCACAGCTCGGCTGGTGGCGTCAGCAGTTGGAAGGCGCGCCGCCCGCGTTGGAGCTGCCGACGGACAAGCCGCGTCCGGCGGTGCAGCGCTTCCGGGGCGCGAGCCACTCGGTGGCACTGCCGCGCTCCGTGGAGGAGCAGGTGAAGGCGCTGGCGCAGCGGGAGGGCGTGACGTCCTTCATGCTGCTACTGGCGGCCTGGCAGGTGGTGCTGGCGCGCTACAGCGGGCAGCAGGACGTCAGCGTGGGAACGCCCATCGCGGGCCGCAACCAGACGGAGCTCGAAGGGCTCATCGGCTTCTTCGTGAACACGCTGGTGCTGCGCACGAAGGTGGAGGGGCAGCGGTCCTTCCGGCAGGTGCTGGCCCAGGTGCGTGAGATGACGTTGGGCGCGTACGCGCACCAGGAGGTGCCGTTCGAGAAGCTGGTGGAGGAGCTGAAGCCGGAGCGCGACCTCAGCCGCACGCCGCTGTTCCAGGTGTCCTTCACGCTGAACACCGTGCCGACGGGGACGGGCCAGTCCCTGCCGGGTGGGCTGGTGCTGCGCTCGGTGGAGACGGAAGGCGCGACGGCGAAGTTCGACCTGACGCTGGCGATGTCGGAGACGGGCCAGGGGCTGGCGGCGACGCTGACGTACAACACGGACCTCTTCGAGGAGGGAACCGCGAAGCGGCTGCTCAAGCACCTGGGCATCCTCCTGGAGGAAGTGACGGCCCGTCCCGATGCACGCCTCGCGGAGGTGGCCCTGCTGCGGGGCGCCGAGGCGCAGCGGGTGCTGGTGGAGTGGAACCAGACGGCGGCGGAGTTCCCGCGAGAGGCGACGCTGCACGGCCTCTTCGAGGCGCAGGCCCTCAAGACGCCAGACGCCGTGGCGATCATCAGCGAGGAAGGGACGCTCACCTACCGGCAGGTGAACGAAGCCGCCGAAGCGCTGGCGGACAAGCTGCGTGCCTGGGGCGTGGGCCCGGAGGTGAAGGTGGGCCTGGCGCTGGAGCGCTCCGCGGCGCTGGTGGTGGCGCAGGTGGCGACGCTGAAGGCCGGAGGCGCCTGGGTGCCCCTGGACGTCGAGTACCCGGCGGAGCGGCTGGGCTTCATGGTGGAGGACAGCGGCGCGGCCCTGGTGCTCGCGCACAAGGCCCGGGCGCACGAACTGCCCATCACCGCCGCGCGCGTGGTCCACGTGGAGGACGCCCTCGCCACAGGGGCTTCGTCGGAACACATCGCTCGCAAGGAAGCCCAAGTGGCCCGGGATGCCGACGCCCTGGCGTACGTCATCTACACGTCAGGCAGCACCGGGAAGCCGAAGGGCGTGGGCGTGGGACACCGCGCCGTCGTCAACCACCTGCACTGGCGGCAGGAGCGCTTCCCGATGAGCGGAAGCGACGCGTTCCTGGCAAAGGCCTCCAGCAGCTTCGACATCTCGGTGTGGGAGGTCTGGGCCCCGCTGGTGAGTGGAGCGCGGCTGGTGTTGGCGAAGCCGGGAGGTCAGCGCGACACGGAGTACCTCGTGAAGACGGTGGCCGAGCACGCGGTGACGCACGTGCACTTCGGGCCGGCGCCGCTGGGCACCTTCCTGGAGACCGCTGGGGTCGAGGCGTGCGAAGCCCTGCGCTACGTCTTCTGCGGCGGCGAGGCCTTGGGCGCGGGGCTGCACCGGCGCTTCGTGAAGAAGCTGGGCGCGACGCTGGTGCATCAGTACGGCCCGACGGAAGCGTGCATCGACTGCGTGGCGTGGGAGACGCCGCGGGAGGCGGTGGAGGTGGTGCCGCTCGGCCGGCCCATCGCGAACACGGACGTGTACGTGGTGGACGACGCAGGGCGCGCCGTGCCGGTGGGCGTGGCGGGTGAGCTGCTGGTGGGCGGCGAGGGTCTGGCTCGGGGCTACCTGGGCCGCGCGGACCTCACGGCGGAGCGCTTCATCCCGGACGGTCTGAGTGGACGGGCCGGAGCGAGGCTGTACCGCACCGGAGACAAGGCGCGCTGGAGGGAGGACGGGACGCTGGAGTACCTGGGCCGCTTGGACTTCCAGGTGAAGGTGCGCGGCCATCGCATCGAGCTGGGCGAGGTGGAAGCCGCGCTGGTGGCGCAGGCCGGAGTCCGCGAAGCCGTGGCGGTAGTGCGCGATGAAGCCGCGACGGGCAAGCGGCTGGTCGCGTACGTGGTGGCGAAGCCGGGCGAAGCGGTGGACGCGCAGGCGCTGCGCACGGCGCTGAAGCAGCGGTTGCCGGACTACCTGGTGCCGTCGGCGCTGGTGGTGCTGGAAGCGCTGCCGCTCAACGCCAACGGCAAGGTGGACCGCAGGGCCCTGCCGGCGCCGGAGGCCAGCCCGTCGCAAGCAGGCCGGTACGAGGCGCCACGCACGGCGACGGAAGAAGCGCTGGCGGCCCTCTGGGCGCGGGTGCTGGGCGTGCAGAAGGTAGGGGCTCGGGACGACTTCTTCGACCTGGGCGGGCACTCGCTGCTGGCGACGCAGGTGGTGTCGCGCCTGCGGACGGCCTTCGGCGTGGAGCTGCCGCTGCGAGCCCTCTTCGAGGCGCCCGTACTGCAGGCCCTGGCCGAGCGGATCGACGTGGAGGTGGCACAGGGGCAGGGCACGAAGCAGCTTCCGCTGGTGGCCCGGCCGCGCACGGGGCGGGAGCCGCTGTCCTTCGCGCAGCAGCGCCTGTGGTTCCTGGATCAACTGCAACCGGGCAGTGCCCTCTACAACCTGCCGTCCGCCGTGAGGTTCACGGGACGGTTGGACGTGTCGGCGTTGGAGCGCACGTTCACGGAGCTGGTGCGCCGGCATGAAGCCCTGCGGACCACGTTCCAGGGGATCGACGGAGAACCGATCCAGGTCATCGCGCCCGTGGCGACGAAGACGCTGAAGATCATCCCGCTCTCCGAGCAAGGGACCGAGGAGCGCAGGGCGGAGGCACGTCGCTTCGCCGAAGAGGAGGCCGCGCGTCCGTTCGACTTGAGCCAGGGCCCGCTCTTCCGCGCGACCCTGCTCTCGGTGTCGGAGGAGGAGCACGTGCTGGTGCTGGTGATGCACCACATCGTGTCGGACGGCTGGTCGATGCGGGTGCTGGTGCGCGAAGTGTCCGCGCTCTACGCCGCGTATGCGGAGGGGCGTCCCTCGCCGCTGCCGGAGCTGGAAGTGCAGTACGCGGACTACGCGGCCTGGCAGCGCGGCTGGCTGCGTGGTGACGTGTTGGAGACGCAGCTCGCCTGGTGGCGTCAGCAGCTGGAGGGTGCGCCGAGGGCCATCGAGCTGCCGACGGATCATCCGAGGCCCGCCGTGCAGACCTTCCGCGGCGCGAACACCGCGGTGGTGTTGCCGAAGACGCTGGAAGACGCGGTGTCGGCGCTGGCACGTCAGGAGGGAGCGACGCCCTTCATGGTGCTGCTGGCGGCGTGGCAGGTGCTGCTCGCCCGCTACAGCGGACAGCAGGACATCAGCGTGGGAACGCCCATCGCGGGCCGCAACCGCACGGAGCTGGAAGGGCTGATCGGCTTCTTCGTGAACACGCTGGTGCTGCGCACGAAGCTGGAAGACGGCGCGAGCTTCCGGCAGCTGCTGCGTCAGGTGAAGGAGACGACGCTCGGCGCGTACGCGTACCAGGAGGTGCCGTTCGAGAAGCTGGTGGAGGAGCTGAAGCCGGAGCGCGACCTGAGCCGCTCGCCGCTGTTCCAGGTGATGTTCACCTTGCAGAACAACGCGAAGGGCGCGGACGCGGGACAGCCCGGAAGTGAAGGGCTGGCGCTGCACGAAGTCGATACCAGCAGCGGAGCCGCGAAGTTCGAGCTGTCGCTGGCCATGGCGGAGACGGGCCGGGGCCTCGCGGCATCGCTCGAATACAACACCGACCTCTACGACGCGGAGACGGCGCAGCGGATGCTGGGGCACTTGGCGGTGCTGCTGGAAGGCATCGCGAAGGACGCGGACGCCAGCATCTGGGACCTGCCGTTGCTGGAGGCGGAGGAGCGCCAGCAGGTGCTGAAGCACTTCGCGGGCACGGCGGCCCAGGAGCGTGAGACGACGGAGACCGTGCACGGCCTCTTCGCAGCCCAAGCGGCGAAGACGCCCGCTGCGGTGGCGGTGGTGCACGAGGGAGCGGAGCTGACGTACGCGCAGGTGGAGGCGCGGGCGAACCAGTTGGCGCGTCACCTGCGGACATTGGGAGTCGGGGAGGAGAGTCGGGTGGGCGTGTGCATGGAGCGCACGGAAGCGATGGTGGTGGCGCTGCTGGGCGTGATGAAGGCGGGGGCTGCCTACGTCCCGCTGGATGCGACGTACCCGAAGGAGCGCCTGGCCTACATGCTGGAGGGCACAGGCACCCCAGTGGTGGTGACGCAGGCGAGCCTGGAAGGAGTGCTGCCGGAATACACGGGCCAGCGCGTGCGGCTCGACACGGATGCGGCGGTGTTGAACGGCTACGTCCCCACGCCGTTGAAGGTGGGCAGCCTCCCGAGCCAGCTGGCGTACGTGCTGTACACGTCGGGAAGCACGGGACGTCCGAAGGGCGTGGCGGTGACGCACGCGAGCGCGGCGGCCTTCTTGAAGTGGGCCACGGGCACCTTCAAGCCGGAGCAGTTGAAGGGCGTACTGGCCGCGACGTCGTTGAACTTCGACCTGTCGGTGTTCGAAGTCTTCGCACCGTTGGTGAGCGGCGGCACGGTGGTGGTGGCGGAGAACGCGCTGGCCCTGGCCGGGCTGAAGGAAGCCGAGCGCGTGACGCTGCTGAACACGGTGCCGTCAGCCGTGGCGGAGCTGGTGCGAAGCGGAGGCATCCCGTCGACGGTGGAGACAGTGAACCTCGCAGGCGAAGCACTGCCGAACCGACTGGTGCAGGCGCTGTATGCCCTGCCGCAGGTGAAGGAGGTCAACAACCTCTACGGCCCGACAGAAGACACGACGTACTCGACGCACGCGCGGGTAGAGCGCGGAGCGAAGACGGAGCCGCGAATCGGCCGTCCGCTGGAAGGCACGCAAGCGTACGTGCTGGACGCGAAGGGCCAGCCGGTGCCGGTGGGCGTGCCCGGAGAGCTGTACCTCGGAGGCGAAGGCCTGGCGCGCGGTTACCTGGGCCAGCCCGGGTTGACTGCGGAGCGCTTCGTGCCCGACGCCTTCAGTGAGAAGCCGGGAGCGCGGCTGTACCGCACGGGCGACAAGGTGCGGTGGGGGAGGGACGGCACGCTGGAGTACCTGGGCCGGATGGACTTCCAGGTGAAGGTGCGAGGCTTCCGCATCGAGCTGGGTGAAGTCGAAGCGGCGCTGGGCGCGCAGCCGTCCGTGCGCGACGTGGTGGTGGTGGTGCGCGAGGACGCACCGGGAGACAAGCGACTGGTGGCGTACGTGGTGGCGCAGCCGGGCCACACCGTGGAGGCCACGGCCCTGCGGAGCGCACTGAAGGGCCGACTGCCGGAGTACATGGTGCCATCGGCCTTCGTGGTGCTGGACGCACTGCCCCTCAACGCCAACGGCAAGGTGGACCGCAAGGCCCTGCCCGCGCCGGCGGTGGGAACAAGCGTCGCGGGGAAGGTCATCGCGCCCCGTGACACCGTGGAGTTGCAGCTGGTGTCCATCTGGGAGGAGCTGCTGGGCACCCAGCCGATCAGCGTCGATGCGGACTTCTTCGAGCTGGGAGGCCACTCGCTGCTGGCGGTCCGGTTGATGACGGCGATCCGCAAGCGTCTGGGGAAGGGCCTGCCGTTGGCGGCGCTCTTCCTGAGCCCGACGGTGGAACGGCTGGCGGCGCTCCTGCGTCAGGACTCGGCACCGTCGATGTCGCCGCTGGTGATCATCCAGCCGCAAGGCAGTCGTCCCCCGTTGTTCTGCGTCCACCCGGCCGGAGGCAACGTCCTCGGCTACGTGGAGCTGTCGCGGCAGCTGGGTCCGGATCAGCCGTTCTACGGGCTGCGCTCCCTGGGCATCGAAGGCGAGCAGAAGCCGCTGGAGACCATCGAGGCGATGGCGACCACCTACGTCGAAGCCGTGCGCACGGTGCGACCGCAAGGCCCCTACCTGCTCGCGGGCTGGTCCATGGGCGGAGCCGTGGCCTACGAGATGGCCCGCCAGCTGCGCGCGGCGGGACAGACCGTGGCGCTGCTGGCGCTCATCGATCCGGGCTCCGTGAGCACGACCGGAGGCACGGGCACGGAAGGCGAGCAGCTCGGCCAGGAGCTGGAGGCGCTCTTCGATGAGGACCCCGAGGGCAAGGCTCCGCGGAAGTCACCGGAGGCCGGCGAACCGCCTTCGCGAGATGCGCTCCTGGCGCGGCTGCTGGACGAGGCGAAGAAGGCCGGAGCGGTGACGCCGGACGTGGAGCTGCGGGACTTCCGCATCCTGATGGGCATCTTCGAGCTCAACCGCAAGGCGACCCGTCGGTACGTCCCCGTCCCGCACGAGGGCGGCATCACCGTGATCCGCGCCAGCAAGAACGCGGACCCCGCGCCGCTCGGCCGGGATCGGGGATGGGGCGCCCTGGGCCTGGGTGGCGTGAAGCTGCTCGAAGTGGAGGGCGACCACTACTCCATCCTCCGGGCCCCGCAGGTCACGGTCCTGGCCGAGGCGCTTCGGAAGCGGATCGCGGAGGCCCTGCAAGAAGGTCAGGAATGATCCTTCTGGAGCTCTGGCGTGCGCTCAGAACTCGAGCGCTGGCAGGGGAGGGAGCGGTGCTCCCTCCATCGCACGCTCCACCTCCCGGGCGTAGCGCTGCTGCATTCCCAACTGGGGCGAGTCCGTCCGAGCCCGCTCTGCTTCGGCGAGGATGCGCTCCAGGGTGGCGTGCGCGGCCTGCCGATCCGCCAGATGCCGTGCGCTCTGCCCCACCGCACCCGCCAGTCGCAGCAGCCGCAGCACCACCACGGGCTCCCCCGCGCCGTAGCGGGTGATCTGCTCCGTGGCGAGGTCCAGGTAGTCGCGCAGCTCCGGCGCGCGCAGGAACACACGCGCCCGCCCATCCCCATCCGCCAGCACGCGCGGGCCCAGCCGCAGGTGTGCCAGCCCACACAGGATGAAGGTGAGCTGATCCAGCGCCTCCACGGCCGTGTACGGATCATTGATGCCCGGCGACAGCGCCTTGATCGCGATGTCCACCAGCTGCCGCAGGCCCAGGGCCACGTCCGCGTCCTGGTCCCTCCAGCCGTCCAGCGCGATGGCGCGCACGAGGGACTCGGACTCGCCGGCCGCCCGAGCGACCCCGGTGCGCTCCGGCTCCACCCACCCGATGGGGGTGCCCCGCAGCACCGGCTCGCCAATGGCGATGTCCACGTGCACCACGACCCTGTGCGCTTCCGCCCGCGCCAGCAGGGCCGCGCCGTCCACGTCTGCGACGAAGCCGTCCGCCGGGGCCCTCAACGGCAGGGCATGCGGGGAGGGCGGCGGAGGCGCCACCGGGGGCGCGTCCGTCAGACGGCGCCGATGGAGCCCGCGCGCCACATGCAGCGTGAGGTTCGCCACCGTCCGCACCAGGTTCTCCACGCGCATGAGCTGGAGGGTGTGCAGCACCTGGAACACCAGCGCCGCTCCACATGCGATGAGCAGGACGATGGCCATGCCGGCCGCCGGGCGCGGCTGCTCCTGATCGCCAGGAACCAGGCCGAACCGCTGGATGGCCACCAAGCAGTAGACGCCGGTGAGGATGAACACAGGGAGGACGATCCGGTTGCCTGCGTCGCGCTGGTAGACGCGGATCAGGCGCGGCGAGTACTGCGCAGCCAGGTTCTGTGCCACCAGCATGGACAGCGACAGGATGATGCTCAGTGAGGTGAGCGCGGTGCCCAGCACCGACGACAGGACGCTCCGGGCCTCCCTGGGCGTGCCCCGCCACGCCAGACCGCCGAGCGCCGAGCCGGGAGTCGCATCCACCAGCATCACTCCGAGCACGACCCCCAGCAGCGCCGCGAGCGCGGGCAGCAGCCACTGGTTCCTCACCCTCCAGTCGCGGAGCCGGCGGGTCTCATGCCGACGCCTCGTCCGCTTCGGGACGCCGCCGGGCCGCACCTGCTGGCGAAGGATTGCCCCGGTACCCGCCATCCGCCCCTCCCTCCACGGGTTGGTGCCTTCGCCAGGCGTGGCCTCGGGCCTCCTGGATCCGGTCGCATGGTCAAGCGAGGGCCCGGGCGGGCGGCACTCCCGTCCGGGAGCACCGTTCACACGCCGCGGGCCCCATGGCCCCCTGCTGGAGACTCGCGCCGGCCTGCTAATGCAGCGGGGGCTTGTACCCCTCTGCGAGGCTGTAGGCGCAGTTCACGAGCGCCAGGTGGCTGAACGCCTGGGGGAAGTTGCCGATCTGCCGGCGCTCCTTGGGCAGGTACTCCTCGGCGAGCAGGCCCACGTCGTTGCAGAGTCCCACCAGCTTGTCGAAGAGCCGCCGCGCGTCCTCCTGCCGCCCCATGAGCTGGTAGGTGTTCGCGAGCCAGAAGGAGCAGGCGAGGAAGGCGCCCTCCTCGCCGGAGAGCCCGTCGACGCTCTCCTCCGTCAGGTAGCGCAGCACCAGCCCCTGCGGCATCAGCTCCTGCTCGATGGCCCGCACCGTTCCGACGACGCGGGGATCATCCGCCGGGAGGAACCCGGAGAGCGGAATGAAGAGCAGGCTCGCGTCCACGCCCTTCGAGCCGTAGTACTGCGTGAACGTGTTGCGTTTGGCGTCGAAGCCCTTGCTGCACACCTCGTCGAAGATGGTCTGCCGCAGCTTCACCCACGGCGCCTTGTCCTCCTTCAAGCCGTACAGCTCGATGGCTTGCACCCAGCGATCGATGGTGGTCCACGCCGCCACCTTGGAGGCGATGAAGTCGTGCTTCGGACCCCGCATCTCCCAGATGCCATGGTCTTGCTCCGTCCAGACCTCGGACACCCGGGTCGCCAGGGTCTTGAGGGCCTGCTGGCCGCGCTCTGGCAGCTTGCCTATCAGCTGCGCATGGATGAAGAGGACCCCGGCGAACTCGCCGAGGACGTCGAGCTGGAACTGCGTGTAGGCACCGTTCCCGGTCCGCACGGGCCGAGCCCCTTCGTAACCTTGCAGCCAGCCCAGCGTGATCTCGGTGAGGTGCCGCTCGCCCCGGATGCCATACATGATCTGCAGCTGGTCCGGAGCGCCTCCGACGGCGTTCTCCAGCCAGGTGCCGAACGCATCCGCCTCGTCCATGAGGCCGGCGCGCATGAGCGCGTTCAACGTCAGGACCGAGTCGCGGATCCAGCAGAACCGGTAGTCCCAGTTGCGCTCCCCGCCCGGAGTCTCCGGCAGACCGAAGGTGGGCGCGGCGACCAGCGCCCCCGACGGATGGAAGGTGCACGCCTTGAGGGTGAGCAGCGAGCGGAGGACCACGTCCTTGTATTCCGCGGGCAGGCGGATCTTCGAGGCCCAGTCCTCCCAGAACGACTGCGTCTCACGCAGGGCGATCTCCGGGTCGAGCGGCTTGGGGATCTCGTCGTAGGGCCGGGCCCAGGAGAGCACGAAGGGAATCCGCTGGCCGGCTTGAACCTTGAACTCCGACTCGAACGGAGGTGGCGCCTCACCGAGCGCGCCTCGCAGATAGAGCGCGTCCGGACCGGCGATGGCGGCGCTGGCAAGGTCTGCCTTGCGCACCACGGGGACGGTGGAGCCGTTGGCGAACCGGGGCCGCAGCTCGCAGCGCATCGTCACCGTGCCCTGGACTCCCTCCACCCACCGCACCAGATGGGGGGTGCCCTTGCGAATGGGCATGAAGTCCACGAGGCGCACCGTGCCCTCGTCCGTCACGAACTCCGTTTCCACGATGAGGGTCTTGCCGCGGTAGCGGCGTTTCACGTCGCGCACGGTCGCCGTCGGAGCAATCTTCCACCGCCCGTTGTCGGCTGTTCCCAGCAGCGACGTGAAGCACGCGTCCGAGTCGAAATCCGGGAGGCAGAGAAAGTCGATGGACCCGTCCCGGGCCACGAGCGCTGCCGTATACAGATCTCCCAGGAGCGCGTGATCCTCGATGAGCAACCCCGGCTCCTGCCGGGTCTTGGTTCCCCAACCGGTCCTGGGTGATTCCCTCGTCTGCACCGTCTGTGTCGAAGCCATTCACCGCTCCTGGTTCGTGGGTCCCAGAAAACGTAGGCACCGCCACCCCTCTCGCCAGTCATGTGGGAGCGTACAAGCCGGCCCACCGCAACCCGGACGCACGGTGTCACCCGCGAAGCCGGACCCGGGCACGATCCAGAAAATCGTGGAAGGGACAATGAACTTCGGTACTCATAGGAGTGGCCGTCAACCCTCCCTTCACCGCTGAAGTCACTCAACGACGAGGGCTACGTCGGCGGCTTCTCGCGCGAGGACATCGCGCGGCTGCTGGAGTCGCTCGACGACAACTACCTGGGCTGGTCCAGCACGATGGCGCCCGGTGAGCGAGGCGAGGATCGTCGTCCACCACCAGCACCTGAGCTCATCGGGGACATCGCCTTCGAGGTCTGACCCAAGCAGCCCAAGGGGCAGGCGTAGCCCGGCGGACACCCCGGCGGCCGGGGGGCCTCACACGCGTTGCGCGCGTCGGGCCGCCTGCTATAAAGCCCACCGCCCTGACCCCGTAGCTCAGTTGGATAGAGCGGCGGTTTCCTAAACCGTAGGCCACAGGTTCGATTCCTGTCGGGGTCGCTGTCCAAACCCCCGGCCCGACTGAGGAAATCAGCGGGCCGGGGGCGGACGGCCAAACAAGCAGCAAAGCCTTGGGAGTCCAGTGGGAGTTCCGGTGACGGTGCTCGCGCGAGCGGCCCGCCCGGGCTCCCCGACAGCTTCCACCTGAACTTCCAGCGCGTCCCTGGTGGATGGGCCGTCACTGGCTCATCCAGTGGCGTCGGCGACCACGTCTACGACGCGTTCGTGGACGCGCTCGTTGCCCTGTCCCGGAAGACTGTCTCCACCGTTGGACCCACGTCCACCTCGTCGGACGCTGCCAGCGGGAAAGGCGGTGGCCGATGAGCCCCGCCTTCGACATCGGCTCGTGTTCCGAGAAGGGCCCGCGGGACTATCAGCAGGACGCGGCCGGGGGCGAGTCCGTCCAGGGCGCCCTGGTGGCCGCCGTCGCGGACGGCCTGGGCCACTACGCCGGCAGCGACCGTGCCGCCCAGGTGGCGGTGCGGACGGTACTGCACCACGCCTTCCTGTCGCCCGCGGCGCTGTCGCTGCGTGCCGGCATGGAGGCGGTGGTGGAGCAAGCCCACCAGGAGGTGCTGCGCGAGCAGCTCGCCTCCGGGCACAGGGGGCTCACCACCCTGGCGCTCCTGAAGGTGGAGGGCGCCCGCGCGGTGGTGGTGCACGTGGGCGACTCGCGCGTGTACCGGCTCCGCGCCGGCCACCTGGCGCAGCTCACCGTCGACCACAAGGACAGCCGGCACGTCCTCAACCGGTGCCTGGGCAGCGAGCGCCCGGGGACGGACTCCACGCCGGACGTGCTGGAGACGGACCTCCAGCCCGGTGACGTGTACCTCCTGTCGACGGACGGCGTGCACGAGTCGCTGTCCACCGGCGAGCTGCGTGCCGTCCTGGAGGATGGGGCCAGCGCACAGGTCGCCGCCGAGGCGCTGGTCTCCTTGGCGCTGTCCGCCGGCAGCCGCGACAACTGCACGGCCGTGGTGGTCCGGGCGCCTGGCACTGCCGACGCGTCGCTGCGAGGTGCCGCGTGAGCGCCACTAACTGCCACCCCGCCGCGATGGTGCGCTCCTCGCTTCGGAGCGGACCCGGTGTCCGCGTGACGCTGAGCGACGGCACCGGCCCCGTTGTCAGCGTCTGGGACCCGGACCGGCGCGCGGCCTGGCTGAAGGCCGACGACCTGGACCACCTGCGCCGCGAGCGCGCGGCGAGCTGCAACACCATCATCACGCGGAGGCCTACGCGATGACCTGCCGCCCGAACCCCGAGCACGGCCCGTCCGGCGGCGTCCCCACGCAGCGCCAGCAGGAGGTGCTCGCGTACGTCCACGCCTTCAAGGCGGCCCACGAGATGGCGCCCACGGCGCGCGAACTGTGCGAGCGCTTCGGTTGGACGTCGACCAACGCCGCGCACGAGTACTTCGGTCGGCTGGAGCAGCTCCGGCTGCTGACACGGCAGGCGAAGGCGGCACGGTCGCTGCGCCTCACCGAGTCCGGCAAGGCCCTGGCCCAGGCGTACCTCGACGCGCACCCGGAGGTGCTCCATGGGTAGCCGCCTGCCGACGCCGGAGGCGCGCCGCGAGCAGGTCTGCGACCTAGTGCGTGAATGCCCCGAGCACGAGCGTGGTCTGCTGCGCCTGCGGCTGTACGAGGAAACACCCGCGTCTCCGGAGGATGCCGGGTACGGCGGACTCAAGGCTCGGTGCGCGGTGTGCTGGACGCTGCGCCCCCGTCGCCAGCAGCTGAACGAGCTGCAGGACCGGCCCGTCGCCACCTGCAAGGACGCGCACTGCTGGCGCCTCTGGCGCCGTGCGCTGAAGCGCGAGGCGACCCTTCACGAGCGTGCGAAGGCGGCGCTCGTCGAGGCGTTCTCGGGCAGCAGGAGCGGAGAGGGGGCGTGCCATGCGTGACGTCCTCCGGGCCCTCGGCCTCCTCATCGCCAGCGTGCTGCTCCGGGCAGCGGCCGCAGCGACGAAGGCCGCGACCGCGCTCCTGACGGCGCTGGAGCGCGAGCCCTCGCGCCCCGCACCCACCCGCACCACCGGCCGGCCCGTGCTCCGCATCCTGCCCGGCGGCCTCTCCACGCAGCTGCGCTCCGAGGTGAAGCACCATGGGTGAGACGAGCATCGAGTGGACGGACGTGGTGTGGAACCCGACGCGCGGCTGCTCCCGCTTCTCTCCCGGTTGCGGTGGCGGCACCGCCGGCAATCGCAAGGGCGGCTGCTACGCGGAGCGCATGGCCATCCGGCTTGCGGGGCCGGGCCAGCCCTATGAGGGCCTGGTGAAGAGCACCCCTGCCGGACCGCGCTGGACGGGCAAGGTGGTGCTCGACGCGGAGAAGCTGGCCGAGCCACTTCGCTGGAAGAAGCCCCGGCGCGTCTTCGTCAACAGCATGAGCGACCTCTTCCACGAGGCCCTCAGCGTGAAGGACATCGCGCTGGTGTTCGCAGTGATGGCCCTCGCGCGGACGCACACCTTCCAGGTCCTCACGAAGCGCGCGGACGTCATGGCGCGTACCGTCGGCAGCGAGGACTTCAAGGGACTCGTGCTGTCCATCGCGTCGATGGAGGCCACGCGGCGCGGGCTCGAGCTGGAGCCCGGCGAACTGCGCTGGCCGCTGCCCAACGTGTGGCTGGGCGTGTCAGTGGAGGACCAGCAGCGCGCGGACGAGCGCATCCCGGAGTTGCTGCGCACGCCTGCGGCGGTGCGGTGGCTGTCGTGTGAACCGCTCCTGGGCCCGCTGGATCTGTCGCATGCAGTAGGCGAGCGCTTCTGCATGAAGTGCAAGCGCGGGCTGCTCTGGGACGACCATGTCGACGCCTCATCGTCGACTCGGGCGGCGTGGATCGACTCGGAGTGCATGGGGGCATGTCCGCACTGCGGAGGTGAAACCGACAGCAGGTTCCCCGATGAGAGAGTCGGCTGGGTCGTAGTCGGTGGCGAGTCCGGCCCCGGCGCGCGTCCCATTCATCCTGTCTGGGTGCGACGCCTGCGCGACCAGTGCGTTGCCGCCGGTACGAGCTTCTTCTTCAAGCAGTGGGGAGCGTGGAAGCCCTACTGCGCGATGACGGAGCAGGAGGCCGACGCGCTCTACGAACCGGTGGCTGAAGGCATGCCTCCCGACAGCACGCGCCGCTGCCGGGTGCCGGTGGTGTCCTTCCCCACGGAACCGCTGCCGGTGGGCGGTGAAGTCCACACGCTCTTCAACCTGGGGAAGAAGGCTGCTGGTCGCGTCCTCGGTGGCCGCACCTGGGACGAGATGCCGGAGGTGCGCCATGGGTAGCCCTGCCGTGGTTGCCGCACCCTCCGTCCGCGAGGGCCCCATCCTCTTCTCGGGGCCGATGATCTGCGCGCTGGTCGCTGGCCGGAAGACGATCACGCGACGGCTGGTGAAGCCTCAGCCGGAGACGGGCGAGAGCATCGAGTGGCTCACCAACATCGTCGGGCGTCCACCCAGCTTCGCGGTGACGCGCCCCATGTCCTCCGACGTGCGCGAATTGCGCTGCCCCTACGGCCAGCCTGGGGACCGGCTCTGGGTGCGCGAGACGTGGGGACTGGAGGACGGCAAGGACGACGGTGAGCGGGTGGTCTGGCAGGCGGACCGCGCCGCTGCCTGGCGCTCGAACCTCAACGATCGTTTCTACCTCGCGTCGGACTACGCGCCGACGCGCTGGCGTCCCTCCATCCACATGCCGCGGTGGGCCTCACGCCTGACGCTCGACGTGGCGTCCGTCCGCGTCGAGCGCCTGCACGACATCACCGAGGAGGACGCGAAGGCAGAAGGGCTTGCGTGCATCACCAAGGACGGCGGCCGCACCTGGAAGTACGGCATCCCCGACCGCGATGGACTCCCCGGGACCGACGACACCGGCTGGCCGTGGGTGGACTGGGACGTGAGCCCGCGCGTCGCCTTCGAGCGCCTCTGGAGCTCCATCAACGGTGCCGAGTCCTGGGACGCCAACCCGTGGGTTTGGAGGATTGAGTTCCGCCAGGTCGAGGTGTCGCGATGACGCCCCGCTACCTGGATGCCGGCGCCGAGCTGAGCGAGTGCGGCCTGTACCGGTACCGCCTCTGGCGACGGTGGTCCGCGCAGGAGGACACGCCGCGCGTCCTCTTCGTCATGCTCAACCCGTCCATTGCCGACGGGCAGCAGGACGACCCGACGCTGCGCCGCTGCGTGGGCTTCGCCCATGCGTGGGGCTTCGGCGCGCTCACGCTCTGCAACCTCTTCGCGCTGCGCGCCACCGATCCGGCGGACCTGCTGCCGGCTAGGGACGCGGTGGGCCCGCTCAATGACGCCGCGCTGGAGCGGGCCGCGCGCGAGTCCGCCCTCGTCGTCGGGGCATGGGGCGCCCACCGCATGGTGCCTCAGCGCGCGCCCGCCGTGCTGGCCCTGCTGCGCCGGTACCACCCGGTGCACGCGCTCGCGCTCACCGGCGCCGGAGAGCCCCGGCACCCGCTGTACCTCGCCGGCCACCTGCGGCCGCAGCTCTACCGGGAGGCGAGCTATGAGTGACGTCCTCGCACTCCTGGGTGCCGCTGCCGTAACCCTCTTCATCACTGCGCGGGAAAGCGCGTGGTGGTTGCTACTGCCGCTGGCTGAGCGTGCCGATCATTTCCAGCGCGAGCGGTCCCGCGGCCTCGAAGGCGGTGCCGTCGTACATGAGGACGGCCACGCCTTGCGAGCGAAGGAAGCGCTCTCGGGTATCGGACACCGGCGCGTTCGTCACCAGGCAGAGAAGGTCGTCTGGCTCGCCGTGGAAGTGCCGGTATTCCAGCAACTGCGAGAGTGCCGAGCGAGTCTGGTGTACCTCGTTCTTACCTATCAGCGTCTTCGCTTCGAAGATGACGCGCCTCGTGTCGGCCGGACGCCGCGCCCACAGGTCCACGGCACCAGGCATCTCCTCGATGATGCTCCAACCAGCCGCCCCGAGCGCGCGGTTGAGCGCGGCGAGCAGACGGTGATGGTCCACTGCAGCTTTCTCCTTCCTCGCGAGAGTCTCCTCCAGCGGCTCAGGGGCATCACCCTGAACGAAGGGGGCAGGCTCGCGGGCCTCGTCGAATGGGCGAGGCGTGAAGCTCGTCCGGCGGCGCGTACGCGCGGGCGCGACAGCCTCGACCGCTTCGGGCGCCTCGACCTCTGCGCCAGCATCGAACCTCAATCGGAACCGAATGATACGGCGCGTCGCCCCAGTGCTGTCTGGGCCTGTCGACCACCAATGCTGTGCGCACTGCGCGAGACCGAGGAAGCGCAGGCGGTAGGTACCAGCACCTTCGAAAACGAAGTTCGTGAACTGATTACGCGCAAGATAGGAGTTCTGCGCCTCCATGCGCTGGTCGCCCGTCTGTCCACGACCCGTGTAGATGAGATCCTTGCCTTCCCAGTGGTCGTCGTAATCGAACGACTTCGCGCCTCCAATGTGCGTGATGAGGATGAGGGCCCAGACCATGGGCCTGGAAATCATCCCGCCAGCCGAGCCGAAGTAGGCAGGCTTGCAGTGGAAGATCTCTCCGAGCTCGTCCCAGGAGTAGACGCGCCCTACTTCAAGCCGGGGTTGCTCCTTCGATCCATCAGGGGCAGGGCCCTCACTCGCCTTGACCGACATGGCAAACCCGAGCGCTTCGAGACGAGCCCGCACCGTGGCGTCACCGCCGCTGAAGTCCGCGTGCGTGAGTGGCCCTCGGTCCGGGTACTGGATTCCAAAGGCTGCTCCGACGATGGCTTTCGAGTCGAAAAGCTCGCCATCGTACGAGAGGAAGTAGCGACGGGCGCGCAGGTAGCCGTACTTGCGGAGGAATGCGTCGCGTCCGAGTTCTCGGTACTTAGCGATGGCAGCCAGGACTGCGTCCCGCGATGTGAGTTCGTGAAGGGCCACGCGGAAACCGTACTCCACCCCCACCCACAGAGGTGCCGGGCAGTCTGGGTCGCAGCCCGACCTTTTGGGTGGGTCACCAGCATCCCGCCGACGCATTGGGGGACCGCATGAGCACGCCCGCGGACACCCTCGCGGTGCTGGACCACGTCCACGCCCTCGTCACCGGCCACCGGTTCCGCTGTGCCGGGGAGGCACTCCTCCAGGTGGCGCTCGCTCAGGTGCTGGCGGGGGCCAGCATCGCCTTTCAGCGCGAGGTGTCGCTGGGCGAGGCGGGCCGCATCGACTTCCTGCTGACGCAGGCCCACGTGGGCCTCGAAGTGAAGGTGGACGGGGGCCTGTCGGAGGTCACCCGCCAGCTGCTGCGGTACGCGGAGCGGGAGGACGTCCACGCCCTCCTGCTCGTCACCACCCGTTCCCGCCACGGCGGCCTGCCTCCGCGCATGCGCGGCAAGCCCGTGCGCGTGGCCGTGCTGAGGGGAGGCCTGCTGTGAAGACATTCGGGACGGTGCGCCTGGAGGCGCGGAAGCTGGGAAACCGGGGAGGGGAGCGGCCCGCGTGGGTGGTGCAGGCGGAGCCTCACGTGGCCGTGCGGCTGAAGCGCATCTTCGAGCGCGTCAACAAGAGCGACGTCGGCGAGGTGCTGCTGGCGGCCACCGAGGAGACGGCCCGGGAGCTGGAGTGGTTCCTTGAGCGCTACCCGCTGGAGGTGGTGGGCAAGGAGGCACAGGACTTCCTGCGGCGCGGCGCGCGCGAGCATGCCCGGCGCGAAGCGCAGGTGGCCAACCTGCTGGCCGCCGAGTACCAGCCACCGGACTTCGCGATGGCTGTGCCGCCGCGCGACTACCAGCGCCGCGCCGCGGACATGTGGCTGCGCCTGCAGCGCCTGCTGCTGGCGGATGACGTGGGCCTGGGCAAGACGGCGTCCGCGCTCACGGGCTTCACGGACAAGCGCACCCTGCCTGCGGTGGTGGTGACGCTGACGCACCTGCCCCGGCAGTGGCAGCGCGAGCTGGCGCGCTTCCTCCCGCGCCTGCGTGTGCACGTGGCGAAGCGCGCCACGCCGGAGGACGTCACCCGGGGACGTGGCGGGCAGAAGCTGCCCTGGCCCGACGTCCTCATCCTCAACTACCACAAGCTGTCTGGCTGGGCGGACACGCTCGTCGCCGCGGGAGTGCGCGCCGTCGTCTTCGACGAGTGCCAGGAACTGCGGCGGGGGCCGGAGTCGGAGAAGTACAAGGCCGCGCACTACCTGGCTGAGCGCGTGCCCTTTGCCATCGGCCTGTCCGCCACCCCCATCTACAACTACGGCGGGGAGATGTTCCACGTCCTCGACGCCCTGAAGCCCGGGGTGCTGGGCACGCGCGAGGAGTTCAGCCGCGAGTGGTGCACCGGCGTGGACGACAAGCTCAACTTCAAGGACCCGCGCGCCTTCGGCACCTACCTGCGCGACGCGGGGCTCATGCTGCGCCGCACGCGGCAGGAAGTCGGGCGGGAGCTGCCGTCCCTCACGCGCACCGTGCACACCGTGGAGGCCGACACAAAGGTCCTCGATGAGGTGCAGGACAAGGCGTCGGAGCTCGCCCGCATCATCCTCGCGCAGGGCGGGGTGAAACCGGAGGAGCGGATGCAGGCCTCCGGGGAACTCTCCTGGCGCCTTCGCCAGGCCACCGGCATCAGCAAGGCGCCCTTCGTCGCGGAGTTCGTCCGCATGCTGGTGGAGAACGGCGAGCGGGTGCTGCTGTACGGGTGGCACCACGAGGTCTACAGCATCTGGCGGCAGCGCCTCGCGGAGTACTCCCCGGCCATCTTCACCGGGCAGGAGAGCCCGACGCAGAAGGAGGAGCAGGCCCAGCGCTTCAAGTCCGGGCAGACGCCCATCCTCATCATGTCCCTGCGCGCCGGCGCGGGGCTCGACGGGCTTCAGGGCTGCTGCCGGACAGTGGTGTTCGGCGAGCTGGACTGGAGCCCCGGCGTGCACGAGCAGGCCATCGGCCGTGTCCACCGCGACGGGCAGCCGGACCCCGTCATGGCCTACTTCCTGACGTCCGACTCGGGCTCGGATCCGGTGGTGGCGGACGTGCTGGGCATCAAGCGCGACCAGATGGAGGGCGTGCGAGATCCGCAGGCCAGCTTCATGGAGCGCCTGGAGACGGACGAGGGCCGCGTTCGCAAGCTGGCCGAGTCCTTCCTGAAGAACCGGAGGGCAGCGTGAGCGCCTGCGACACGCCCACCCGTGCACGCATCCTCGGAGTGACTGCTCCGCAGCCCTGGGCTTGGTCTGTCCAGGTTCGCAACGCGCCCGTCCTCAACGTCCAGCACCCGCTGGCCGCGGACGTGCTGGGCAGCTACATCGCCGTCTGCGCGGCGGAGGGGTACGAGGAGGGACTCGTCTCCTGGATGGTGTCCGGCGCCGGCCCGGGCGTCCGGGCGCCTCGCCCGGAGGATCTGCCGACGTGCGCGGTGGTCGCGGTGGGCCGCCTCGGCGCCGTCTCCCTCTGGCCCGATGCCGAGCGCGAGTCGCGCTGGTACGTGGGCCCCGCGGGCCTGTGGCTGGAGGACGTGGTGTGCCTGCCGGATCCGGTGGCCTGCCAGCCAGGCCCGGCGGACACCCTATGGGAGCTCCCTGCCCTGACGCTGGCTCAGGTGCGCCTGGGCTTCGCCGCCGTCACCCAGGCACGTGACGCGCGGTGGCAGGCCTACGAGCTGCTCGCCGCGCGAAGCGGGGGCCGTGAGCCCGAGTCGCTGAAGGACCGCGTCCTCCGGAAGTGCACCTGCCGGCGGGCCATGACGAAGTGCCCCAGCTGCCGCGCCTGGCGCTGCACCGCGCCCACGTGCCCGCCGCACACCTGCGGCCAGGAGGCGCGGCTCCCATGAGCACCTGCCCCACGCCCACGAAGAGCCCACGCTCGAAGCGCCGCCGGACGACGAAGGCGAAGCGCGCCCAGCCGAAGCAGGTGCAGCCGGTCTCCGCGCCGGCTGAATCCGAGCCCGTGCCGGCGGGCATGGTTCGGCTGCGGTCGGGCCAGATCGTCACCGAGGAGGACGCGAGCGAACTTCTCCCCCGCGCCCGGCCACCCGGTGAGCGTGCGCCGGCCCGGGAAGTCCCCGCCGATGCCGAGCCCACCTACCACCGGACGCCCGCGTCGGCCTGCTGCGCCCACACCTTCGACCCGGAAGCGCTCCACGACGAGCTGGACGACCTGCGCGCCGAGGTGGCCCGCGAGCGCGAGGCGCGCATCCGCGCCGAGTCCTTCGCCGAAGGCGAGCGCGCCGCGTACGAGCGCGTCCTCGCCAGCGTCCTGGCCGCGCCCGTCCAGCCCCATCGCCCGGCGGCAGCGACGGCCGCCTTGCGCGTCACGCGGGGGAGCAGCGTGACGGCTCAGCGTGACAG
>NZ_RAWA01000150.1 GCF_003611675.1 Corallococcus sp. CA053C
GTCCGGCCGCAAGCCGCCGCTCCTCAAGCTGCTGCGCCGTCCAGTGCTTTGGCTGCCACGCCATGGACGCCACCTCTCCATGATGTAACCCGTCAGACCCTTACCCGACTTCCCTGAAGGGGTTTAGGGAGGCCCCCGGGGACGATGGCGGGCCCGGGGTCCGACGCACACCTTCGTGCGCGTCGGATCTCCCCCGCACCGCAAGGGCCCCCATGTCCACCACGTCCACGGAAACCGAATCCAGCAGCGCGCATGTTGGAAAGCTGTCGGGCAGCTATCTCACCACCCGGGATGGCACCTGGCTCTACTTCAAGGACTGGGGCCCCCGGCATGGTCAGCCGGTGGTCTTCTCCCACGGCTGGCCCCTGACGGCCGACGCCTGGGAAGACCAGATGATGTTCCTGGCGGACCACGGCTATCGCACCATCGCGCATGACCGCCGGGGGCATGGCCGTTCGTCGCAGACCCGGAACGGCCACGAGATGAGCACCTACGCGGATGATCTCGCCGCGCTCACCTCCACGCTCGACCTGCGCAAGGCCATCCATGTCGGTCACTCGACAGGAGGCGGCGAGGTCACGCGCTACATCGGGCGTCACGGCACGTCGCGCGTGGCGAAGGCGGTGCTCATCAGCGCCGTTCCGCCCATCATGCTCAAGACGGACTGGCATCCGAACGGGCTGCCCATCACGGCCTTCGACAGCATCCGGGCCGGCGTGCGCGCCGACCGCTCCAGCTTCTTCAAGGAGCTGAGCCTGGCGTTCTACGGCTACAACCGGCCGGGCGCGAAGGTGTCGGAGGGCGTCCGTGAGAGCTTCTGGCTCCAGTCCATGATGGGGGCGCTGAACGCCGAATATGCGTGCATCAAGGCGTTCTCGGAGACCGACTTCCGCGCCGACCTCGCCCGGTTCGACGTGCCGACCCTGGTGATGCATGGGGACGATGATCAGATCGTCCCCATCGACGGCGCGTCGAGGCTCACCGTGAACCTCGTCAAGGGCGCGGAGCTGAAGGTCTACCCCGGCTTCAGCCACGGGATGTGCACCGTCAACAAGGACGTCATCAACGCGGACCTGCTGGCCTTCATCAAGGGCTGACGCGACGAAGGGGGCCGTGTAGGTGACGGATGCGCCCTCCGTGGCGGAGCGCATGCCACCGCCGGACTTGTCTTGCCGGGGTGCGTGAAATAGGCCTGGAGCCATGTCCACCGCCGCGCTGCCCGCCGACTTCCTCCGCGCCATCGCCGAGTCCTTCCCCGCCGACTTCCTCACCCGGGAGCCCGCGGAGCTCCAGGAGTACGGCCGCGACTGGACGCGCGTGTACGCCCCCGCCCCCAGTGCGGTGGCCTTCCCCCGCACCACGGACGAGGTCGCCCGCTTCCTGGCGCTCTGCCACCAGCACCGCGTCGCGGTGGTGCCCTCCGGCGGACGCACGGGCCTCGCGGGCGGGGCGGTGGCGATGAAGGGCGAGGTGGTGCTGTCGCTCAAGCGGATGACCCGGATGGAGCCCGTGGACCTGCTCGGCAACACGGTGCGCGTGCAGGCGGGCGCGGTGACGGAAGGGGTGCACCAGCACTGCGCTCCGCACGGGCTCACCTGGCCGGTGGACTTCGCCTCCAAGGGCAGCAGCACGGTGGGCGGCAACATCGCCACCAACGCGGGCGGCGTGAAGGTCATCCGCTACGGCCTCACCCGGCAGTGGGTGCTGGGGCTCCAGGTGGTGACGGCGCAGGGCCAGGTGCTGGAGCTCAACGGCGCGCTGGAGAAGAACAACACCGGCGTGGACCTGCGCCAGCTCTTCATCGGCAGCGAGGGCACGCTGGGCGTCATCACGGAGGCCACGCTCAAGCTGACGCGGCTGCCGGGCAAGCAGGACGTCTTCCTCTTCGCGGTGCCGGACGTGGCCGCCGTGCTGCGCCTGTTCCGCGACGCGCGCCAGGCCCCGCTCGCGCTGTCCGCCTACGAGTTCTTCACCGACAAATGCCTGGCCCGCGTGCAGCGCCACCGCAAGCTGCGCTCGCCCTTCGAGGCCCCCAGCGGCTGCTACGTGCTGCTGGAGTCGGAGGGCGGCGACCCGGCGGCGGTGGAGGCGTGGCTTGGGTCCCTCTTCGAGCGCGGCCTCGTCACCGACGGCACCCAGGCGCAAGGAGCGGGGCAGGCCGCGGAGCTGTGGTCCCTGCGCGAGTCCATCAGCGAGAGCCTCTCCGCCACGGGCGTGCTGCACAAGAACGACATCTCCCTGCCGGTGGCGAACCTGGAGGCGTTCTGCGCGGAGCTGGATGCCGTGTTCGCCAGCCGCTACCCGGGCTGGGAGATCTGCCTCTTCGGCCACATCGGCGACGGCAACCTGCACGTCAACGTGATGAAGCCGGACGCGGTGGAGAAGGCGGACTTCTTCGCGCACGCGAAGCAGGCGGACCACGCCATGTTCGACCTCGTGCGCAAGCACGGCGGCAGCATCTCCGCCGAGCACGGCATCGGCCTCTTGAAGAAGGACTACCTGGACTACACGCGCGCGCCCGGGGAGCTGGAGCTGCTCCGCACCCTCAAGCGCGCGTTGGATCCGGAAGGCATCCTCAACCCGGGGAAGATATTGGACGCCTAGGACACCATGCGCGTCTTGATGTCCGTCTCCAGCCCGGCGATGGCGTCGCACACCTGCTGGGACACGTCCTGGTCCAGGTCCATCACCAGGTAGCCCACGTTGGCGTCGGTGCTCAGCACCTGCGCGTGGATGTTGGCGTTGAAGTCGGACACGATGCGGTTGATGTCACGCAGCACGCCCGGCGTGTTGCGGTGCACGTTGATGATGCGGTGGGTGCCCGGGATGATGGGCGCCTCCACCTGCGGGAAGTTCACCGCGCCCGTCGTCGCGCCGCCCTTGACGAACTTGAGCAGCGACGTGGCCACCTCCTTGCCAATGGACGCCTGCGCCTCCTCCGTGGAGCCGCCGATGTGCGGCGTCAGCACCACGTTGGGCAGCCCCTGCAGCTCCGTCACGAAGCCGTCCGAGTTGCCCTCCGGCTCCTCCGGGTACACGTCCACCGCCGCGCCCCCCAGGTGCTTGGAGCGCAGCGCCTGCGCCAGCGCCGGGATGTCCACCACCGTGCCGCGGCTGGCGTTGATGAGGCACGCGCCCGGCTTCATCGCCGCGAGCTGCTCGGGGCCGATGAGCAGGTGCGTGGAGCTCAGCGCCGGCACGTGCAGCGTCACGAAGTCCGACTCCGCCAGGAGCCCGTTCAACGTGGACACCGACCGCGAGTTGCCCAGGGGCAGCTTCGTCATCACGTCGTAGTAGAGGACGCGCATGCCCAGCGACTCCGCCAGCACGCCCAGCTGCGAGCCGATGTGCCCGTAGCCGATGATGCCCAGCGTCTTGCCGCGCACCTCGTGGCTGCCCGTGGCCACCTTGCGCCACTGGCCCTGGTGCACCTCGCGGCTGCGGTCGAAGAGCTGGCGCGTCAGCACCACCACCTCCGCCAGCACCATCTCCGCCACGCTGCGCGTGTTGCTGAACGGCGCGTTGAACACCGGCACGCCGTGCACGCTGGACGCGAGCAGGTCCACCTGGTTGGTGCCGATGCAGAACGCCCCAATCGCCAGCAGGTCGTCCGCGTACTTCAGCGACCCCTCCGGCACCGTCGTCTTGCTGCGGATGCCCAACAGGTGCACGCCGCGCAGGCGCTCCGCCAGCTCCTCCGGCTTGAGCGCGGCGGACAGCCGCTCCACCTGGAAGCCCTCCGCCACCAGCATCTCCTGGGCCGAGGCGTGGATGTTCTCCAGCAGCAGGACGCGCAGCGGGCCCTGGTTGTTGACGGGGCGGCGGGGTGAGGGCGGGAAGCGGGGTGTGCTCATGGCGCCTTGCGTTAGACTTGCCTCCCCAGGCTGTCAAGCCTCGGGTGGACGGGAAAGCCCCCTGGAGGGCAGGGCAGGGTGTGGATGAAAACACCGGGCCCGCCGCTCCCCAAGGTGAAGGGGGAAGGGCGGGCCCGTGAGGAAGCAGGGAAGCGGGCCTGACTACTGGGCGGTCCAGGCCAGGGTGCCGCTGCACGCGGAGCTGCCGAAGCAGCCGATGCGGATCTGATACGTGCCGCCCGCGCCCGTGGGCACGGTGTAGGACGCGTGCGACAGCGAACCGCACGCGTCGTCGTTGAACGTCACCTGCTGGCCGGCGGCGTTGAACAGGCGCACCACCGTGTCACCCGTGCCGGACGCGCCCGTCACGCCGCAGCTGCCGAAGGACAGCGCCTGGCCCGCCACGAGCGCCACGTCGGCGTTCACCGTGTTCTGGGTGGCGTTGTTGGTGTTGCTCACGCTGAACGGGGTGGAGCCGCTGGTGGGCGGCGTCGTGCTGCCCGCCGTCACTTCCCAGGAGACGGTGCCGCCGCAGGGGGTGTTCTGGTAGCAGCCGGCGCGGATTTCATACGTGCCCGCGACGGTGGCCGTGAAGGTCACCTTGGAGCCCGAGCCGCCGCACGCGTCGTCGTTGGAGGCGACCTCCGCGCCGGAGGGGCCGCGCAGGCGCAGGTACGAGTCGCCGGTGACGGCCGCGTCCGTGACGCCGCAGGTGCCCACGGTGAGCTGCTGCCCGGCCGCGAGCGTCACCGTGCCGTTGACGGTGCCGCGCGTGGCGCTGGCGGTGTTGGTCGTGGAGAAGGCGTACTTCGTGGGCGGGGGCGGCGTGGTGTTGCACAGCCGCAGGTTGGTGTTGCGCGCGCAGAACTCCTGGATGGCCCGGTGCACGTAGATGATGCTCTCGCCGGAGCAGCCCGTCTCCGTGCACACGTTGACCTCGTTGCAGTTGGCGCCGTCGCGCGGCACGTAGTCCGTCTCGCCCTGCACCAGGATGCCGGCCACGGTGTTGTTGACCGTCTCGTACACGCCGGAGCCGGAGTTGCCCGCGAAGGTGTCCGTGGTGGCGTCGAAGTAGTCCATGAAGTCCGCGTTGTTCTCCCGCACGGAGCCGCCCGAGTCGATCTTGAACGGGATGCCGCTGCCGCTGCCGATGACGGCCAGGTTGGCGCCCACCGCGAGCGGCGCGCTGCCCGGGCGCACCGGCGCGGGGGTGAAGCGCGGCGCCGCAGAGCGGTCCAGCTTCACGATGGTGAAGTCCAGGTAGAGGTCACCCTCCTCCAGCTTGTGGGCCACGATGCTCTTGCAGTTGAAGACGTCCGCGCTGGTGATGGTCTCCATCACCCCGGCGGCGGTGCGGTAGAACTTGAAGACGAAGCGCGCGTCGGCGCAGTCCGCCACGTCCTCGATGCAGTGACCCGCGGTGAGCACCAGGTCATCGTCGATGAGCGTGCCCGAGCAGAAGGCCGGCGCCGGGTCGTCGCGGAAGCGCTGGTCGGTGCACAGGTTCTCCCACTGGGTCAGCGTCTTGCCGTTGACGACGACGTTGTTGGGATTGGAGGTGTCGACGTCCTCCGGGTACAGCAGCGCCACCGTGGACTGCCGGGCCCGCTCCCGCAGCACGGCGCTGGGGTGCGCGTAGACGTCCTGGCGATCATCGTTGCCGTACACGACGGGCGTGCGGGACTCGGCGAGCGGGTCCTGCGCGGGCGCGTCCGACTCGGGAGCCGGTCCGCAGGCCAGCGCGGTGAGGGTACACATGAGGGTGCCGAGCAGCTTCGCTCGGAAGGCGGGGGCGGACAGGGACATGCGGGGCGACTCCTGACGGTGCGGCGACAGACACAGTGAAGGAATGGGGTGTTACTGTAACACGTAGGCGGACCCGGGCGGTCGCAGGGCCTCTGCGCACCGTCGGGGGTTCAAAGGTTGCCGCGAGCGGCTCAGTCGGCGTCGGGCGCTTCGAGCCAGGCCAGGGCCTCGGCGCGGGACTCGAAGGTCTTCGCGGGGATGGTGAGGCCGGCGTTCTTGGTCATGCGCCAGGCCTGCAGGCCGCTGCCGGGGTCCACCACCACACGGGCAGAGCGCACCATGCCGCGCTGCTGGGCGTACGCGTTCAGCCGCGCCATCTCCCCCACCACCGTGGAGGGCATCACCCGCAGCTTGGATTGGTCCACCAGGGCGGACCACTCCTTGCCTCCCCGGGCGGTGATGTCCTTCTTCAGTTGCTCGACGTACTCGGTCACGTCCTTCGGCGTCACTTCCGAAGGGTAGATGACCTCGATGATGTCGTGGGGCAGGTGGGCGATCTCGATCTTCATGCGCGGTACGGCTCTCCAGGCGGGGCGCGCCATCCTAACCGCAGTGCCTGTCGTCGCATACCAGACGCCCGCATTCCCTTCCGGGACGGCCACGGGATGTCAGACCTTGCTGGTAGATCCGTCTCTGCCAGCCCGACCGGACCCGGTGCGCCACGACGCGCGCCGACTCCAGAAGCAGCCGGCGAAGGGGGAGACCATGCGAACGAAGCTGTATGTCCTGGGCGCGGTCCTGGGTGCGGCCCCGGGCCTGCCGTCCGCGCTGCTGGCGCTGGCGGGAGCGCCGTCACTGGAAACCCACCCGGAGACTCGGACGGACGGCCGCGGGGCGGTGTCCGGCAACCACGCGGTGGTGGCGCCGCTGCCCCCGGAAGGCGCGAGCGACACGGGGGACGGGGGCACCGGCGCGTCGCCGGAGGTCGGGGACGCGGGGCACCGGACCCGCGCCATGGAGGCGGCGCCGCTCCACCCGTGCGAGCTCATCACCATCGTGGCGGTGCCGTGCGACGCCACCCGGGCCACCTGCGAGTACACGTACTGGGAGTGCCCGGAGACGGCCCACCCGTTGAGGGTTTGAGGCCGTGAGAGGGGACGAGGGCGCGGGGAGATGCTTGGACCTCCTCGCTTCCGCGCCCGGCCGGTGAAGCCGACCGGCCGGGCGCGGAAAGAGGCCTTCACCGCGGACGTGGCTTGGGGGGCTGATCCGCCCGCCCGCGCTCCAGGGGGACGGGCGCGCCCGAATGGCACAGGGCCCGTCCTCCTGGACGGAGCCGGGCCTGGCGGACGACGGGGGCGCAGGAAGTGGAACCACTCCGCTCCCGAGTTGTCAGGATGATGCCTATGCGCCACCCCTTCCCTTCGGTCCATGGCGCGGCTTTCGCGGTCGCGCCTGAACCCCAGCACCTCTTCCTGGTGAAACCCTCGGAGGAGGAGGCCACGCCAGAGGATCCCTTCGGCGAGGCGCGGCAGTGGCTGGATGCGCTGTACACCCGCATGGCGCAGGGGCCGGATGAGGTGCTCCACCACGGCATGACCTCCCTGCACGGTGGCCTCATCGAGCGGCGGCGGCATTGGAGCCCGGAGCTGTGGAAGCGCTTCTGCCTGGAGGTGGCGCGCAAGCACCCGATGCGCCACCTGGTGCATCAGTGCCCCTTCACCCGGCACGCCTTCGAGCGGCCTCGCGGCTACGCGGGGGATGCGGCCCTCATCGACTACCTCTACATCGACCACGCGGCGGATGAGCTGCACGGGGGCCGTGAGGTGTACCGGTACATGCACGGGCAGCCCAGCGCGTGCAGCGTGCGCGAGCGGCGGGAGCTGCTCACGCGCATGATGGATGAGACGGCCGAGCGCCGGCCCGACGGGCGCGTGCTGTCGGTGGCGTGCGGGCACCTGCGGGAGGCGGAGCAGTCGCGCGCGGTGGCGGAGCGGAGGCTCCAGGAGCTCATCGCGTTCGACCAGGATCCGGTGAGCCTGGCGGAGGTGTCCCGCCTGCACCCGGACGGCGTGGTGCGGCCGGTGTGCGGCTCCGTGCGCGCGCTGCTGTCCGGCAAGGTGACGTTCTCGGAGCTGGACTTCGTGTACTCGGCGGGGCTGTACGACTACCTGTCGGATTCGGTGGCCAGCCGCCTCACCTCCGTGTTCTTCGGCATGCTGCGCCCCGGGGGCCGGCTGCTGGTGGCCAACTTCGCGGTGCACCCGCCGGAGACGGGCTACATGGAGGCCTTCATGGACTGGTGGCTCACCTACCGCGACGAGGACGGCATGCGCGGCATGCTCTCGGAGACGCCGCTGGAGCAGGTGGCCAACGTGCGGCTGTTCCGCGACCGCCAGGACAACGTCATCTACCTGGAAGTAACGCGGCGGTAGGCCCTCGCGGCCCGGGCCCTCAGTGCACCGGGCCGCCGGAGCGGGGCAGGGTGACGGTGAAGGTGGAGCCCTGCTCCGGGGCGCTCACCACGTCGATGCCGCCGCCCAGCGCCTGGACGATCTCACGGACGATCCACAGGCCCAGGCCGAAGCCGCCGTAGTGGCGCACGGACACCGCGCGCTCGAAGCGCTCGAAGATGCGGGCCCGGTCCTCCTCCGCGATGCCGATGCCGTGGTCGCGCACCAGCAGCCGCACGCGTGACGCGTCCCCGTCCAGGGTGATCTCCACGGGCTTGCCCGCGCCGTACTTCATCGCGTTCGTCAGGAGATTTCCCACCACCTGTTCCAGCCGCAGCGCGTCCCAGTGGCCCACGAAGCGCGGCTGGGTGGCGTGGAAGCGCACCTCGCACTCCGCGCGCGCCAGGGACTCGCGGCTGCGCTCCAATTGCCCTCGCACCAGCGCCACCAGGTCCACGTCCTCGCGCTTGATGTGCAGCTGCCCCTGCGCGATGCGGGAGATGTCCAGCAGGTCGTTGACCAGCTTCCCCAGCCGCTGCGTCTGGGAGTAGGCGGACTCCAGCTTCGCGGACAGCTTCTCCGGGGGCATGGGCGCGCCCTTCGCCTTCGTCTGGAGCCCCTGGATGTGCAGCTGCAGCGACGTGAGCGGCGTCTTCAGCTCGTGCGCGGCGATGGACAGGAAGTCGTCGCGCCGGCGCACCGCCTCCTGCTCCTCGCGGTAGAGCCGGCCCTGCTCCTCGGAGAGCGCGGCGATGCGTTCGAAGTTCTCCGTGTTCTCCAGCGCGGCGCCCGCGAGCACCGCCACGAAGGACGCGAGCCGCTCCTCGTCCTCGCCGAACAGCGCCCCCACCTTGCGGTGGCTGGCCACCACGCACGCCACCGTCTTGCCGCGCACCTGCAACGGCGCGCACAGGAGGGAGCGCACGCCCAACAGCTCCATGCTGTCGCTGATGCCGCCGGGCAGGCCCTGGCCCATCACGGTGATGCGGCCCGTCTCCAGCGCGCGCGCGAGCGCGGTGCGGCTCAGGCCCTGGGACTTCGCGTCGTCCTCCGACATCAGCGCGCGCGGATCCACCACCGCGCAGCGCTCCGCGCGCAAGAGCTCCACCATGGACTGGCGCGCGGCCTCGAAGACGGCCTCGCGCGACAGGGCGGAGGCGAGGCGCCGTCCTGCCTCCAGCACGCGCGGGAAGCGGTCCACCAGCGACAGCGTGCCCACGCCCGCCGTGGGGCCCGGCCCCGCTTGCAGGCCGTCGTCCAGGGCCTCCAGGTCGCGGGTGGCCGTCTCCACATCGCGCGCGGCCCAGGGCCAGCCCTGCGCCTTGCCCACGTCACCTCGGGCCTTGAGCGACAGCGCGCGCTCCTGGCGCATCTCCAGGGCTTCGGCCACGCGCAGTGATTCGTTCAGCAGCTTCCGGGCCTGCTTGGGGCGGCCGCGCAGCGCCGCCAGCAACCCGCGCTCGCGCAGCGCGTGGGGCAGGTTGTTGCGGTAGGTGCGCGCCACGGCGTGGGCCCGCTTCGCCACGGCCTCCGCTTCCGCGAGGAGCGCGTCGCGCCGCTTCGGGTTCAACGGGCTGCTCTCCTGCGCGAGCTGCCGGCGCGCGGTGGCGAGCCACGGGGTGATGGGGGCCACGTACTCCTGGCGCAGGTGCGCGTCCTCCACCACGCGCTCGGCGCGCTCCAGCACCTCCGCGGCGCGCGCCGGTTCACCCTCTCGCAACAGCCGCAGGGCCTCCGCCTGGAGCACGCCCGCGAAGGACTGCGGGTCGGTGGCGGTGGGCGCCGCCAGCTCCGCCTCCAGCAGCGCGGCGGGGATGCGGCCCCCGGTGGACTTGGCCCACGCCTCCAGCCCCAGGCGCAGCGAGTACCGGTCCCCCAGCGCGAGCGCCGCCGCGTGCAGCCGCTGGCTCACCCCCGTGGCCTCCTTCAGCCGGCCCAGGCGGTAGAGCGACATGGCGATCTGGAAGGTGGCGTTGTTCACCTCCCACGGGTCGCCGGTGCGCTCCAGGAGGCGCACCGCTTCGCGGCACCGCTCGATGCACTCGCGGAAGCGCGACGAGGCATAGAGGGCCAGCCCGTAGAAGTGCAGCGACTGGCCCTGGCCCCACACGTCGCCCAGCTGCCTGCGCAGCGCGAGGGACTTCTCCGCGTACGCGTACGCGCGCTGGAACCAGGGCAGGGTGGTGAGCGCGGGCGAGTGCGCGGAGTACGCCTGCGCCAGCTCCGGCGTGGGCGGGTAGCGCTCCGCGAGGTTCATGTCGCGCAGGTGCGCCCACAGCACGGCGGCCCGTCCCCGCTGGTACCAGTAGCCGTAGGCGAGCCGGCTGTAGAGGTTGACCGCGAGCATGTCCTCCTCGCCCTCGGCCAGCGACTTGCGGCCCAGCCACAGGCGCGGCGCCACGCTGTGCGCGGCCTGGGTCAATATCTCCCACGCGGCGCTCGCCCCGGTGGTGACGCCGTTGAGCGGCACCCAGCGGCCCATCAGCTTCAGGCCCTGCTCCAGGTAGGCGTTGGCCTGCACCGTCTGGCCGCGCTTGAAGGCGAGCTCTCCCAGGTGCCCCAGCGTGCGACCCTGCTCCAGCCGGTCGCGCGCCAGCCGCTGCGCGGACTCCAGCTGCTGCTGGGCTTCGTCATAGCGGCCGCGCATCATCAGCGCGGTGCCCAGGCCGGAGGCGATGAGGAAGCGGGTGTGCGGATCCGCGCCCGCCGCGCCGCGCTCGGCGATGCGGTAGTTGAGCTCCGCGGTGTCCAGGGCGAAGCGCTGGCGCGCCTGCTCCGCGGCCACCAGCGCGTAGGGCAGGGCCTGCGCGGGCTCACCGGCGGCGTCGAAGTGGTAGGCCAGCTCGAACGGATCCGTGGGCACGCTCTGCGCGGCGGCGCGCGCGGCCAGGCGGTGCAGCTCGCGGCGCTCCTCGGGGGAGAGCAGGTCCAGCAGCACCTCGCGCAGCTTGTCGTGCACGAAGGTGGAGCGCGTGCCCTCCATCCACAGCATGTGCCGGCGGCGCGGCGGATCCAACGCGGCGTTGACGGCCTCCACCGGCGTGCCGGACAGGGCCGCGACGGCCCTCGCGTCGAAGGCCTTGCCCAGCACGGCGCCCACGCTCAGCACGTGCAGGGACTCCGGTGGCAACAGGCGCAGGCGCCGCACGAGGAAGGTGGCCGCCTGGCGCGAGGAGCGCGCGTGCGCCATGGCCTCCGGCTGCACCTGCCAGCCGTCCTGGCCGGGCACGAGCACGCCGTCCTCCACCAGCCCGTGCAGCACCGCCGAGGCCATGAAGGGGTTGCCCTCCGACAGCCGCGTCACCAGCTCCACCGCCTCGGGCGGCAGCACGCCGGCCATGGACTCCGCCAGCCGCGCCACCTCCGCCGCGCCGAAGGCGGCCAGCTTCAGGTGCGCGCTCGGGGCCAGCCGCCGCAGCACGTGGCCCTGGGGGATGTCCTCGCTGCGGAACGACACCAGCAGCAGCAGGCGCCCGTCCGCGGGACGGCGGCCCTGGGACCAGGCCTCCAGCGCGCGCAGCGTGAGCGCGTCCGCCCACTGGCAGTCCTCCAGCACCACCACCGCGGGCGCTTCCTTCGTGCCCAGGGCGTTGAGCAGCGCGGTGAGGCACCAGACGCTGCGGCTCTCGCTCAGCGACTCCGGCCCCAGGCCCTGCGACTGCGGCTGCGGCACGCCGGGCGACAGCACCTCCGTGAGGCGCGGCAGCACCGTGCACAGGCCCGCCTCCTGCCCCGCGAGCCGCTCGCGCAGGAGCGCCCCCAGCGCGGGCTGCTCCTGCACCGCCTGGGCGACGCCGTCCGCCACGCCCGCGAAGAGCTGGAAGGGCCGCTGCGCCGCCTGGTCCTGCGCCTGCCCGTGCAGCACCCACGCGCGGTGTCCGGTGGCGCGCGCGGAGAACTCCTCCAAGAGCCGGCTCTTGCCCCCGCCGGACTCGCCCTCCACCACGACGCCCCGGGCGCCCTGGGTGCTCGCGTGCGCCAGCTCGCGCTCCAGCGTCGCCAGCTCCTCGCGGCGGCCCACGAAGGACGGCTCGGTGAGGCTCTGGCGGTGGTCGTGCGCGCCGGTGACGAGCGCGGGCTCCGCCTCGCCCCGCGACAGCGCGGCCTCCAGCGCGTTCAGGTCCGCGAGCGCCGCTTCGGCGGACTGGTAGCGGTCGCGCGGGTCCGTCTGGCTCAGCCGCGCGATGAGCTCCTCCATCGCGAGCGGCACCTCCACGCCCACCGCGCGCAGCCGGGGGTGCGAGCCCAGGTGCAGCCGCAGCACCTCGCCCACCGACGTGCCCTCCAGCGCGGGCCGGCCCGACAGCGCCTCGAAGAGCACCAGCCCCACGGCGTACAGGTCCGACGGGGTCTCCACCGGCCGGTTGAGCAGCCCCGCCTGTTCGGGCGACAGGTAGCGGGCGGTGCCCACCGGCAGGTCGCGCAGGGAGGGGTCCAGCCGCTCGCTGCGCGCCAGGCCGAAGTCGGTGAGCCACGCGGACGACAGCGGGTGGTCGCGCACCAGCACGTTGGACGGCTTCACGTCGCGGTGCAGGACGCCCTCGTGGTGGGCCTCCGCGAGCGCCTCCAGCAGGCGCTGGCCCAGGGTGATGGCCTCCGGCAGGGACAGCGGGCCGCGCAGCAGGCGGGCCTCCAGCGTCTCGCCTTCAATCCAGGGGGTGACGAGGTAGAGCAGGTCGTCGAAGGTGCCCAGGTGGCGCACGGGCACGAGCGCGGCGTGGCTCAGCCGCGACAGCACCTCCGCCTCGTGCTCCAGGCGGTGGCGCGCCGTGGGGACGAAGGCGGACAGGGAGGTGACCTTCACGAGCACGCGCTCGCGGGTCAGCAGATCCAACCCCTGCCAGGTGGAGATGCCCCGGCCGGTCTTCAAGCGCTGGCGCAGCTCGTAGCGATTGCCCAGCCGCTGGCCCGGATGGGGCTCCCCGGGGGTGTCGCCGGCCTGTTGGAAGCCTCCCGCCATTCGGTACCCTCGCGCGCCCCAGCCGCGCCGCCCCGGCGGCGCGGTCGGCCGGACGTCCCTTTCCCACAACCTGGGTTGCCGCCCGGGTCCCTGCCAGGGGGGAGCGACACCCGCCGTGCGTGCACTGCTTGGGACTTGAACAGCCGAAGCGCCCTCGCTTCCCGCGTTCTTCCCTGCTGCACCTCCGCCTGTCCGTGGGGCGGCCAGCCGTCCGGGCCCTCCCGTCAAGCAGGGAACGCACGCCTCGTGGGTTTCCACGACAAGGGACGTGCGGAACCGCACGCTGTCAGCAGCGCGCATGCTACCGGCCAGCAGCGTTGCTGGAGGGGGAACGGAATGCCGCGCCGCGTTCAACAGGCGTGCTTGACACCCCTGGTGCCCCGACGGAAAAGCCGGGCAGTTCAGGCGGTCCGCCTTCCCCCCACCCGGCCGCCGAGGGAGCCCGGAATTGAAGCTCGCGACGCTCAAGGACGGAACCCGCGATGGGCGGCTCATCGTCGTCAAGCGCGACAACTCCGCGTATGCGCTGGCCACCAACGTGGCCCTCACGCTGCAAGCGGCACTGGACGACTGGGACGCGCGGGAGCCGCAGCTGCGCGCCCTGGCGCAGCAACTGGAGCAGGACGCGGTGCAGAGCCGCCCCCTGGACGTGAAGGCGCTGCACGCCCCGCTGCCGCGCGCCTATGAGTGGGTGGACGGCAGCGCGTACATCAACCACGTCCTCCTGGTGCGCAAGGCGCGCAACGCGGAGCCCCCCGCCACGCTGCGCACGGATCCGCTGGTGTACCAGGGCGGCTCCGGCGACTTCCTGGCGCCCACCGCGGACATCCCCCTGCGCGACGAGGCGTGGGGCCTGGACTTCGAGAGCGAGGTCTGCGTCGTGCTGGGTGACACGCCCATGGGCACGCAGGCCCAGGACGCGGGCAAGCACATCAAGCTGGTGATGATCGCCAACGACGTGTCCTTGCGGAACCTCATCCCGGAGGAGCTGGCGAAGGGCTTCGGCTTCTTCCAGAGCAAGCCCGCCACCGCGTTCGGCCCCTTCGCGCTGACGCCGGATGAGCTGGGCGATGCGTGGCGGGACGGCCGCATGCACCTGCGCATGCGCAGCGTGCTCAACGGCGAGCTCGTGGGCGACACGGACGCGGGCCCGGAGATGCACTTCTCCTTCCCGGAGCTCATCCAGCACCTGACGCGCACGCGCGCGTTCACCGCGGGCACCATCCTGGGCAGCGGCACGGTGTCCAACGAGGACCGCTCGCGGGGCATCTCCTGCCTCGCCGAGCGCCGGATGATCGAGACCATCGACGAGGGCAAGCCGAAGACGCCCTTCATGAAGCCCGGGGACACCATCGACATCGAGATGCTGGACGCCGAAGGGCACAGCCTCTTTGGCCGCATCTCCCAGACGGTGGTGAAGGTCCCATGAAGCACGTGCGCCTCCATGGCTACTGGCGCTCCTCCGCGTCCTGGCGCGTGCGGCTGGGGCTGAACCTGAAGGGCATCCCCTTCGAGTACCTCGCGGTTCACCTGGTGAAGGACGGCGGCGAGCAGCACAAGGCGGCCTACCGCGCCCTCAACCCCATGGGCCGCGTGCCCACGCTGGAGTGGATGGAGGACGACGGGCAGGAGCGCCGGCTGTCGGAGTCGATGGCCATCCTGGAGTACCTGGAGGAGCGCGTGCCCTCGCCCGCCCTCCTGCCCTCGGATGCGTACCTCCGGGCGCGCACCCGGATGCTGGCGGAGACGGTGAACTCCGGCATCCAGCCGCTGCAGAACACGTCCGTGGTGCTGCGCGTCAAGGACGTGCTGAAGGCGGACGAGAAGGCCTGGGCGGCGCACTGGAACGTGCATGGGCTGACGTCGCTGGAGGCGGCGGTGCAGGCGACGGCGGGCCGTTATTGTGTGGGGGACGCCGTGTCGTTCGCGGACGTCCTGCTCGTGCCCCAGCTCTACGGCGCCCGCCGGCTGGGGGTGGACCTGAAGCCCTTTCCCACGCTGCTGCGCATTGAAGCGGCGTGCAACGAACTTCCCGCCTTCCAGGCGGCGCAGCCGGACCGGCAGCCCGACGCGCAGCCGGTGTAGTCCCCATCTTCTTTCGCATCACGAGGAGTCAGCGACATGGCCAAGCAGGAATCGCTGGGCATCAAGACCCTGGAGAGCATCCACTGGTACGTGCATGACCTGGAGCGCAGCCGCCAGTTCTACACGAAGGGGTTGGACTTCGCGGAAGTGGCGGTCTCCGGCCCGGAGCTGGACGCGCACGGCAAGCAGAAGTCCGCGCTGTTCCAGGCGGGTGAGATTGCGTTGGTGGTGAGCCAGCCGGTGGGCGAGGGTGGCCGGGCGTGGCGCTACCTGCGCAAGCACCCGGACGGCGTGGGCACGCTGAACTTCGAGGTGGAGGACGTGGAGAGGGCGTTCAAGCTGCTGGAGTCGCGCGGCGCCACGTTCATCACGGACATCCAGCGCTTCAAGGACGACGCGGGCGGCACGCTGGCGTTCTTCTCCATCACCACGCCGTTCGGTGACACCACGTTCCGCTTCCTGCAGCGGAACAACTACAAGTCCATCTACCCGGGCTTCCAGGTGCACGCGCAGCCCAAGGGCGGCAAGAACAAGTACGGCTTCGACAAGTTGGACCACGTCACGTCGAACTTCCAGACGATGAAGCCCATGCTCCTGTGGATGGAGCACGTGATGGGCTTCGAGAAGTTCTGGCACATCGAGTTCCACACCGAGGACGTGGCGTCGCAGCAGAAGCGCGACCACGGCAGCGGCCTGAAGTCGGAAGTGATGTGGGACCCGAAGAGCGGCGTGAAGTTCGCGAACAACGAGCCCAAGTTCCCGTTCTTCAAGGCCAGCCAGATCAACATCTTCAACGAGGACCACCGCGGTGACGGCGTGCAGCATCTGGCCATCACGGTGAAGGACATCCTGTCGTCCGTGAAGGACATGCGGACCAACGCGGGCATCCAGTTCATGCCCACGCCGGGCTCGTACTACGACGCGCTGCCGGAGCGCATCCAGCACATGGGCATCAAGAAGATCGACGAGGACATCAACGTCCTGCGCGACCTGGAGATCCTCATCGACGGGGACAAGGAGCGCAGCTACATGCTCCAGATCTTCATGAAGGACGCGGCGAGCCTCTACAAGCAGCCGGACGCGGGCCCGTTCTTCTACGAGATCATCCAGCGCAAGGGTGACCAGGGCTTCGGCGGCGGCAACTTCCGCGCCCTGTTCGAGAGCATCGAGCGTCAGCAGAAGGCCGAAGGTCGCATCTAGCGTTCGCTTCGGGTGGCAGCGGATCAGTCCTCGGGCAGGCTGCTGCCCGGGGGCGGGTCCTGTTGCTCCCCGGCGTCGAGGATCGCGAGGGCGAGCGGCTTCGCCTCGCGGTTCAGGTTGATGGGGATGACTCCGCGAATGCGCTGGAGGGACTCGCGATCTCCGAGCAGCGCGAGCCCGAGAGAGGCCAACGCGCACTCGTGCAGTGAGTTCGTCATCGCGAAGCCCGGCTCATCGAAGACGCGGCGCAGTGTGGTGACCCTGCCGCGATCTCCTGCAAGGGCCCCCCTGACCGCGTCGTCGAGTTCATCGTAGCTGCTGCGCGGCTTGTCCTCACGGGGAGTCGCCGGTTCGCGACGGCGCAAATGCTCCAGAAGGATGGCGCGAGCGCGGTCGATGAGTCGCTGCTTCTCTTCAGGGGGCATGGCGTTCAAGAGGGTAGGCTCACGCGCCACCCCTCGAAAGCTTCCCATCCTTCTGGCGGCACTGGGACCCCCATCGCGTCCAGGCACTCGCGGGCCTGGGCGTTCCATCCGGGTTCCGTGAGGCTGCCGGGGGGAGCGCCTGCCAGGGACTCAGCGAGCGCCTGTACCTTGGGGGTTGCTGCCCGGAAGCGCTCCGCATCCGGACTCCCCCACGCCTTCGCGCAGAACGCCGCGAGCGCCGCCATGCGGGACTGGAGCACCGTCCGCAGTTCCTCCGCCGGGGCTTGCGTGCACCACCGTTCGTAGAGGCGAGGTGCGGCCACTACGGTCAGGAGGTTGAGCGCCTCGACCACCCAGGTCGCCCCCTGCTCCCACGAAACCTCAGCCACAGATGGGCCCCAGGCGAGCGTTGAAGGGCAGCGTCTTTCGCGATTGTCGCCGCACGCAGCACTCCTTCGCTCAAGCAAGCTTCAGGAGCCTACCATCCGGCATGGGACCTGCTCGGTGCCCTTGCGCACCGCGCTCCGCCTCGTCGCCCGGGACGTGTATGCCCATGCACCCGAGCGCCAGGGGAAACATCTTCTACGCGGCGGTGAAGGGCAGGGTGGCCACGGTGACGGTGGCGGGACCTTCCGCGCCCTGTTCGAGAGCATCGAGCGTCAGCAGAAGGCCGAAGGGCGCATCTAGCTTTTTGCTTCGAGTGCCGGACGCCCTCTACTGCACGGGCCGGGGACGATTGGGCCAATCGCCCCCGGCTTCGATGAAGACGGCGACATGGCAGGTCCCGTCGCAGAGCGGTCCATTGGGTTGGACCGTCTGGTATCGCGCCGTCCCCCGGAAGTTCACGATGCTGCGTCCATCCCCTCCCTTGAGGGTCACGACGAAGACGTCACCGTCCTTCCAGCCATCGTCGTCGTTCGACAGGTAGTAGATGAGGAGTCCCTGGACCCCTTCCTCCAGGCTCTGGACCTGCAGCTCCATCGTGGGCTTGCCGAGCCTGCCGACGGGCTCGGGCCATTGCATGCCGGCGCGGAGTCCGGCGAGGCGGGTCGGGTAGCACACGTCGTTCCGACAGATGGTGAGGGTGCTGGCCTGAAGCTGCTCCCGGGAGATATCGGCGGTCATCAACAGCGTCATCCCCGTGGTGCAGCCGATCAACGTGCAGGAGACGTATTGCTCGTGCGGCCCCGGGGGCTCCGGGGGCGTTGAGGCGCATCCAGCGACAAGGAGGAGTGCCAGTGGGAGGGACGAGCGCATCCGCAGAGGGTACTTCGTCTATCCTCCGTGGCATGAACCTCATCGAACCCATGATTCTCGCGGGTGCGGTGCTGGGCGGCGTGGCGGGCGCGGTGCTGGGCTTTGCGTCTGGAATCGGGTGGGCGGTGGGCGGCCTGCTGGCGGGCGTCGTGCTGGGCGCGCTCGCCTTTCCCCCCTTGCTCATCGCGCTGGGCCTGCTGTTCATCCTGGTGACGCAGGGGCCCCGCAAGCTGCTGAGCCTGGTGCGAGGGGACCCCCGGGTGAAACGTCGTTAGTCAGTGGGCGACGGGGAGCACCGGGCACTGGCTCAGGCAGTCGAAGTAATCGGCCTGGCAGGCCTCCGCGGCCTCCGGGGTTGGCGCGTTCCGACGGCAGGCATTCAGCGCGAGGTCGCACGCGTACTCGCACGGCGGCGGACGCATGGCCTGCACCGGCTCTGCGGCGGCCGTCTCGTCGGGGGCCTGCGCCTCCGGGTCCACACCGCCACAGCCCACCAGCAGTCCCACCGACATCAGGCCCACCATGATTGCCATTCGCATGGACAGCTCCTTGGCTGGATTTATATGTTTGTGAATCATTCCAAGGATAACAGTGTCCATGCCTTGAAGGGCAGATGTGGGACGGGTGGGAGTGTGAGGAGTTGAACGCCGCGCGGCGTCAACGCCGCTCCGCCTGCCCAACTGGCGTTGTGTCCTGCTGTCTGGGATTGCCATGCGTGCGGCCCCCTTCGGGAGAGGCTCGCGGTCATCGGCGTCTGTCTGGACCCACGCCAGCGGCCCGGCTCGGACTGTCCGGCGCTGGAGGCGCGGCTGTGCGCCTTCCAACGTCCGACACGGGCCTTGGGGCTACGCGGCGGTGAAGGGCAGGGCGGCCACGGTGACGGTGGCGGGACCTTCCGCGAGCGTCAGCTCCGTGCCCGGCTCCAGCGAGTCGCGGTGCACGTACCCCAGGGCCACGCGCTGACCCTTCACCGGCGAGCGCACCACGCTCGTCACCCAGCCCACCTTCTTCTCACCCCGGCGCAGCTCCGTGCCGGGCGCCACGTCCGCGTCCCCGTCGCCCAGCAGCAGGCCCGCGAGCTGCCGGTTCATGCGCCCGCGGAAGGTGGCCCGGGCGATGACCTCCTGCCCGATGTAGCAACCCTTGTTGTACGAGATGGCGTGCGTGAGGTTCGCCTCCAGCGGGATGGTGGTGTCCACCATGTCCTGCCCGTAGCGCGGCACCCCCGCCTCCACCCGCAGCAACTCCAGCGCGTCGAACCCCAGGGGCTTCAGCCCGTGCGCCGCGCCCGCCTGTGTGAGCGCTGTCCACACCGCCTCCAACCCCGCGCGCGGCACCAGCACGTCCACGCCCGCCACCCCACCCGGGAGCGCCGTCCCCAACAGCCACACGTCCTGCCCGGCGAGCACCGCCTGCCGGCTCAAGTGGGGCGGAAGCGCTTCGAAGGGGGCGCCCAGCACGGCGCCCAGCACCTGGGCCGTCCGGGGTCCGAGCAGCCGCAGCCAGCCCGCGTCCGGGGTGCCGTCGTGCAGTTCGGCGTCCTCGGAGATGAGGTACTTGTCCAGGAACTCCCGCACCTTGGCGCCCAGGCCGGGCTCCAGGTCCAGGAGGAGGTCGCCCTCCCGCTTGAGGATGCGCGCGTCTGCCACCATGGCGCCCTTCACCGTGATGAAGGCGGCGTAGGCGGCCGAGCCCACCGGGAGGTTCTTCACCTCCTGGGTGACCATGCCGTGGAGGAAGGAGGCGCGATCCTCCCCCGTTATCCGGAGGATTTCGCGGTAGGACGCATCGTGCAGTGCCACGGCGTCCCGGGCCGCGCCATACTCCGCGCCCACGTTGCCATACCCGGCCACCACCTCACGGCCACCCACCGAAATGAAGCGGGCACCCGCGTGCTCGTGAACAAAATGCAGCGACAGCGGTTCCATGCCCGTCGCTATATAGAGGCGAAGGAGCGAATGCCACGATGGATGTGAAGCAGCTTGCGGCGTTCCAGGGCTTCTCCCTGGAGAAGCTCCAGAAGCACACCGTCTTCCAGTCCGGTCGCTTCTTCCTCGACGTCTACTGCCTGGCCCCGGGCCAGGCCCAGAAGCCCCACCGGCATGCCACGTCCGACAAGGTGTACGTCGTGTTGGACGGACAGTGCCGCTTCCGCATCGGCGATGAGGAAGCGACGCACGGCCCCGGCTCCACCCTCTTCGCCCCCGCGGGCTCCGAACACGGCGTCGTCAACGACGGCCCGGACAACGCCCGCCTCCTCGTCCTGATGACCCCGCCTCCGGAGCAC
>NZ_RAWA01000151.1 GCF_003611675.1 Corallococcus sp. CA053C
GGCCGGGCGGGATCATCCCACCGGCCCGCGTGGCCCCGCGCCGCTAGAAGGCGATGTCGCGCTCCAGCGTTTCCTGCCCGGCCTGCACCGTCAGGTGGGCCGCGTGCGCGCCAGTGGCCACCGCCGTCGACAGGTCGAAGGACAGCCCCTCCGGCCCCTGCGTCGGCTTGAGCGACGGACGCCCGGGCGACAGGAACACGGCGGCCGTCACGGGCCGCGAGCCCAGGGGTTGAACCAGCAGCCGCACCCGCTGACGCTCGCGCACCAGCACCACGCGGAAGTCGCGCCGCTCCTCCAGCACCTCGCGGTGCTCCGGCAGGCGGGCCGCGCCCGGACGACGGGCACCGTCCGCACGGGAGTCCCGCGCCGCGCGCGGAGCGGACATCCCTTCCTCCTCCAGCTCCAGCGCCTCGTCGATGGCGGCGTCGCCTTCCTCCAGCGCCAGCACCGCCTGCGCGCACTCGCCACACTGGGCCGTGTGCGCTTCCACGCGCGCCTTCTCCTCGCGGCCCATCTCGCCCGCGTCCAGCCGCCACAGCTCGTCGTCGGTGAGGTGCCGCCGGGGCGGCGTGTCCACCACCGCGGTGTCCACCCGGTCCGCGCGGCATGCGGCGCAGTCCTTCAGGTGGGCGGGGTCCTTCAGCGGCTTGCCCGTCCAGGTCGCCACCAGGTCATCGCAGCCGGCCCGGGCGGAGAACCACCAGGCGCCGGGGCGCTCCACGGGGTCCAGCAGGTCGCACTCGGCGCGGCGCTCGGCGTTGAGGGGGATGAACCAGCGTGCGCGGGGGCGCAGCGAGGTGTCCAGGTGGCCCAGCGCTCCGAGGAAGCGCTCGCGGGCGGCGGCGGCGTCCCCTTCCAGCGGGCCCTTCAAGAGCTCCCAGGTAATCAATGCGCGGGCGGCGGAGGCGGCCCGGTCGCGGGCGGCGAGTCCTTCCAGCGCCGAAGCGCGCCACAGCTCCGCTTCGTCACCGGCTTCGCCCAGCGCGGCCTCCATCGACTCCTCGGCGGCGCGCAGCAGCAGCGGTTGGAGCGCCTGCGGTTTCTGCGCTCGCAGCCAGGCTTCCACTTCCGGGCGGCCCAGGCCCTTCAAGGCCTCCTCCACCCCTTCGGTGCCGAGCCGGTCCGAGCGCCGCAGCACGTCCCCCACCCCCTCCAACAGCTCGCCCACCGGGGCGGGGCCCGCGGCGAGGCGCGCGAACCGGGCCTGATAGCGGGACAGCGCGTCTGTCTTCATCGTGACATCCCGAGTGGAGCGAAGGGCAGCATCCCTCCGAGGGAAATCACGAAGGCTCTTCCGGCTGTCCGTCCCGCTGCAACTCGAGCAGGTACAGGCGCAGGTATGCCTGGGCGCGGCTGACGCGCTTGTACGAGTTCACCACGCTGATGTCCAAACGGCGTGCGCATTCCTCGTGATCCTCCACGTCCTCGTGGTGATACAGCTCCCATGCGGAAGCCTCCTTGGGGTGCTCCTGCTGGAGCCTGGCGTAGGCGGCCCAATACAGTTCCTGCGCTTCGGCGCGCTCCTCGCGACGCCGTGCGCCCTCCACCGCCCGGGCCACCTCGGACGGGGTCTCTTCCATGACGTCGTCGGGTGAAGACGGCGCGGGCGCCAGCTCCTCCCGGTGTCGCCGGTAGAAGTCGATGGCGACATGCTTGACGATGCGCAGGAAGAACGTCTTGGGCGACGCGCTCCTGCCCGGCATCTGTTCGGACACGCCGCGGAACTGGTCCAGGCCCCGGTCGAGGAACTTCCCCACCGCGTCCTGGAAGAGCTCGTCGGCGTCCGCCGGGGACCCGCGCCCGTAGCTGCTCTGGATCCTGCCAATGACGTAGCGGGCCGGGCGGGCCCACCGTGCGCAGAGTGCGCCCAACGGGGTGCCCACGGCCTCGCCCGAGGCGCGGCGGCGGGACACCTCCGCGAACAATTCCTCATCCGTGAGCTGCTCGTACACCGGGAGGCCCTGGAGGCTGCCCCGGGACGGCCGTCATCCCGGGAGGTTGGGTTACGGGGATGTGGCACGGCAAGGTACCACGTTGGCATCCGCGGACAGCCTCCCAAGAAGTCGTGGGGCCCCCGCGTGCCGGAACCACCGGACAGTCGGGAGCACCTGAAGCCCTCGACGCGACCCGCCGCGGGTTCCTGACGGGCCTTTTCGAAAAAGAGAACAACCTCCCGGGGCCCTTCAAGGAGGCGGGGGGACGCCTTCAAAACCCGAGGGAAATGCCCCGTCAGGAACCCGACCAGGAAGACGTCGGAGGGGGCATCGCTTTCGAGCGCCCGGCCGAAGAGGCCCTACACGCCGTGGTTCAACTCCACCCCTCCGCTCGCAAGGCGGGGGGCCGCCGGCGGTCCGGCACTGAACTTGGGTTTCAGACACCGGCTTCTTCACTCGGGCGCTCACCTTTCCCTCCCACCCTCGCCTGCCCTTCCCGGGCATGCCCTTGCCCGGAGCCCCGAAAGGGGGACTGTCATGACCACGCGCACCCAGACGACCCTGACGGAGACGCAGCGGGGACCGGCCGAGCGACTGCTCGACGTGGTGCTCGGCGGCTCCGCGCACCTGTGGCACCACCGCCCCGGCCTGGACGTGGCCGGCACCTGGGTCGCGGCGGCGCACGCGGACGCGAAGGCGCAGGCGCGTGGGCGCAAGGTGGCCCCCGGCCTGTTCGTGCCCGCGGCGGTGAAGCTGTACGGCCAGCTGCTGGAGCTGTACCGCCTCAACCCCACGCTGATGGCGCACTTCGCGTCGTACGCGCTGACGCAGACGGACTGGCGCGACCTGAAGGTGGCGACGTGCGCGCTGATGCTGGTGCAGGAGCACGCGGGCCTGCCCGTGCGCGACGGCCAGGGCCAGGTGGCCTTCCACGACGACGACTACCGCTCCATCGGCGAGGCCATGGTGCTGCACTACGTGCGCCGCTCCACGCGCATGCTCACGCCCAAGGCGGTGCTGCGCGTGGCGGAGCTGCTGGAGACGCCGGAGATCGCGCGCCTCAACCGCGCGGCGGGCTTCGGAGACCCCGCGTCGCGCAAGCCGCCCCTGGGCCGCTGGAAGCGCGTGGCGCAGAAGTGGCTCGCCGCGCGCGAGGCGAACCTGCCCATGCTCCAGGGCCTGGTGAAGGCCGGCTACAAGGAGACGCTGAAGAAGCTGGCGCGCAAGGCCGGCTACAAGCCCGCGTCCCAGGGCTTCTTCGAGGTGCTCGGCTGGAAGCAGAAGCAGGCGGAAGCCGGCCACCGCGAGGTGGGCCTGCACGGGCTCACGCTGGTGAAGCGCGAGCGCTTCGACGGCCTCAGCGAGGCGGAGATCTGCGAATGGATTGAACTGGAGCGCCTCTCCTACAAGGAGGTCGTGGGCCGCCTGCCGAAGGACGTGGGGCTCACGCCGGCCATCCTGGCGGCGCTCTTGCCGTCGCTGTCGGACCGCGACCTGCGGCTGATGACACCCACGCTGGAGGAGCTGGGCCTGCTGCAGGAGGCCAGCGTGAAGGCGCGCTGGGAGCGGGCGGTGTCGCGCGCCACGGATCAGCGTTCGCTGAACATCGCGAAGAACGTCCGGGGCGAGGACCTGCGCCGCAAGCTGGAGGAGGCGAGCGACAACGCCGTGCGCCAGGCGGTGGCCGAGGCGACGGCGGAGGCGGACGTGCGGGTGATGTTCCTCATCGACAAGTCGGGGTCGATGGAGGGCGCCATCGAGCAGTCGAAGGAAGCGCTGTCGCGGATCCTCGCGGGCTTCCCGCTGGACAAGCTGCACGTCGCGGCGTTCGACACGATGGGCACGGTGTTGCAGCCCAAGGCGGCCAGCCGCACGGCGGTGCAGCACATGCTGGCCGGACTGAAGGCGTCGGGCGGCACGGTGCACGGGGCGGCGGTGCACGCGCTGCACCGCGCGGGTGTGCGCATCCCGGAGGAGGCGAAGCTGGTGGTGATGGTGGTGGGCGACGAAGCGGGCGAGGCCGGCGACCAGTTCGCGCGGGCCTTCCGTGGGTGCGGCTACACGGTGGCGGCGATGGCGCTGCTGGTGAACGTGGCGGGGGCGCGCGGCAACACCGTGCGCACGGGAGCGTCGCAGCTGGGCGTGCCCTTCAGCGAGGTGAGCGTGGGGCAGTTCGCGGACCCCTACCAGGTGCCGCGCGTGCTCCAGGCGCTGATGGACGCGCCGCGTGTGGCGGGGGCCAGCCAGTCCGGCTGGGTGGATCGGGTGATGAGCACGCCCCTGCTGAAGGTGGCGTGAAGGAGGCAGGGGCGTGGACTACCGGAAGCTGCTCGGGAAGGTGGAGTCGGCGGTGCTGCCGTATTTCGGCGGCGGGACCGTGGACGCGCCTTCACGCCGCCTGCGCATCACCACGCCCGTCGAACCGGGCTGGTGGCGCTTCGAACTGAAGGGCCGCCAGGCCACCGCGCGCGAGCCTGCCTCCGCGCAAGGGCTGGACGCGCTGCCTCGTGTGCGCGGACACCTGTGGGGCACGCGGCTGGTGCGCGAGGGCGCGGTGGCGGAGCCCCTGGCGCTGATGCCGGAGGAGGAGCCGCCGCGCCTGTCGCCGGTGACGGCGCGCCGCTGGCATGACGGCACGCTGCTCTTCGAGGGCGTGGAGTTCGAGGGAGAGTCAGAGGAACTCGCGCGGCGTGCGCTCGAGGAGGACCGTCCCCTGGGGGAAGCGCGCGGCGTGGGGGCGTCCCTGCGCGCGGCGTTCGGCTTCTCGGTGCTGGAGTCCGCGTCGCGCGGCACGGGCATCCCCTTCGCGCCCGTGGAGGCCCGCGCGCGCGTGCTCGACGTGGCCTGGGGCGGACGCGCGGAGGCGGAGCGATGCCTGCGGCGGCTCGCGGATGAGCGAGCCCGCTTCTTGCGCCAGAAGGCGGAGCAGGAGGCCCGCTGGGAGGCGGAGGCCCGTGAGACGGCGCAGGCTCTGACAGTTCGGGAGCGCGCGGCGCAGGAAGCCCGCTGGGAGGCGGCGGCGCGCGAGACGGCGCGGACGCTGGAGACGTGGGAGCGGAGGGGCGTCACGGCCGGGGAGCGTCAGCGCGCGGAGGCGGAGGTCGGCGCGTGGGCGGAGCGCGCGCTGGACAAGGCCGGCGCGCGGTTGATCAGCCATCGCCGGTTGGGCGGGGGGCTGATGGAGGTGGTCTACGCCTTCATGGGCGAGCGCTTCGTCACGGTGGTGGAGAGCGCGACGCTGCGGGTGCGCGACGCGGGCGTGTGCCTGGCGGGCGCGGACGCACGGGTGACGCTGGAGAGCCTGCCGTCCGTGCTGAAGGAAGCCATCGACACGGGCGAGCTGGTCATCACCCGGCATGCCTGAGGACGGAAAGGGAAGACGGTCATGTCGACGCGTGAGGTGTGTCTGCTCATCGGTCCCGGAGACGAGGTGCTGTGGGGGGACTCGTTCGATGATCCCCACGCGCTGCCGGACTCGCGGGAGCGGTGGGAGGCCATCTGGCGCCTGCGGGACACGCTGGTGGAGGTGACCCACAGCCATCCGGAGGGGCCGCTCGGCTTCTCCGCGGAGGACGAAACGACGATGGCCGCGTTGCAGGCGGCGCTGGGCCGGCCGCTGCGCTTCTCCGTGGTCGCGCCCGACGGCATGGTGGCCCGCGTCGACGGGGAGGACATCCCCGTGCGGCACGAGCCCCCGTGGGCCGCGCCGCTGCGCATTGCCTCGGGGCTGCTGTACGGCCGGCCCGGGCTCAGCCGGGGAGCAGGATGATGCGGGCGATCTCCGGCGGCGCGCCCACGCGCATGGGCGGGCCCACGAAGCCGCACCCCCGGCTGACGTAGAGGTGGGACTGGCCCAGCTGGCTCAGGCCCGCGTTCTGATCGCCCCAGATGAGCTGTCCCAGCACGTTGCCGGGGAACATCTGTCCGCCGTGCGTGTGCCCTGAGAGCTGGAGGCCCACGTCGCGGCGGGCGACCTCCTCGAAGTTGGAGGGCTGGTGCGCCAGCAGCACCGACGCGCGGTCCGGCCGCAGCCCGCGCAGCGCCGCGTCCAGGTCGTAGCCGGGCTCGCCCAGCTTGTGCGCGCTCCAGTCGTCCACGCCCGCCAGGTCGAAGGACGCACCCGCGTCACCGATGGACACGGCGCGGTTGCGCAGCACGGTGATGCCCAGCCCCTGGACGAACGCCACCCACGCGGCCGCGCCCGAGTAGTAGTCGTGGTTGCCGGTGATGAAGTACGCGCCGTGCCGCGCCTTGAGCGCGCCGAAGCCCTCCACGTAGCGCCCCAGCGCCGGCACGGTGCCGTCCACCAGGTCGCCCGTCACCGCGATGAGGTCCGGCTTGAGCGCGTTGGTGCGCGCCACCAGCTCGTCCACGAAGCGGCGCTGCAACACCCCGCCAATGTGGATGTCGCTGAGCTGCACCAGCGTGAAGCCCTCCAGCGCCTTGGGCAGCCGCGCCAGCCGCACCGGGATGTCGCGCACGTCCGGTGGATGGAAGGCCTTCCAGGAGCCGTAGGTGCTCACCGTCGCGCCGGCCACGGTGGCGCCCGCCGCCAGCCCCTTCGCGAGGAAGGCACGGCGCTCCGGCGACGGAGGCTCCGGCGCCTTGCGCGCGCGGGCGACCACCCGCTGCCCGACGTCCAACGCCAGGGTGAACATGAACAGGTAGAGCACCAGCCCCATCCACAGCAGCAGCACGATGCCGCTGACGCGCGCCGCCTCCGAGGACAGCATCGCGCCAATCATTCGCGCACCCACGGAGCCAACGAAGCCTCCGACGAAGAGCGCGATGCCCGCGCGGCGCGGCGCCTTGCGCGCGGTCAAGTCGCGCACGAGGCGGCGGTACAGGTAGACGTGCGCCACCGCGAGCAGCGAGGTGACCGGCACGAGGAACAACGCGAGGCTGAGCCAGCGGGGCATGGACAACGACTAACCGCGCAGCAGTCGGTCCACCAGCGCCACGTACTGCTGTTTCGCGGCGTCCTTCGCCAGGCCCTTGCGGCCGGCCCAGGCGTCGTACTTCGCGCGCCCCTTGAGATCGAGCATGCCGGGGCGCTTGCCCTGCACGTCCCCTTCGGTGCCCTGCTTGTAGAGGGAGTACAGCTCCAGGAGCGTGTCGTTCGAGGGAGCCTTGGACAGCGTCTTCACCCGGGTCTGGGCAGCGCTGAAGTCATCGTCGAGGGCCATGAGGTAGGTCTCCGGCAGGGTGCGCCGGAGACCTTACTACCAGGGCTCACATCGTCGGCAGCCAAAGGTGGCGGATGTCCTGCGGCAGCTGGGCGCTCACGTCCTCCGCCTCACCTTCGCTGATCAGATGCCGGATGGAGTCCATCACCGCGCGCACCACCGGCTCCACCGCGTCCGGATTCAGGGCGAGGTCCTCCCCCACCTGCTTGAGCAGCTCGTCCTTCCCGAACCGCTCCGGCCGGGCTTCGGCGTCGTGGCGCTCGCAGCGGTGGAGCAGCTCCGTGAGCTTGCGCGGAAGCTGGGCCTCCAGGTCGTGCGCCTCGTCGGCGTAGATGCGCTGCTCCAGTCCACAGAGGACGGAGACGGCCGCCTGTTGGGCGACGCTGGGAGACATGCCTCCCCGGTCGCACAGATGATCGATGAAGCGGGCATACGTCTGACTCGCCCGCATCGCGCTCCGCCGCGCACGCCGCTCTTCGATGGACGGCTCGCGATGCTCCTCAGCACGCTCCTCGTCCTGGGGTGCGCCCGAGCGGCGCTGCGGGTCACGGTCTTCAGCCATGGGGGTCCTCCCTGTCGGTCCCGGTGGGAAACAGGGTGACCACGCCCACCCCGGAGGGCACGGGATTGCGGGCTGCGGCACTGTCCGCCGCATGCCCGCCCGCTAGGCAGCCATCCGTCGCACGTAGGTGTCGTAGAGGGCGCCGAAGAAGAAGCTCCCGAAGCGCGCCAGCGCCTCCAGCCGCTGCCCACTGTCGCGGGCGTTGAGCACGCGCAGGGTGGTGAGCTGCCGGGCGAACTCCTCCGCCGTCAGGCGCAGGAAGCCCCGGCCGATGCACGGCGCCGTGGCGTCCTGGCCCTTGTGCAGCGAGACGAGGAGCGTGGTGGTGTCCTTCCACAGGTCCGGACCCGGATCATCGAAGAGGTCCTTGTAGCCCTCCAGGTAGTACGCCTCACCGGCCTCGCTGAGCAGGTTCAGCAGGTACTCCATCCGCTGGCCCCCCGGCCGCGCGTGCTCGCGGGTCATCAGGCGCAGCTCGCCGCGCGTCACCACCAGCGGGCGCGAGGACAGCACGGGCGCCGTCACCATGCCCGCCAGCTTCAGGGGATGGCGCTCGTCGCTCAGCGTCGCATCCAGGTTGTCCGTCGTCACGGTGAGCACGAAGCGCAGGGGCGTGGCGTCGTCGCGCTCCGGGTCTCCGGCGTCCATGTGCGGGGCGGCCACCGCGCCGGACACGAAGCCGTGCATCGTCTCCGTGAAGCGCACGCCCACGTGCCCGGGAGCCTGCCGGACGGACGCCTCCGGCAGCGGCGTGTAGTCGATGGTCCAGCCGTGGCGCCGGGCCATCAGGGCGCAGGCCCGCTCGGCGACCGCGGAGATGGTGAGCAGCGGGTTGATGCCCAGCGAGCGCGGCACCACCGAGCCGTCGGACACGTACAGGCCCTCATGCACCGCGCGGCCGGAGGCGCTGGAGAAGACACGCCCCTCGTGGTCCACCACGCCCTCCTCGGCGCGCTCGGCCATCACACAGCCGCCCAGCGGGTGCGTGCAGAGGACCTCCTTGCCGAAGGCCTCCGACCAGAGCGGATAGCGCACGTAGGTGCCGCCCAGCGCGGCGGTGGCCCGGCGCAGGCGCTCCTCGACGCGGATGAGCTGGGGGTCGCGGCCCGCGTCCGGCCAGTCCAGGCGCACGCGGTCGTGCTCCAGCCGCAGCTCGCCCTTGGCCTCGTCGTGGGACATGACCATCAGCGTCTGCGTGTGCTCCACCGCGCCGTGCTCCGAGCCGCGCACCAGGCTGTCCGCCTGGCGCAGCCGCTCCTGGACCCAGTCCAGGATGCCCTCGTCGGTGTCCTGACCCACCAGCGCCGCCGCGCCCGCGAGCGCCGCCGGCATCAGCGAGGCGAGCGCGCCGGGGATGGCCCCCTCCTCGATGATCATCCCCTCGTCCAGCCGCGCCGTGTCGCGCTGGTCGATGACGCCCGTGATGCAGGGGCCCACCGGGTCGCGCGACTCGTGGCTGTGCTCGCCATTGCCCACGCCGTGGACGGGCATGTCCAGGTTGTAGCCGAAGGCCAGCACGTCGCCGTTGGTGCTGAAGCGGTGGCCCAGCTTCGAGGACATGGACAGGCCGCGCTCGCGCGAGCGCAGCAGGATTTCGGCGGTGCCCATGGTGCCGGCCGCGAGGACGACCCGGTCGGCGGTGAGCCACGCGTCGGGCGCGTCGAAGCGCTCGCGGCCGGTGTGCAGCGGGCGGTAGTAGACGCGCCACTTCGCTCCGTCCGGCACCACCGCGCGCACCGCCACCTCGGTGAAGATGCGCGCGCCGTGCGCGTGGGCGTCCGGCAGGTAGTTCATCTGCACGGTGTTCTTCGCGCCGGTGTTGCAGCCCGTGGCGCAGTCACCGCACAGCGAACACCCCGGCTGCCGTACACCCGCGGCGTTGACGCCCGCCTCGAACGTCACGGCCAGGGGCGGCCGCTGGAGCCGTCCGCCCAGCTTCTCCGCGGAGATGCCCAGCGTCTTGAGCTTCTGCAGCGGCGGATGGTCCTCCGGGTACGGCAGGGGCCGCAGCATCAGCTCCGCGTGCGCGTAGCCGTCCTCCAGCAGGCCGTGCACGTCGGCGCGCAGGGCCTCGGGCCAGCGGGGGTCCTCGAACACGCGCGGATCCGGCCGCATGACCACGCTGGCGTTGATGAGCGACGTGCCGCCCAGGCCGCAGCCGTTGATGACCGTCACGTCGCCGTTGCGGTGCACCTCGATGAGGCCACTGGGGCTGCCCACGTCCAGGTCGCCCTGGCCCGGGGCGCAGTGGAGCTGGAACTCGGCCACCGCCTGCGCGGGCGTGCGCGGGAACTCGCCGGGCTGCCACTCACGGCCGCGCTCCAGGACGCACACCTGCTGGCCGGCGCGGGACAGCCGGCTGGCGGTGATGCCACCGCCATACCCCGAGCCCACCACGACCACCGGGTAGTGTGGGGCCAGCTCGCTCAACGGTGACGACAACCTGCGCATGCTTGCTCCTGACGGCCTGGGAGCCGTCCATCCGAATGCCACGTCATGTCGGGCCGGGGCCGAAAGACGGGGGCCGCATGCTGCGCGGTTCAAGGGCGGGGATCCACTCCCCGTCCGGTTGGCGTCTCCCCCAGACGCGCCCCGCCAGCCCCCTCCCTGGTCGCCCGGACAGCAGGCGGGCGACCCGACGAGGCAGGTCCTGCCGGACAGACGCCGAGCGCCCCCATCCTTGAGAGGAAATTCGCGCCTAGAAGAACCGGCGCAGCACCCAGGCGCCCAGGCTGAGCGCCACGGACAGGAGCAGCATGGACGTGAGCGGGGCGAAGACGCGGGTGTTCCCGCTCTCGACGCGAATGTCCCCCGGCAGCCGGCCGAACCAGGAGAAGGCGCCCACCCAGACGAGCAGTCCCACCACCACGAGCCCCAGGCCCGCCACCACCAGCATCACCCCCACGGGCTTCATCCGGGACTCCCCTCCTCCAGCTCCGAGGCCTCACCGCCGGCCCGGCGGAAGTCATTGACCAGCCGGTGCGCGTGGCGCGTCGTCTCCGGCTCACGGTAGCGCGGGCTCGCCTTCAGCACCCACTCCACCGCGGTCTCCAGGTCCATCCGGTGGCCCGGGGAGACGTACACCGGGCTCACGCCCTGGCGGGTGCGGACCGCCATGCCCACCACCTCGCCCTTGTGGGTGATGGGAGAGGTGGCCCCGCGTCGCTCCGCGAGCTTGCCGGGGGTGCCCACCAGGAGCGACTTGGCGCAGCCGATGGAGGGCACGTCGAAGAGCAGCCCCCCATGACAGGCGATGCCGAACCGGCGCGGGTGCGCGGTGCCCTGACCGTCGAAGACGAGCACGTCGGGCCGGACCGTCAGCCGCGCCCAGACCGCCGCCAGCACCGGCAGCTCGCGGAACGACAGCAGCCCGGGGACGTAGGGGAAGGACAGCGGGACCGCGGCCACGGACCGCGCCACGGGCACGAGGGTCGCCGCGTCCAGCACCACCATGCCGCCATAGCCCATGTCGTTGCCCTTCTCCGTGGAGATGTCCGCGCCCGCGAGCCGCGTGACCTTCAGGCCCGGAGGCGGTTCGAGGATGAGCTGCTCACGCAGGCGCTTCTGCAGCGCCACGGCCTCCGTGGGCGTCAGGTTCCAGTCCTGCGGTGCGCGTGGCGACTCCATGCGGCCCTCCTGGAGCCCAACACTGTGCACGGTCGTCCGGGAACGGGAGAACGGACCTGAACGGGCGGCGCCAGGCCGGCTGTCAGGAACGCCGGGGAGGCGACGTCCCGGGGCTCGGGTTTCGGAACGACCACGCTTTCGAGGAGGCACCGCACATGACCACGCTCAACATCACCTTCGACGGACTGTCGGCGGACGTGCCGGTGGAGCTGGAGCGGATGATCAGCGACACGGACGTGCGCCGCATCGCGGTGGAGCTCGTGCGCTCCGGCGGAGTGCCCGGCATGCAGCGCTTCCCGCTGCGGGAGGACGCCTTCCAGCACTACGTCGTGGACCGCTTCCGGGGCGCGCGCGGCGAGGAGCGCATCTACCTGCGTCCGAAGGTGCCCTTCGGGGCGTGCTGAGGGCCGCCATGCGCATCGTCTTCTGCGGGGTGGGGGCCATCGGTTCGACGGCGGCCCTGCTGTGTCGCAACCTGGACGCGACGTTGGTGTTCATCGACTTCGACCGGGTGGAGTCGAAGAACCTGTTGTCGCAGGCGTACGTGAAGCCGTCCGTGGGGAAGAACAAGGCGGAGGCGCTGAAGCTCCAGCTCCACAACCTGCACGGCGTGAAGGCGGAGGCCTTCGGCGTGCGCCTCACGCGCGACAACGTGGAGACGCTCTGCAAGGGCGCGGACCTGCTGGTGGACGCATTCGACAACCAGGACAGCCGCCAGTTGCTCAGTGACTACGCGCGGAAGGCGGGCACGCCGCTGGTACACGGCGCGGTGTCCGCGGACGGAACGTTCGGCCTGGTGCGCTGGGATGAGCGCTTCGTCCCCGACGCCGAGGACACGCCGGGACAGGCCACCTGCGAAGGCGGCGAACACCTGCCCTTCCTGGGGCTCCTGGCCGCCACGCTCGCCCGGACGGTGCAGGACTTCCGCAAGCACGGCGTGAAGCGGGACGCCTTCGTGCACCCCACCGCCGTCACGCCAGTCTCGGCCTGAGACACGCGGACGGAGACGGGGCAGGATCGCGACATGCCCTCCAGCCTCTTCTTCCTTCGCCTCATCGCGAACCGTCCCAACTTCGCGATGTCCATGACCATCGACGAGCAGGCCACCATGCGCGCGCATGGCGAGTTCCTCCAGGGCCAGCTCGCGGCGGGAACGCTCGTGGTGGCGGGCCCCGTCATGGACCCGGCCGGTGTCTTCGGGATGGCGGTGTTCGAGGCGGAGTCGGTGGAAGCGGTCCACCGCCTGCTGGAGAAGGATCCCGCCACGACCATCGGGCGCTACGAGATCATGCCCATGGGGCCGAACGTCGTCCGCCCCCGGCCTTGAGCAGGACGCTCAGCCCCTGACGGCTTGTACCCGGGCCGGTTCTGCCCGGACCGACGGGCGACGGGGTGGAGGCGGCGGCTCCCCTCCGAGCCAGTCCCACTGCTCTCCCGTCCACCGCAGCTCGCGCCAGCTCAGGTGCGCCGCGGCCTCACGCGCCTTGGCGCCGTGAGCGATGAGCGCCCAGCCCACGCGGGACTGCTTGCACTCGCCGCTCTTGAACTTCAGGAGCCGGCGCGGACCGACTGCCTCTGCGTGGTCCGCATCCCAGAGCGCCTGGTTCTTGAGCCCCTCTCCGTGGCAGTCCACCTGGTTCCGGTCACACCAGGCGAGCACGTCCTTGGCCCGGACGAGCCGGGAGCCCCTTGAGAGTTCCGTGACAGCTTCCACGAGGAGGGTCGAGGTGAGGACACGCATGGCGGGCGCACCGGATCAGGTCAATGACGGCGCCAACCTACAGGGTGCGGGGCCGGTGGAAGGCCTTGAACACGCCATGTCTTCTTCATGGTTCTGTCATGGCGCATGAGTCCAGGAAGCTTTCGTTATGACGTGTCGCGTTGGCACTCTGCATTGAAGAGATGATCACGGCTTCTCCGCCATGAAGGCGTGGAGCTCCGAAACCAGCTGTTCGGCGGTGTCCTCGAAGAAGAAGTGGTTCGCGTGGGGGAGTTCGAGGGTCCGGTGGTTGGGGAATGTCTGTTCGAAGCGCTCGAGGTCCGTGCGGGGAAACCCCTGGTCCTGGAGTGCCCAGAAGATGAGCGCCTTCTTCTGCGCCAGTCGGGGCAGGCCGGCTTCGACCTCCGCGAAGTACTCGGTCGCGCCGGTGATCTGCCCTGGATAGAACGCCGCGATGCCACGTCGCTCCAGGGGGGCGAACGGGCGCAGGTAGACGTCGAGCACGTCGGAGGGCAGCTCGCGGACCACCCCGTTCTTGATTCCAAACGCCGCGAAGCCATTGAAGTTCACCTGCAAGAACTCGCCGAGGGGTCCACCGGCGATGGCGGAGAAGATGCCGCGAGGTGTGCCAGGACTCGTGGGCCACGCCCAGGTGCTCCCAAGCACGACCCGCCGTACGAGTTCGGGGCGACGCCCGGCGAATCCGAGCCCTATCGGTCCGCCCCAGTCCTGCATGACCAGGGTCACGTCGCGGAGCTGGAGGCGTTCGACGAACTCCTCCACGACGAGGCTCTGCTCACGCGGCGTGAAACCAAATCCAGCCGGTGCGTCGGACAGGCCGAAGCCGGGGTAGTCGAGCGCGATGCAGCGGTACGAACCCCGAAGCCCCCGGATGAGGTCGCGCCACTGGAATGACCAGGCGGGGTTGCCGTGCAGGAAGAGGAGCGTCTCACCCTCCCCTTCGTCCACGTAGTGGATGCGAGCGCCGCTCGGGAGGGTGAGGAACCGGGAGTCGGCGTCGGACATCGTGCGCGGGATGTCGATGGGTGAAGCGCGTTCACTGGAGAGCGCGAGGGCGACGCCCATGAACTCCAGCGCACCGAAGACGATGAGCGCGGCGATGCCGATGCGCGAGCGGCGCGGCCGGTCCACGAAGCGCGGGACCAGCAGGGCCAATGCGACAGCGCCACCGAGCAGCGCGGGAAGGGCTGCGGCGGCAAGCCCGGGAGGCCCGCCTGCCGCCATCCCGGCGAGGACGACCAGCGCGAGCCCGACGAGCACAGCGGTCAGCATGACACGCGGTCGCGATGAACCGATGAGGGCGCGGTACAGGAATGCCGAAGCGACCGCGACGAGCATGCACACGGGTGTGACGACCGCGAAGCGAAGCACCGGAAAGAACCCGATGCCTCGGACGTGCGGCGCCAGGAGGACCGCGAGCGTGGCGAGGCCCACGACGGGAACCGACGAAGCCCATCCGGCCCAGAGCACGCGAAGCGCCGTGGGACGCGCCTCCGTGACGGAGTCATTCTCGATTGTCTTTGCCAGAGTCATGGGCACGAGTTCCTGTTCATGGCTCCTGAATAGTTCCGACGCGTCGGACGCTCCATGTGCGAAACTCCAGTTCTCTGGTTCAATCGTCCGAGTCGGGAGGCCTGGATGGACGTTCTGGCGGATTCACTTCGCAGCCTTCGACTGAAGACCGAGGTCTACGGCCGGCTGGAGTTGAGCGCCCCTTGGGGCATCAAGCTCGACCTCGGGCACCCGGGCTTCTTCCACGCCATCTCTCGCGGGAGCTGCTGGCTGGAAGTCGAAGGCCAGCGCCTCGCCCTGGCGGCGGGAGACTGGGTGTTCATCCTGGGTGGAGCGCCGCACGCCCTCCGGGACGCCCCCAGGACGCGCATACGGCCCCTGCCCGACCTCTACGCCGCGACGGGAGCCCAGTGTGGCGGCATCCTGCGCCACGGTGGGGGTGGTCCGCAGACGACGCTCATCTCCTTCAGCTTCGGGTTCACGGGCACGTGGTTGAACCGGCTGCTCGCGGGACTGCCTCGGGTGTTGCACGTCAAGGGAGACGGGGCCGGCGCCACGCGAGGGGTGGAAGCCCTCATCCAGTTCGTCGCCGCGGAGATGGAGGCGGGACGACCCGGACACGAGCTCGTCGCCACCCGGCTGGCGGACGTCCTGTTCATCCACGCGCTGCGCACGCATGTCGAAGCGTTCCCCGAGGGAAAGGGTGGATGGCTCCGAGCCCTGGAGGATCCGCAGTTGGGCCGGGTCCTGCAGCAGCTTCACGACCGCCCCCAGCACCCGTGGACGGTGGAGGCGATGGCGAAGCTCGCCAGCATGTCGCGCTCGACGTTCGCGGCGCGCTTCCAGAAGGTGGTGGGCGAGAGCCCGTTGAACTACCTCACGCGCTGGCGGATGCACACGGCCATGCAGCGGATGGCGGAGGGTGATGCGTCCCTGACGGCCATCGCGGAGTCGGTGGGCTACGACACCGACAGCGCCTTCGGGAAGGCGTTCAAGCGACACGCCGGCAAGACGCCCGGTGAGTACCGCCGCCAGCTCCGCCAGCCCGCGGGCTGATTCGTCCAGGGGCGTGTCAGGACCGGAATGCCGCCGCGTCTCTTGGCCGCGAAAGGAGCGGTGGCCATGACGACGCGCAACGAGCTGAACCCGAATCCCCAACCCGACCTGGACCCCGCTCCGGACAGCCTGGAACTGGCAATCGCCTCCTTCCGCGGCAGTCCACCCGGCACCTGACCAAGCCACCCGGTACTTCCGGGGCGGGCATGGACAGAGGCCGGGCTCCCGAGGGGGGACCCGGCCTCAGTCATGTCCGGGTCCTCCCTCGATGGCTCACATCACATCGGGACGTAGCTCAGTCTGGTCAGAGCGCGCGCCTCGGGCGCGCGAGGTCGCTGGTTCGAATCCAGTCGTCCCGACTTCAATCACATATCACGCCGGGGTAGCCCAACCTTGGTAGAGGCGCCGCGTTCAGAACGCGGAGGTTGCGGGTTCGAATCCCGCCTTCGGCACATCATCAGGCCCAGCAATCCCAAACGGTTGCTGGGCTTTTTCTCATTCCGCCAGCGTCATGTGCCCCCAATGGGCCCCTTCCGGCGTCGGATGGGCCTGTCGCTCTCTGCGTAGCCCATCAGCGTTTGGATGATCTTGAATCGAAGACGGGCTCGGTGGATATGACCGGGCTCTGCACACCGTACCGGAGTGCAGTCAGGAGGCGCGAGCAATGGGCAACCGCGGGTGGGCGGTGTTGTGGCTGGGGCTCCTTTCCATGCGAGGAGCGGCCACGGCTTCGCCCGACTCCAAGGCTTCGGCCCCCAAGGAGCCGCCCCGCTCCTGGTCTTCACTGACGCGGCTGGAGGTGGCAGCACTCGTGCTCCTTCCGCACTCAGGCAGAGGTGAGACCGAGGGCTTCGTCCAACTGGAACCCACGCTCGTCCTGGATGGAGGTCCGGAATTCGGCATCAACCTGGGCGCTCCGGTGCGACTGCGTCCGTGGGGGGAAGACACGGGTTTCGTGAGGAAGCAGGACTGGGACAGCCTCTCGGACTTCGGACAGGTGGTGCGCGGCCTCAAGCTGGGCTCGAACAACGCGCCCGTGGGGGTCTGGTTTGGCGCGCTGGAGTCCTACAGCCTGCTGTCCGCGCATCTCGTGCGGCGTTACTCCAACCGAAGCAACCCCGACTACCACCCAGCGGGCGGCTTCCTCACCGGCACGCTGGGGCCCCTCTACACGCAGGCCTTCGCCTCGGACGTACTGGGCGCGCGCCTCATGGGAGCGGAAGTCGCGCTGGACCTGAAGCACGTCCTCTTCGGCCAGCCCCGCGAACCGGGCCGCTACACGTTGGCGCTTTCCGCCGTGCATGACTGGGGGAAGGCCGGAGGTCGGGCCTCTTCGGTGACATTGGTACACCTGGATGGAACCGCCGTGGTGGTCGTGCGGCCGGGCTTCGAGGCCCACTTGCTTGCCGGTTGGGGCGGACGGCCCGGTGAGGGCAGCGCATGGGGTGCGGTGGTGGGAGCGGGCGCGGATGCGTTGACGCCCACGCTGGACCTGCGGCTGCGGTTGGAGGTGCGCAGGCAGCAGGGTGGCTTCCGGCAGGGCTTCTTCGGTCCGGACTACGAACTGGCTCGATTCAAGGCTGCGGGGCCGGAGGGAGTGCCACTGGCGGGGGCCCACTTCCCGGATGGGTACTCGGTCTATGGCGAGGCGGAGGTGGGCTGGGACGCGGTCCGCTACGGCGGCATCTCAAGGCACCTGAAGCTGTCGCTGGGCGCGGAAGCCTTCTCGTGGGGCCGCATCGACGTGGATGGGCGCGTGGCGGTGCAACTCTTCGCGCGCAGCCTCGAAGTGACGTTGAAGGGCCTTGGGATGGGCATGGGACAGGCGGGGGCGCGCTACCTGGGGGCCGCCGAAGCCCGCTGGCGATTGCTGGGCGGACAGCTCTACGCGATGGGGACGGGCGGCACGCTGCTCTTCCCCACGCCGGAAGGGACGCTGCGGCCGGGGGCGTTCGCCTCGGTGGGCCTGGGGGTGGACAATGCGCGCTGACGCCCTCTTGCTGGCCCTGATGCTGATGGCCACGGGATGCGCCTCCGTGTCGCAAGCGCCTGGACGCGGCCAAAGCTTGACCTACGCGCCGCGTGGCGCCTCCTCGCCCGCCTGGGTGGAAACCCCGAGCGATGAGCCTTCGCACGCCCGGAACTTCCTCCCGCGCGCGCTTGCTGGGCCCGAGCAACGGCTCCTGCGCCGCCAGCAGCCGCGTGACGACGTGACAGCCGTGGGAGACGGCGCCGTGGGGGGCGGGGCCCGGAGCGCTGCATCGACGCGGCAGGCAGTCCTCGACGCCACGGACGAGGTGAAGGGCTCCCTGCGCGGCGTCGAGGCCGCATTCACCCAACTGGCGGCCCGTCCTCCAGACCCCTGGGGCTGGAGCCTCACCGGCGTCTTCACGCGCTACCTCGACCTGGGTTCCAATCAGGTGACGTGGCTTCATGGCGCGCTTGGGAGCGCCACCGTGTTGACGGAGGCGGCCTCGGAAGTCGGCGACACGGACATGGAGTTGGGCCTGCTTCGCATGACGGGGCCGAAACTCCAGGCGGCCCAATTTGGGACCCTCCTGCTGGCCACCTGGGTGGACTTCCTGCACCTCGCGGATGCCGTGCTCCGTCACTGCCCCATGTGCAGCGTCGAGAAGCTCTTCGCGGACCTGTATCGCGTACAGGGGTTGATGGAGCCGACGCTGACGGACCTCGCCTCACTGGACCCGGAGCGGGTGGAGGCAACGACGACCGCGATGCCCGAGCTGATGGGGAAGCTGACGCGTGAGTTCGACACCCTCCAGCGGGAGACCCGCCAGACCCTGAAATTTGGCGGGCAGGTCACCGCGGCGATGCAGGCGGTGGAGATGGTCACGATGATCTCCACGATGAAGATGTCCCTGCCACGCGTGCCGCCCTCGGCCCCCATGACGCTTGGCGTGGGCCTCGTGATGAGTTCGGGTGGCGTCATGGTGGGCTCGCGGATGGTGGTCTCTGCCGAGTGGGTGGAGATGATGCGAAGGCTCGTGCAGGCGGGCGTCATCTCCGTGCCTGCCATCGGCGCGGCCGTCCTCATTCAGGGCGGACAGGTCACGATGGCCCAGGCGCACCAGGACTTGCCCAAGGGCGTGCGCGAAGCGCTGGGGGACAGCCCCGAGGTGCGCGGCATGCAGGTGACGGGAAGAGCGGGGGCGGGCATGGCGGACGCTCCGAAACACCACGTGCTGCCGCAGGAGCGCCGCGAGTGGTTCGAGCAGCGCGGCTTCAAGGGCGACATGGACATCGACCAGTTCTGCATCCGGCTGGAGCAGGCCCACCACGAGGCAATTCACGGTGGGGGGAACTGGAAGTTGGGTCGCACATGGCCCGGCGAGTGGAACAGGATGATCATGAAGGCCCTGGGCGATGCCGAGATTGCCACGGGTCGAACTCTGACGCGGAACGAGATCCTGACGCTCGTCGCGAAGAGTATGCGGGACTATAGGATCCCGATGAGCTTCACTCGTGGGAGAGGACGATGAGCGACGGAGATGCATGGCAGGGCAACATCAAGGCGCGCCTGTACGAACGGGTCCGTGAGCGAGGCTACGACTCACTGACCGCCTTTGCCGATGCGCGCCCTGCCGTTCCGCTGTACGTCCTGGCCGACGAGTTGGGCAACGACGTTGCTGCGGTGCAGGTGTTGAGCGGCTTGCTGTACGAGGCGGAGCAGCACAAGCGGGTCACGCGCTTCGTTCGCGACGTGCTCGTGCGCGAAGTGGCCGATGGACTCCCCAACGGTTGGCCGCCCATCTTGGACGACGCAAGCCGCTTCGAGGTTGCAATGACGCTTGGGCGCTGGTCTGCGTACACCCCAGAAACCCATGAAGAGCGCGTGCGGCAGGTGCGCGATGTGCTCCTCGCCAGTCCACCACCTCCCGGCTGGCGCCCGCTCGGTCCTGATGACGAGTTTCTCCAGACGCTCCTTCCCGACGAGGAAGCCTGAACGGAACGGGTAGCTCTCAAGTCAGGGTTGGATTCGCCATGTGCCCCCAGTGTGCCCCTCCAGTGTGGATTGAGGGGACACACCAGGGAACAGCGTGGGATGGAGCGGGATGACGAATCCGAGCGAAACCAGGGAGATAGAGGGTAACTGCGTGTCCTGCCACGGGGCTGGTGCATCACTCGGATCGAGGCAGCCCATACGCAAGTACGGACGACCAGCGAGCGTTGGCCACCCGCGGCATCCGGTGCAGCATGAGCCGCAAGGCACCTGTCCACCGAGTCCGGGCAAGCTCACCTGCCTCGCCCCTGCCTCAGGCGGCGCGCTTGCCTCTTCCGGCTTCGGCTCTGCCCCCGCTTGAGGGAGCAGAAATGGCCGGAGTTTCGCGCCCGGAGCGAAGACGCCATGGCCTCTTGTGATGTTCGACCGAAGTGGAGGTACCAGAAACGCCACGCGACGTAAGAGTTCCAGTGGCACAGCCGCTCTAGCCCCTGCCTATCGTTGGCGTGCAGATGCCATCTGGCGTACAGGGAGAATCCCCCAGGAACGCCGGGCGCGCAGGCGCCCACACGATTCGTCAGGGGCGCAGCGTGCGCTTCAGTGCTAGGCCTTGGTGCCATGCCCGGCGACTCACCCGCTGTCTCTTAT
>NZ_RAWA01000152.1 GCF_003611675.1 Corallococcus sp. CA053C
GCGCGCCCCTGCGCTCCACGACGGGTACGCGGGGTGGGCGGGTGAGGTCCGCGTGCTCCTGGGCCGACAGCAGCGGCAGCCGGGAGAGGGGCTGCGAGGCGTCCGCCGCGATGCCCTCCAGGAGCCGCACGAGGTGCCCGCCCATGCGGGCCAGGGTGTCCGCGTCGAAGAGGTCGACGTTGTAGCGCAGGGTGCCGGCGAGCGTGCCCTCCACCTCGGCGAAGGTGAGCGTGAGGTCGAAGGGCGCGACGTGCCGAGCAATCGCGAGCGACTCCACCTCCAGGCCGCCCATGCGCATGCGCAGGCCGCTCTCATCCAGGGCGAACCCGCTCACGGCCTCCTGTCCCGCCAGGGAGGAGCGCTGCAATACCAGCTCCACCTGGGCGAGCGGAGGACGGCTGGGATCGCGGCGCACGCGCAGCCGCTCCAGCAGCGTGGTGAAGGGCAGCTCCTGGTGGGCCAGGGCGTCCACCACCACCCCGCGGGTGCGCTCCAGCAGCTCCAGGAAGGACGGCTCGCCGCTCAGGTCTCCGCGCAGCACGACCTGGTTGACCAGGTAGCCCACCACGCTCGCGAACTGCGGACGGGTGCGGCCGTTGACGGGCGAGCCCACCCACACGTCCTCCTGCCCGGTGTAGCGGTGGAGCAGCGTCTGGAAGGCGGCGAGCAGCAGCGTGTAGAGCGTGACGCCGCGCTCGCGGGCCAGGGTGAGCAACTGCTCCGTCACCGGCGCCGGAAGGCGGAAGGCGTGCACCGCGCCCGAGTACGTCTGCACGGGAGGCCGCGCGCGGAAGCGGGGCAGCTCCAGCGGCGTGGGCTCACCCGCGAGCCGCTCACGCCAGTGCGCCCACAGCGCCTCGCCGTCGCGCGCCAGGGCCTCGCGCTGCTGACGCTCGACCCCGGGCATGTCCAGGCGCACCGGGGCCAGGACCACGGCCTGGCCGCGCACGTCGCCCTCGTACAGCTCGCCCAGCTCCTGGAGCAGGACCGCCATCGAACCCAGGTCCACGACGATGTGGTGGACGCCCAGCAGCAACACGTGCTCGCCCGCCGGTCGGGAGAGGACATGCACCCGCATCAGCGGGCCGGCCGCGAGGTCGAAGGGCCTGGCCGCTTCGTCTCCCAGGTACTGGCCCAGGCGGGACTCCTCCCACGCGGACGCGTCCTCGTGGACGAAGTGGACCTGGGCGTGGGGCAGGATGCGCTGGACGGGCTGACCCTCCACGCGGACGAAGAGGGTGCGCAGGCTCGCGTGCCGGTCCACCAGGGCCTGGAAGGCACGGTGCAGCGCGGGCACGTCCAGCGCGGAGCGGACGCGCATGGCGTGCGTGATGTTGTACTCGGTGGTGCGTGGGGAGAGCTGGTGCTGGAACCAGAGCCCCCACTGTCCCGGCGTCAGGGGGAAGTCGCCGTGAGAGACGGTCGCCGCCTCCGGGAGCGGCGCGGGGGCCGCGGCGGCGAGCGCCTCCGCCAGCATCCCCGCGAGTTCCTCCGGGCTGGGGCCGGCCAGCACGCGCGCGAGCGGCAGGGTGACGCCCAGGTGCTGCTCGAAGGCATTGCCCAGCTCCACGGTCGCCAGCGAGTCCAGGCCCAGGTGGCTCAACCGGACCGACGGCTCCACGGCGGACAGCGGGGCCCGCAGCGCGCGCGCGAGCTCGCGGCGCACCAGGGCGAGCAGGCGCTGGTGGAGCTCGGGGGCGGGCAGGGCGCGCAGCGTGGCCACGTCCGGCATCGCTTCCGCCGCGGCGTCCTCCGCCACGGCCTCCACCGGCGCGGTGCGCTGGAGCACGGAGCGGCCCACCACCTCCATGCGGCCCTCGCTCAGCATCTGCCGGCAGGCGCGGCGCATCAGCTTGCCGCTGGACGTCTTGGGCACGGCGCCGTGGGGCACCAGCACCACGGTGTCGAGCCGCAGCTCGTGCTCCTGCTCCACGGCGGCGCGCACGGCGGCCGCCACCTCCTCGGTGTCCACGCCCTCCGGCGTCACCTCCACCACCATCACCAGCCGCTCGCCGTCCGCCTCCTCCTCGGAGAAGGCCGCGTTGCAGCCCGGTCGGATGGCGGGATGGCTGCGCTCCGTCGTCAGCTCCAGGTCCTGGGGGTAGTGGTTGCGTCCGCGGACGATGATCAGGTCCTTGCGGCGGCCGGTGATGAAGAGCACGTCGTCCTGAAGGAAGCCCAGGTCGCCCGTGCGCAGGAAGGTCCCCACGCCGTCGGCCGTGCGGGCCCGGAAGGTCTCCTCGGACAGCTCGGGCTTGCCCCAGTAACCCGCGGCCACGCTGGGACCGGACACCCACAGCTCGCCCACCTCGCCCGGGGCGCGGCGCACGCGCGTCTCCGGATCCACCACGGCGACCTCATGGCCGGACACGACCTTGCCGCTGCCCACCAGCACGCGGGCCCCCGGCGCGTCCGCGCTCGTGGCCACGGCCTGGTGCTGCTCCATCTTCGCGGCGACCACCGGGTACAGCACGGGCGGGATGCGCGGGACGCCGGAGGAGACGACGAGGGTCGCCTCGGCCAGTCCATAGCCCGGCATGAACGTCTCCCGCCGGAAGCCCTGGGGGGCGAAGGTCTCCGCGAAGTTCTCCAGCGTCTCCGGGCGGATGGGCTCCGCGCCGTTCATCGCCACCCGCCAGCGGCTCAGGTCGAGCGTGGCGCGCTCCTCCGGCGTCGTCTTGCGCACGCACAGGTCGAACGCGAAGTTGGGCCCGCCCGACACCTGACCGCCCAGCCGTGACAGCGCCTCCAACCACCGGAAGGGCCGCCGCAGGAACGACAGCGGCGACATCAGCGTCACCGGGCAGTCCGCGTACAGCGGGCCGAGGATGCCGGCGATGAGCCCCATGTCGTGGTACGGCGGCAGCCACATCACCCACTGATCCTGCTGCCGCACGTCCACGCCGATCGTGAGCGCGCGCAGGTTCTCGATCAGGTTGGCGTGGCTGACCATCACCCCCTTGGGGTTGCCGGTGGAGCCGGACGTGTACTGGAGGAACGCCAGCGAGTCCCCCGTCAACGCCGGGCGCCGCCATCCGTCCTCCAGCCCCTCGGGCAGCGCGTCGGTGGCCACCCACTCCAGCTCTCGCAGCTCCGGGGCGAGCAGGAAGATGTGCTCCGCGAGCGCCAGGATGGCGGACGTGGTGAGCACCACCGTGGCCTGCGCGTCGCGGATGATGGCGCGCAGGCGCGGCAGCGTGCGCTCCAGGCGCGTCGGCTCGGGCGGATACGCGGGGACGGCCAGGGCCCCGCCATGGATGCACCCGAAGAAGCCCGCGATGTATTCGGTGCCCGGAGGGTAGAGCAGCATCACCCGCTGGCCCGCGTGCCGGGCCGCGAGCCGCGCGCCGATGCGCCGGGCCCGTGCGTCCAGCCCGGCGTAGGTCATCAGGGATTGCTTCCCCGGTGCATCCTCCAGGAACGTGTAGATGGGGAAGTCCGCGTGCTGTTCCACCCGGGACGTGAGGAGGTCCATCAGGGTGGCGGCCTTGGGATGATGCACTCGGTCGTTCATGGCTCTGGGCACCGCGGCGCGGAAAAGCAGGGTGAGGGCAGTCAGGAAGGAAGGCGGTCGGCGATGTGGGCGGCCACGCGCAGGGACATGGCGATCACCGTCAGCGTCGTGTTGACCGCGCCCGCGGAGGGCAGGAAGCACGAGTCGACGACGTAGAGGTTGTCCATCCCGTGGACGCGGCAGAGCGGATCCAACACGGAGGTGGCCGGGTCGTCGCCGAAGCGCGCTGTCCCCACCAGGTGCCACACGTCCGCGGGGCTCCGGGGGGCCACCACCCAGCGGAAGCCCGCCTTCTTGAAGATGTCCACCGCGGTCCGTCGCAGCCGCAGGAACGTCTTCACGTTGGGTTTGGGCGGCTGCATCCGGGCGAACTCATCGCCCTTGAACTCGAAGCCCGACTCCCGGCTGGAGATGGCCTCGGTCATCAGGAAGCACGTCACGCTGTGCTCGACGATGAACCGCACGAACGGCCTCACCACGGCGGGCACGCTCTTCCACAGGGGCAGCTGCCCCGCGGCCTGGATGACGCCCAGCGGGTACGGCCAGTCCGACGACGGGCCGTAGAAGGCGTTGATGGCGAACGTCTTCTGGTGGAGCGCCGGCACCCGCTTCAGGCCGCGCATGGGGAAGAGCAGCCCCGCCGTGTGGCCCGCCAGGTACCGGCCCAGGCAGCCGGACGCGTTGCCAATGCCTTCCGGGTGCGCGTCGTTGCGCGAGCGCCGCAGCAAGAGGGGCGTCTGCGCGAAGCCCGCGCACACCGCCACCACGCCCGCGTCCACCACCCACTCCTCACTGCCCCGCTTCAGCAGGACGCCGGTGGCATGTCGCCCGTCCGGCGTGGTGAGCACCCGCAGGCAGCGCGTCTTCGTGAGCAGCCGGACCCGCCCCGTGGCGAGGGCAGGGCGGAGCGCGGCGAGCTCCGCATCCATCTTCGCGTCGCGCTGGCAGTAGTGGCCGTCGCACCGCGAGCAGAGGATGCACTTGCCGCCCGGGCCCACGTCCACCGCCTTGGGGATGTACGCGACGGGCAACCCCTGGGCGCGGAGGCGCTCCACGATGGGCGCGATGTACGGCTCGTGTTCAATGGGCCCATGCGGGTACGGCTGCGAACGGGGGGGCTCGGAGGGGTCCTCGTGAGAGGAGCCACGCACGCCGTAGAGGCGTTCGGCCTCGCCATAGAAGGGCTCCAGGTCGCCGTAGCGGATGGGCCACGCGGGGGACTCGCCGGTCTCCGTGGGCACGGCCTGGAAGTCCTGCTCGCGCAGCCGGTAGAGGGCCGCGCCATAGAACTTCGAGGGCCCGCCGACGAACTGCTGCGGACCTCCCTGCATGAACTCCTGCATGTGGATGCTGGGCTCGTCCGCCCGCGCGGGATCCGGCTGGAGGAAGTCCCCCTCCTCCACCACGAGGACCCGCGCCCCCCGCCGTGAGAGTCCATGCGCGAGCGTGCTGCCCCCGGGCCCGCTGCCGATGATCACCACGTCGGAGCTCCGCGGAAGCGGGCTCATGACGGGCTCCGCGCCGCGGAGGGCAGGAGGGTGACGGGGTCCACGCGGGCGGGCCGGACGGCCTGCTCTCCCCGGGCCGAAGCGAGCAGCGCTTCAATCACCGCCAGGTCGCGCAGCGCCTCCTGCGGGCTGTTGCGGAGGGGCCGGCCCTCGCGCACGCCGGCCCGGAAGTCCTCGAACTGCTGCTCCATCATGTCGCGCGAGCGCACCTTGAACACGGTCCGCTTCAAGCCCCGGACCAGCTCCACCCGGTCCTGCATGAAGAAGAGGGAGCCGTGTGTGCCCAGGATGTGCTTGCGGCCGAAGTGGTCGCGGATGGGCCGCTCGGCCCCGCTGAGGAGCGCCTTCACCACGCCCCACGGCTTGAGCTGGACGGGCTCCAGCGCGTAGGTCACCGAGTAGTTGGCGACGAGCCCGCTCTCGAAGGCGAGCGACGCTGCCATCGTGTCGGCCGGCGGGAGCGCGGGGTCGACGCCGCGCACGAAGGCGCTGACCTGGGCCACCTCGCCCAGCATCACGCGCAGGGCCGCGATGTCGTGGACGCCGCCGTCCAGGAGGAAGCCTCCATCGTACTCCGGCGTGCGGCGCCATCCGGTCTGGAACCACTGCGAGGACTTGATGGGCACGAACGTCGGGTAGTGGCAGAGGATCGGCGTGCCAATCTCCCCCGCGCCAATCAACTCCCGGACGCGCCAGGCGGTCTCCCAGAAGCGGAAGTTCTCGGCGACGCACCACACGCGGTCCGGGTGCGCGGCCTGGAGGGACAAAAGCGCCCGGGCGCGCTCCACGGATTCAGCGATGGGCTTCTCGCTGAAGACATGCAGCCCCCGGCCGAGCGCCGCCGCGATGGCGTCCGACGCGGGCAGGATGGGCAATGCCACATCCACGGCCTCAATCCCAGGCATCGCCAGCGCCTGCTCCAGGTTGGTGAAGACTTGCACCGGGCCCGGGAAGTCGCGCGCCACGGCCTCTGCCTTCTCCCGGGTCCGGCTGAAGACCCCCGCGACGCGGAATGCAGCCCCCAGCCGCTGGAGCGCGGGCGCATGCGCCATCCGTGAGAAGCCGGCTCCCAGCATGAGGAGTGGAATCGGACGGTGCATCGCAGCCGGAGGGTTCACGCCGCCGCCGCCACGACGGTCTTGCCGAACTCCAGCTTGATGATCCGGTGCGCGAGGTGGAAGTACCGGTCGTCATGCGTGATGACGACCACGCCCTTGCCGCGAGCGGCCAGATCCGGGAGGAGCCGGCGGTAGAAGACCTCGCGGAACTCCGGGTCCTGGTCCGCCGCCCACTCGTCGAACAGGTAGAACGGCTTGTCCTCCAGCAGCGCGACGACCATCGCCAGCCGCTTGCGCTGGCCGGTGGACAGGCTCGTCGTGGAGAAGCGGCCGTTGACGACCTGGAGCTTCGAGTCGAGCTCGAACAGGCGCAGGTACTCCTGCACCCGTCCCTCGAGCTGGCGGGGGTCGACGCCGCGCAGGTGATCGAAGAGGTGGAAGTCGGTGAAGATGGCGGAGAAGGCGTTGCGGTACGCCTCGCGGTTCTGGTCCGTCACCGGGACGCCGTTCCACACGAGCCGTCCCGTCTTCGGGGTGTAGAGGCCGGTGAGCAGCTTGGCCATCGTCGTCTTGCCGCTGCCGTTGCCGCCCACCACGAACACCAGCTCGCCGGGGCGCAGCGCCATGTCGATGGGGCCGACGTGGAAGGACTGCTCCGACTCCGTGTCGCCGAAGGCGTAGGTCGTGTCCTCGAGGATCACCTCGTGGCGCCCGCCGGGCGGGAGCGCGAGGGGGGCGTTCGCGGAGGCCTCGTCGGGAAGGGGCTCGGCGAGCGACAGCTCCAGCTGCCCGAGCTTGTCGAGCGCGATGCTCACCTGCGGCCAGCGTCCGACGTCCTCGAGCAGTCCGCGGAAGGGGCCCCACATATACATGAGCGACAGCACGTAGCCGCGCGTGGCGTCGGAGTCGTGCTCGCTCACGGCGAAGACGCCGAACAGCATCACGCCCAGGACGATCCAGGTGAAGAAGTGCACGAAGCCGCCGAGCAACGCGGCGCTGTTGGCCGCCTGCAGGCCGGTGGCGCGGACGCGCTCCACGGCCGGTGCGAAGTCATGCTCCATGAACTCACTGCGGCGAGGCCCGTGGAGCTTGAGCTCCTTGATGCCGTCCAGCACCTGCTGCTGCTCCCGGTACAGCCCATCCTGGGTTTCGCGCTCCTGGCGCCAGAGGGGGACCAGCCGCCTGGTCGCGAAGGCGTAGAACACCACCAGCAGCGCCATGGACGGCAACACCAGCCACATCCCGCGGGGGGACAGCCAGGCCATGTAACCCAGGCAGCCGAGGATGATGGTCGTGCAGACCACCAGCCCGGGGATCTTGGAGGCCGTGTTGACGATGGCCTGGATGTCCTGCCCGAGCGCCGCGAGCACGGGCCCCTTGCCGATGACCTCCAGGCGGCGGTAGGGCGCCGCGAGGATGCGCTGGCCAATCTTGATCCGCAGCTCCGCGGTGATGGAACGGGACACCCGCGCGAGCAGCAGCTCCGGGACGATGTTGCCCACCAGCACGCCGACGCTCAGGGCCACGAAGCCCGCGACCATGTTGCGCAGGGAGGACTGGTTGGAGCCGAGCGTCTGGCTGATCAACGCAAGGAGGGCGCTGTTGCACAGGCCCGAGAAGATGCCCGCGACCGCGATGGCGATCATCGAGGTCCGGGAGCGGCTCAGCAGTAGCGACAACAGGGAGAACATGAGGGGGGCCTGTGACGCGTCATTGCCCGCGTGGGGTCGGTTGTTCGGGGGCTGGGGCCCGCCGCGCGCGAAGGGACGTCAGCGCGTGAGCTCAAAGAAGAAGTCATCCACCACGACGTGCTCGCCGCGGGCGACCGCCACGTCGTAGACCCACTTGCCCACCGCCAGGTCGAGCACGCCGAGCCCGAAGGGGGAGAAGATGATCGGTCGGGTGCGGTCCACCTGGCACCGGCCCTGGATGAGCTGGGCGAGGGTGCCGTTCACGAACTGCCGCCCGCCGCTCAGCTTCTCCGCCAGGTGGGGCGACGTGTTGGCCTTCATGACGTGTTCGACGTCATCCACGATGTTGTGCGAGGCCAGCAGGAGCTCCGGCGCCAGGTCCCGCAGGGAGATGTTGAGGACGATGGGGTTGTGGGCCAGGAGGGCCGGGTCGTGGATGTAGGGCGTGCCGGCGACCGTCGCGAGGACGAGCAGGTCGCTGGAGCGCACCACGGTCGCCAGGTCCGGCTCGCAGCGGATGGCGCGGTGGCGCTCCGGCCGGCAGGACTCGCGGGCGAAGCGCTCGGCTTCCGCGGGGACGAGGTCGTGGAGCAGGACCTCGTCCACCTCCCAGCCCAGCTCCATCAGGAACGTGTAGATGTAGCGGGCGATGAGGCCGTTGCCGACGATGCCCAGCGTCCGGACCTGGCGCTTGCGGCCGTTGAGCCACTCCGCCGCCAGCACCGCCGAGCCCGCGGTCCGCGCCGCGGAGATGATGGAGCTCTCCAGGCACGCGAAGGGATAGCCCGTCTCGTAGTCATTGAGCACGAGCACGGCCGAGGCCCGGGGGAAGCCCTTGGAGACGTTGTCCGGGTAGCTGGCGATCCACTTGATGCCAGACACGTGGATGTCGCCGCCCAGGTACGCCGGCAGGGCGATGATGCGGTTGGAGGGCTGCTCCGGAAACCGCAGGAAGTAGCTGTCGGGGTTGACCGACTGCTTCGCCTCATGCGTGAGGTAGGCCTCCTGCACGTGCTGCGTGCAGGCCTGGGGGGCCTCCCGGATGATGGAGTGGATGGTCTTGCCGGTGATGACGGAGAAGGAAAAGGGCATGGTGGGGCTTCCGAGGGGAGCGCCTCGAAGGAAGTCCAGGACAGGGGGACATCAGGAGAAGCGCGCGGCCCAGGCGGGCGTGAAGATGGTGTCCAGGTAGGCCGTCCCGCGGTCCGCGCACAGGAAGAGGACGGTGGGGGGCGTGGCCGAGGCACGGAACCGGGGCAGGTAGCGTTTGACGGCCGCGAAGCAGGAGCCCGAGGAGCCGCCGACCAGCAGGTTGTGTTGCTGGAGCAGCTCCCGGCAGCACTGCACCGTCTCATGCTCCGGGATCATCACCACGTCATCGATGAGGGCGTGGTTGACCAGCTCCGGCTTCACGCTGGCGCCGATGCCGGGGATGTAACGCTTCCCGGCGGGACCGCCAAAGATGACCGAACCCTGGGCATCCACGGCGACCACCTGGACGGAAGGAAACGCTTCCTTGAGCCGGCGGGACACGCCCGCGATGGTGCCGCCCGTGCTCACGCCGATGAAAACATAGTCCAGCGTCTTGAAGGTCCTGCGGATCTCCTCGCCGGTCAGCCAGTAGTGCGCCTCGACGACGTCGGGGTTGCCGTACTGGTTGGGCCAGAAGGCGCCTTCGATGCTGGCACACAGCTCCCGCACCTTCAGGAGGCGCGTCTTCAAGAAGCCGCCCATGTCATCGCGCTCGGTGACCTTCACGACCTGCTCGCAGGTGCGCTGCAGGAAGGACTCGTAGCCGGGCGTGATGTTGGGATCGATGACGGGGATGAACTTCAGCCCGAGCAGCCGGGCGTAGGTCGCCAGCGCGGAGGCGAAGTTGCCGGAGGAGGACTCCACGATGGTGGAGCCCTCGGTCAGGTCACCGCGCTCCGCGGCGCGCTTGAGGACCCACACCGCAGGCCGGTCCTTGATGCTGCCCACCGGGTTCTGTCCCTCCAGCTTGGCATGCAGCTCCACCCCCTCCATCTCAAGACGCACCGTGGGCGTCTCTTGCAGGACCAGCTGCAGGGCGCGGAGGCGCTCGATGAGGGGGAGGGGGTTCACAGAGACTTACCAAATATTCCCAAATTGCTTGGAAGTCAACGTTTCGGCCGAAATGTTTGATCTGCTTGAATTTCTCGACCAGAGGGAAAAACGGTATTGTGACAATCAATCCTGGATGGAAAGTCTGGCGCACCGAGTCAGAGCCCGGGGGCTCAGCAGCAAGCTTGAGAGGTATTGGCGGCGGGGCCACTGGTGTGGAAAGGGGCCGGGGAGAACCGCTTTGGCATGAGGCCGTCCATCCGATGCGGGCTATTCCGGATCGAGCGCCCAGGTTCCTTCTTCCCAGCGTTTCAATGCCTGCTGCGCCCCGAACGGGACCAACCCCTGTCCCTTGGCAGCTTCCTCCAGGACCGCTTTGGCTTCGGACGTCCGATAGCGGAGCAGATGCGCGGCAGCCATCACGCGAACGTCCATTCGCTCATGTTTGAGCAGCACGGCGAGGGCGTCACGTCCGGCATTGCCGTGGGCCAGGAGCTTATCGACGGCGGCCCCGTACTTCCTGGCGTGCTTGTTCCCGGTCTTGGCGTCTCCCCGGAAGATGGCCTCGTTCTGCGCGGCTACGTTCTGAACGAACTGCTCGACAAGATCCTCCAACTTCATCACCAGAGCCCCTTCCCGATGTTCTTGATGGCCAGTAGCCCGAAGTCACGTTGGGCTTCGTAGGACTGCGTGCTCAACCATTGCCGCACGGTCAATGGCGAGCCGGTAATATCGCGTCGAATCGACGAATAGAACGCGCTGACGTCGCTGTGTAGGGCCTTGTCCAGAGGGATGATGTTCTCGGTGTTGTGGAGGGACTGGGGACCGAAGCGCTTCGCGTTGCCCGGGGTCTGCTCGACGATGTGGTGCCACTCCTTGTTCTTGCCCGCCGGGCCCATGGCCTTCTTGAAGCCACTGAACGAGCCCCAGGCCCTGTAGCCCGTGGGACGCGCCTTGGCGGGGGCGCCGCCGCCCGTGCCTCTGGCCGCCATGGCCACAGCGCCGGGCGCGAGGGCGAGCGTGACGGTCTCGGCGCTCACGGTCACCGTTCCCACGTCCGCGACCGCCGCGAGCCTGATGCCCATTTGCGCTTCGGCCTGCGCCGCGGCTTGCGCGGCGCCGGGGAGCATTGGCACCTTCGACCCCAGCCCCGCCGCCGTGTTCCCAATGGCAGCCGTGGCCAACATGGCGAACGCGCGCGCCGCATTGCGGCCCATGACCTTGCCGTAGCCCTCCCCGGCCTCGCGGAGTTCGTCAAACGTGGTGGCCCGATCCGCCGCCTCCACCAGCCGCTTGAAGCCAACGATGAGGCTCCAGAATGTATCGACCCCCACATAGGCAATGAGGGAGGCGGTCATCACGGCGGCCACGCCCTTCGAGAAGGGCTCGGGCACCGCGAGCAAGATCATGTACGTGGTCCACGTCCAGAGAACCGCCGACATCATGGCCTGGGGGTCGGCCATGTCCTTGAAGGCATCCATCATCTCGTTCAACACGACGCCCTGGGCCAGGGCCATGGCCAGGGCGTAACGTCCATCCCCGGTGACCGTGGGACTCTCCACCAAGAGGCGCAGGCAATCGCCGGGCTTGTTCGTGCGCTCGCACCAGCGCAGGTAGGCGCGCGCCAACTCCACCTCCGCCGCTGTCGCGGGTTGTTCGCCCTCCAGGTGTTCGCCTGGTCCCAGCGGGATGACACGGTGGCTGCGTGGCTCGTACAGGTACGAGCCGCTGCGCGAGTCCACCTCGAACAACCGCCGGGCCGTTTCCTGGGGACGGGTGGACGGCCGCACGCTCTGGGCGAGCGCATCTACGGCTTCAACGAAGTCGTCTTCGTCCAGTTCCACCGTCGCGGCATCGCCGCTGCGTGGGGTGAGGACAATGGGCTCGCCGTGGCCCGTGTGCAGGCGCACGGACTTCGTGGTGCCGCTGCATCCGGCCAGCATCACGATCAACACGGCAATCGACCATCGTGGCAGCATGCGGAGCCCTCCTGGCGCTGGCCCGCTTCCGTCGGGAGTCCATCGTCGACGCGAAGTCGTGTAATGCCAGAGAGAGCTGACGGGTGCTCCGAGTTGAATCTGAGCAATACGCCAGCGAGGACTACCGACGGCGGCTCGCCGAGCGCGGCATCACCTGCTCGATGAGCCGCAAGGGCAACTGCTGGGACAATGCCGTCGTCGAGAGCTTCTTCAGCAGCGTGAAGTTGGAACTCGTCTACACGCGCACCTTCAAGACGCGCGCGGAGGCGAGGCTCGCGCTGTTCGAATACATTGAGGTGTTCTACAACCGCAGGCGTCGTCACTCCTCACTCGGCTATGTCAGCCCGGCTGAGTACGAGCGAACGGCTGAGGCACCCGAGTGGTGCGTTCACCGCTTGAGACCGCCGGTCTCTACGAGGCGGGCCGCCCAAGCTGATCCGCTCAACGCAGCGGTCTCCTCCCGGACGGGGGTGGTATTCCCCTGGCCCATCGCAATACAATGGGCCTCGAATTTTCTACCGATACGGGGATTCCCTGTGGATGAGGACCGAAGCACCGCGAGTGGAGGGGGGGCATTGCCCCGCAGTCCGATTGCCATCGTGGGGGTATCGGGGCGGTTCCCGGGCGCCAGGGACCTGGAGTCCTTCTGGGCCAACCTGAGCCAGGGCGTCGACTCGGTGACGGCGGTGCCCCGGGAGCGGTGGACGCTGGACGCCCCGACCCACGGCCCCTCGGCGCCGCGGGGTGGGTTCCTCGACGAGGTAGACTGTTTCGACCCGGACTTCTTCGGCATCCCGCGACAGGAAGCGGCGCTGATGGATCCCCAGCAGCGCCTCGTGCTCGAGCATTGCTGGAAGGCCCTGGAGGATGCCGGCCATCGCGCTCCGGCCTTGGAGGACCGCAGGGCCGGCGTGTTCATGGGCATGCGCCCTTCGGACTACCTGCTCGGGCTCACGGAGCAGGGTCAGCCGCAGAGCGCCCAGCTCTTCACGGGCAACGACGCTTCGTTGCTGCTGGCACGGGTGTCGCGGCTGCTCGGCATCCAGGGCCCCGGCCTCGTGGTGGACGCGGCCTGCGCGTCCTCCCTGGTCGCCATCCATCTGGCCTGTCAGCAGTTGCAGACGGGCGCACTGGAATGGGCGCTGGCGGGTGGGGTCTTCGTCATGGCCACCTCCCGCTTCCACCGCATGGCGGCCCAGGCCGGGCTGCTGTCCCCGGAGGGCAGGTGCAGGCCCTTCTCGACGCAAGCGGATGGCTTCGTCCCCGCCGAAGGCGTGGGCGTGGTGGTCCTCAAGCCCCTGGCGCGGGCCCTCGCCGACGGAGACCACATCCACGGCGTCATCCGGGGCAGCGACAGCGTCCAGGGCGCACGGTTTCCGGGGGCGCCCGCCTCCAGCGACGCCCAGTCCCGGTCGGACTTCATCCGCGCTGTCTACTCGCAGGCGGGGATTCAGCCGGAGACCCTCTCCTACGTGGAGGCGCACGGCAGCGGGGTGCGCAGCGAGGACGACCTGGAGCTGGCAGCCCTCGGCCACGTCTTCCAGAAGCAGACGCAACGCACGGAGGGCCGCGCCATCGGCTCGGTCAAGGGCAACCTGGGCCACTGCGTCTCGGCCGCGGGCGTGGCGGGGGTTCTCAAAGTCCTCCTCGCCTTCGAGCATCAGCAACTGCCTCCCTCGCTCCACTCGCGTGCGGATGGTGACTCCGCTCGCTTCGAGGACACACCCTTCCAGGTCAACACCCGGCTGCGCCCATGGGTCGGGGAGGAAGGTGCTCCGCGCCGGGCCGCCATCAGTGCCTTCAGCTTCAGCGGCACCGACTGCCACCTCGTGCTGGAGGAGGCACCGCCCCCCTTGCCCCGCGCGGGTGCGCCCGAGCGGCCCGCGTACCTCTTCGTCCTGTCCGCGCGGAGCGACGAGGCGCTCCGTCAGATCGCCGCGAACCTCGTCGACACCCTGGGCCGCTCCCCGTCCCACGGCGGGGTGCCTCATCCGGGGGACGTCGCCTTCACGCTGGCGCGGGGGCGAGGGGGGTTGGAGCGGCGTGCTGCCTTCGTGGCCTGCGATCTCCAGGAGCTGCGCTCGCTCCTGACGCAGTTCCGGGACACCCCCGGGGAACGGCGGGTCGCGGGCTCCAGCACGGCCCCGCTCTCGGAGTCCTCCAGGCGCTTGTTGCGTGAGCTGAGCGGGCGTCTGCTCCAGGAACTGGATCCGCGGAGTCCGAGCACTGCCTGGCGCGACACGCTCAAGGCCGTAGCCGAACTGCATGTGCTCGGCGTGGACCTGGAGCGGTCCGCCTTGTTTCCGGAAGGGGTCTACCGCTGCGTCGCGCTGCCCACCTATCCGTTCGCCCGGGAGCGTTGCTGGATCCAGGCGCCAATCCCCCGGGACGTTCCCCCCGAGTCCCCGCGCCTCGCGCTCGCGCCCGTGCCGTCGCGGACCGTGACGCCAGTCCCCGTCCTCCCGCTCGTGCCGGCTTCCAGCACGCCGGGAGGCAACGAGCAGGCGCCTCCCGTCCCGATGCTCCTCCCCGAGAACACGCTCCTGCTCGCGAAGGGGTGGCGCGCCGTGGAGGAGCCGTCCGTGTCGGAGGGACTGGACCTGAAGGGCACCCTGGTGGTGCTGGCCAACGGGGACACCCTCGACCTGGCCCGGGGCGTGCTCGCATCGTTTCCGAACACGCACCCGTTCCTCATCGCGAACTGGGGGATCGCGAGCCCTGGAGCCCATGCACTCCTGGACTTCGACCGTCATGAGGCCGGTGTCCGCATGGGGGAGGAGATCAACGCCCGGGGCGGGAGGCTCGCGGGCATCATCGATCTCTCCGACCTCCGAAGCACCCCGCCACAGGAGGACGAGGATGGCCTCTCACGGATCGATTCGCTCGGGCGGATCGGGCTGTTGCAGACGCTCCTGAAGCGCGGCCGGAGCGAGTCCTTCCCGCTGCTGCACTTCACCCGTGGCCTGCGCACCTTCATGGCCAGCGGCGCGCTCGACCTGGGCGGCGGGGTGATGGCCGCCCTGGTGAGCAAACTCGGCGTGGAATACCCGCGCCTGCAGGCGCGCACCGTGGACCTGGAGCAGGTTCCCGGGGATGCCAGCGCGCTGGAGTCGTTGCTCCGCCAGGAGCTCCTGTCGCGTGAGCCCGGCGGCGAAGTCCTCCTCCGGAGGGGCCGCAGGTACGTCCCCGAGCTGCACCCGCTGCTGACCACGCCCGGTCCCGCGCCACGCCTGTCCGCCGACAAGGTGTATGTCATCACCGGAGGGGTGCGTGGCATTGGCCTGGAGGTGGCGCGGCACCTGGTGGCCCGTGGGGCCCGGCGGCTCGTCCTCATGGGGGTGCAGCCGTTGCCCCCCCAGCACCACTGGGACGCGCTCCTCGCCGACCCGGCGACCGCCCCGCTCCTACGGGAACGGATTGCTCCCCTGCGAGCCCTGGCCGCGCAGGGGGTTCACCTGCGTGTCCATGCCGGAGCGCTGACGGACGCTGCGGCGTTGGATGCGCTCCTGGGCGAGGTGCGCGCCTGGCTCGGGCCCATCGCGGGCTGCATCCACTCCGCGGGAGCCGTCTGCTTCGATCCCCCCTCTTTCAGCAGCAAGCCCCTGGGCCAACTGCGCCGGGTGCTCGAGCCGAAGGTGGAGGGGCTGCGCGTGCTCGAGCGCGCGCTCGCCCGGGATCCGCTCGAGTTCTTCGTCTTGTTCTCCTCGGTCTCGGCCCTGGTTCCTGCGTTGGCCGCCGGCATCGTGGACTACTCGGCCGCCAACGAGTTCATGAACCTCCTGGCGGAGCACCGGCGCGCCCAGGGCCATGCGCCCTATCAGTCCATCGTGTGGCCGAATTGGAAGGACGTGGGCATGGGCGAGGTCGGCAGCGCCGCCTATCGCGCACTGGGCTTCACCGCCCACTCCACCGCCGACGGACTGGCGCTGCTCGATGCGACGCTCGCTTCCAGGCACGCCGTGCTGCTGCCGGCTGTCGTCGAGCCGAGCGTCTTCGTGCCCGGAGCCCTGCTGCGGCCGCCGGACCGGGTCCACCCCCTGCGCACCGAGCGCCCCGCGCCGCGGGCGAGTCCTCCCGTCGTGCCCCCTGCGCCATCGTCGCCCTCCGCGGCGCCCGCGCCCGTGTCCGCTCCGCCGGTCTCCGCGGACGTGGAGCTCCGCGCCTTCGCCCGGCAGTGGCTCCAGCAGCTGTTCGCACGGGAGCTCAATCTCGCGCCGGGTCAGGTGGATGCCGACGCGGACTTCGAGACCCTGGGCGTGGACTCCATTCTCGTCATTGAAGTGGTGACGAAGCTGGACGCGTGGCTGGGCGTGAGCCTCGACCCGTCGCTGCCCCTGCTGTACCGGACCGTGACGGCGCTCGGTGGCCAGCTGGTGGAGGCCTACCCTGAAGCCGTGTTGGCGGCCCATGCGCGGGCGCATCCCGCCGCCGCCCGCCGCGAGGACCGGGTTCCTCCTCGAGCGCCGGAGCGAGCGCCGGAGCCCGGTGGCGTGGAACCGATCGCCGTGATTGGCATGGCCTGCCACTTCCCGGGGTCGCCTGATCTGGAGGCGTACTGGCGCACGCTGCGGGACGGCTGTGATCTCATCACCGAGGTGCCCGCCTCGCGCTGGCCCATCCCAGACTTCTACTCCAGCACCCACCAGCCCGGACGGAGCATCGGGAAGTGGGGCGGCTTCATCGAGGGAATCGAGCTCTTTGATCCGGACTATTTCCACATTGCGCGGACGGATGCCCCCTGCATCGATCCCTTGATGCGCCAGTTCCTGGAGGTCAGCGTCCAATGCCTCCAGCACGCGGGCCATGCCCCGCTCGACGTGGCGGGCAAGCGCGTGGGCGTGTTCGTCGGCTCGCGGATGAGCGGCTACTCCGCGCGCATGCCCGCGCCGACACGCAATGGCGTCATCGGCTCAGGCCAGAACTTCATCGCCGCGCACGTGTCGCACTTCCTCGACCTGAAGGGGCCGGCGCTGGTGGTGGACACCGCGTGTTCATCCTCGCTGGTGAGCATCCACCTGGCCTGCCAGAGCCTGCGCTCCGGGGAGTCGGAGCTGGCGCTGGCGGGGGGCGTGGACATCCTGCTCGATCAGGCCGTCTACCTGACGCTCAGCGAGAGCCGCGCCCTGTCGCGCGAGGGTCGGTGCAAGACCTTCGACGAGAAGGCGGACGGGTTCGTGCCCGGTGAGGGCGCGGGCGTGGTCCTGCTCAAACCCTTGAGCAAGGCCCTGGCCGACGCAGACCGCATCTACGGCGTCATCGACGCGACGGCCGTCAACAATGATGGCCATACCATGGGCGTCACCACGCCCAATCCCGCGGGGCAGCGCGCCGTCATCGAGGAGGCCCTGCGCCAGGGCCGCGTCGATCCCCGCACCCTCGGCTACGTGGAGGCGCACGGCACCGGGACCATGCTGGGGGATCCCATCGAGCTCAAGGCCCTCACCGAGGTGCTCGCCCCGGCAGGCGCACGCCCGGGCTCCTGCGCGGTGGGCAGCGTCAAGAGCAACTTCGGGCATCTGCTCAGCGCGGCGGGCGTCGCGGGCTTCATCAAGGTGGTGCTCTCCCTGATGCACCGGCAGCTCCCACCCACGCTGCACTGCACGACGCCCAACCCGCGCTTCCACTTCGAGTCGTCGCCGCTCCTGCCCAACACCACGCTGCGACCGTGGGAACCGCTCAAGGGCGTGCGCCGGGCGGGGATCAGCGCGTTTGGCTTCGGGGGAACCAATGCGCACGTGCTCGTGAGCGAGGCCCCCGACGCGCAGCGGTCCCGGCGTGAGCCACGGCCTCCCGTGGTCTTCTCGCGCCAGCGCTACTGGCTGGACGCCCCCGGCGAGGTCCGCCCCCGGCGAAAGCTCGTCGCGTTGGAACTCGACGCGGCGGGCTGACGCGAGGGGCGGAGGACGGCGGACCTCAGCTCCAGCAGACGGGGAAGGTGGACAGGCCCCGGAAGCTGAGGTTCATGTTCCAGTCCTCGAGGTCGCTCTTGGGCCGGATGTCGGGCATTCGCCGCAGGAGCGTCTCGAAGGCGACGGGGATTTCCGCGCGCGCCAGGAAGGCGCCCGGGCAGACGTGGATGCCCGTACCAAACCCCAGGTGGGGGTTCTTTTCGCGGGTGAGGTCCAGCTCGTCCGGCCGCTCGAAGAAGGCGGGGTCGCGGTTGGCCGCGGCCACCATGGGCATGATGCCCTGGCCCTTCTGGATCTGCTTGCCGCCCAGCTCGAAGTCACACGCGGCGATGCGCGTGGGGGCCTGGGCGGGAGAGGTGAAGCGGTAGAGCTCCTCGCCAGCGGCCCGGTTGATCTGCGGGTTCTTCCGCATCCGCTCCATCTGCGCAGGGTGCTTGAACATCGCGAGCAGGCCGGTGCTGATGACGTTCTGCGTGGTGGTGTGGCCCCCCGCGAGCAGCAGGACCATCTGGGCCACCACCTCCTCCAGCGTGAGCTTGCTCTCCTCGCGCCACGCCTTGACCAGGTAGGAGATGAAGTCCTCGCGCGGGCGCTCGATGCGCTCGTTGATGGCGCGGGTGAGGTAGTCGGTCATCGCCAGGAGCGCGTCCTGGCCCTTCAGCATGATTTCCAGGTTGTCGATGCGGCCCGTGGCCCGCGCGAGGTCCACGCTCCAGGTCTTGAACGTCGGCAGGTCCCCGCGGTCCATGCCCAGGATCTCCACCGCGAAGAGCAGGGCGGGCAGCGCGTAGGCATAGTCATTGACGAAGTCCATCTCCCCCCGGTCGTACACCTGGTCGATCAACCAGTCCGCGGTCTGCTGCGCCCGCAGGTGGATGTCCTTGACGTTGTCGGGGCGGAAGGCCTGGTTGATGAGCCCCCGCAGCCGCTTGTGCTCGGGGTTGTCTTTCATCACAGCCCACATCGAGAAGTGGGTGATGATGGGCCGCAGGTGTTGCATGAAGTCATCGCGCACGACGAAGGTCTCGCTGCTCTGACTGGAGAAGCGGGTCGTGTCGCGCAGGGCCACCTGCACGTCCTCGTAACGCGTGAGCAACCAGTGTCGCGTCTCCTCACTCCAATACACGGGCTCCTGCTCACGCAGCTGCTTGTAGAGTGGGTATGGATTGACGTGGAACTCGGGGCTCAGGATGTTGACATGCAACTTCTGTTCTTGGCTCATGGGGTGATTTCCTCTCGGGGAGACGTGAACATGATAACCCAGGCTCGGGGCTCGGGGTGCTGGACTCGAAGCGTGCTGGCGTGAGCGGTGTTTCACCGCGGGGGCCGGCGGACTAACCTCCGTGTTTCGGAAACGGAGGCGGGTGCAACGCATGACGACGTTCGTGTTTCCTGGTCAGGGTTCGCAGAAGCGGGGGATGGGGGAGGAGCTGCTTGCGCGGCACCCGGGGTTGTTGGCCCAGGCGGACGCACTGCTGGGATACCGTCTGGCGGAAGTGTATCAGGACGCGCGTCTGGAGCAGACCCGGTACACCCAGCCCGCGCTGTTCGTCCTGAACGCCCTCGCCTGGTTGGAGCAGCGGGAGCGCCACGGGCGCGACCCGGAGCACGCCATGGGTCACAGCCTGGGCGAATACAACGCGCTGTTCGCCGCGGGTGCGTTCGATTTCGCGACAGGCGTGCTCCTGGTCCGCAAGCGCGGTGAGTTGATGGGGCAGGCGAGCGGTGGAGGCATGGCCGCGGTGGTCGGCCTGTCCGCGGAGCGCCTCCGCGAGCTGCTGGAGCGGCTGGGGGTGCACACCCTGGACCTGGCCAATGACAACACGCCCAGCCAGCAGGTGCTGTCCGGACCGAAAGAGGACCTGGAGCGGGTGGTGCCCGAGCTGCGCGCCGCGGGGGCCCAGGTCGTCCTGCTCAAGGTGAGCGCCGCGTTCCACTCGCGCTACATGCGCCCGGCGCGTGAGTCCTTCGCGGCCTTCCTGCGGGCGTTCACCTTCGCACCCCTGCGCTTCCCGGTGATCTCCAACGTCGAGGCCCGCCCCTACGACGAGGGGCGGCTGCCGGAGCTGCTGGCGCGGCAGATCGACTCGCCGGTGTGCTGGACGCAGAGCGTGCGCTACCTGCTGGGGCTGGGCGAGCAGGCGTTCGTGGAGGTGGGGCACGGCCAGGTCCTGACGGGGCTCGTCCGGCAGATCCGTCAGGCGACGCCCGTGGCCGTGCCCGTCGCGGCGCCACCGCCCGAGGTGCGCGCGCCCCCGCGGGGCCGCGCACCCCCGCCCGCCACCGAGCACGTGGCACGCACCGTGCGGGCCGACAGGCTGGGCAGCCAGGCCTTCCGCGAGGCCCATGGCGTGCGGCTCTCCTACGTGGCGGGCTCCATGTACAAGGGGATCTCCTCCCGGGAGCTGGTGGTTCGCATGGGGCGGGCG
>NZ_RAWA01000153.1 GCF_003611675.1 Corallococcus sp. CA053C
GAGACAGCTCTTGGGAAACACCACACCGAGCCTCCCACCGTGACAGCCATGTCCGGAATCCACCCTTCGCACCCCGGTTTTGCCCGGCGCACCACGCGCCAACCCGGAGTGTGTGTCACCCAAGCAACAAGGGCGCGTCTCTATCGCAGGGGAGTGCCCGGAAGCAAACGCACGCACGGGCCTCACGGGGAGTCCGGGGCTTGACGGACAAAAGGACTGGACGGGGGATCAACGCATCGCGGGCGGCAGGAAGCGGTCCCTCAGGGATTCGGCGTCCGGACGGTCGAAGCCGCGCCCCTGGAGGAGGGAGCGGCGGCTGACGGCGTGGAAGGTGGTCTCCAGCGTCTGGGAGAACCGGCGGAGGTCCTCCGCGAGGCGGCTGCGGATGCCGGGCCCTTCGGGCGGCCAGGGCAGCTCCACGAGCAGGGACGAGAAGCGGTCGAAGGCGTCGTAGTCCGCGTAGCGCAAGAGCTGGTAGCCGCCGTCGTGGAAGTAGCCGAGGAAGGAGCGCAGCGCGTCCAGCACACGCTCGGCGGCGGGGACGTCCTCGGAGCGCAGGTGGCCCTCCGCGGCGCGGCACAGCTGGGCGTACACCCACAGGTCCTTGCGCAGGCGCAGCGCGGCGTCCTGGGCGCTGGTGAGGTGGGCGAAGGCCTCTTCGCCCAGGGAGCCGTTGGGCGCGAGCGCGTCCACGAGCGCGACAATCTGTCCGCGGAACAGCGCGGTGAAGGACTCCGCGGCACGCAGGGCGGCGGCGGGGTCGCGGTCCAGGTCCACCATCACCTCGCGGGCAATGCGGTCCGTCTCCCGGGCCAGGTCGCGCGCGGCCCGGAGCGTGGCGGCCTGCAGCGGCTTGGAGCCGGCCTTCGGGGACAGCTCCGTGTGCAGGTAGCTGGCGACGGCGGCGGCCTCCCCGCGCACCAGCGACAACAGCACGCGCACGCGGCGCGGCACGGGCGGCTGCGTCTCCGGATCCACGTGCGACAGGTAGTGCAGCACGCGGAACAGGCCCAGGAAGGCGGTGGTGAAGAGGGGCCGCGTGTCGGGGGGCAGCGTGCCCAGCACGTCCAGCAGGCGCACAGAGCGCAGCCGGTCGTACTCGACGCGGAACTCCAGCGGGCGGAAGGGGCGGAAGTAGCGGTTGAGGACGATCTCCCGCAGCGTCAGCTTGCCCACGTCCTGGAACAGCGAGAGGCCGATGAGCGGCAGCTGGAGCAGGTTGTCGAGCAGGTTCTTGAGCGCGTCGAACGCCTCGCGCACGACGAAGAGGCTCTCCGGGGGCGTCTCCTGGTCCAGCTCTTCTTCAATCAGGAGCCGGCGCACGCGGTCGTCCGCGAGCTGGGTCTCCACGTACTTGCGGAAGACCATCTTCGGGTCGCTGTCCGGGTCCTGCAGGTGGCGCGCGACGCGCACCGCGCGCTCCATCGCGTCGCGCACGTCCGCCAGCTCCTCGTGGAAGTCGCGCGTGACGAGCGGCCGGGCGCGCGCATCCACCACGGCGTTGTGGAGGTTCAGGTAGCGCTCCACGGCGCGCAGCCACATCTCGAACTCGAAGAGCAGCTCCTCGCGGCCCTCCACCGGGACGCCGCGCAGCCAGCGCTCGCGTTCGGCGAGGAAGCCCGCGCGCGTGGCCTGCGAGGCGCGCATCAGGTCGCCGTAGAAGTCGCGGGGACCGGGGAGGACCGTGGGCACGGTGGCTGGGCTCATGGCGGCGGGCTCGCGGGGCGTCAGGCGGGAGGAAGGCTAGAAGAGCGTCCCCTGCGGAGAGCTGGGGGGCGGCGTCTTCTTGAAGTACTGGTAGGTGCGCAGCGTGGCGGTGCGGCCGCGCGGGGTGCGCATGAGGAAGCCCTCCTGCATGAGGAAGGGCTCGTAGACGTCCTCGATGGTGTCGCGCTGTTCGCCCACGCTCGCGGCGATGGTCTCCACGCCCACCGGGCCGCCGCCGAACTTCTCCACGATGGTGAGGAGAATCTTGCGGTCCATCGCGTCCAGGCCGCTCGCGTCCACGCCCAGGCGGCTCAGCGAGCCGTGCGCCAGCTCGTAGGTGATGCGGCCGTCGCCCTCCACCTGCGCGAAGTCGCGCAGCCGGCGCAGGAGGCGGTTGGCGATGCGGGGCGTGCCTCGTGAACGGGTGGAGATCTCCCGGCTGGCGGCGCGGTCCAGCGGCACGCCGAGGATGCGCGCCGAGCGGTCGAGGATCTGCTCCAGGAACTTCGGCTCGTAGTACTCCAGGCGCTCTTGAATCTGGAAGCGGTCGCGCAGCGGCGACGTCAAGAGGCCCGTGCGCGTGGTGGCGCCCACCAGCGTGAAGGGCGGCAGGTCGATCTTCATCGCGCGGGCGGCGGGCCCGGTGTCGATGGTGATGTCCAGCCGGAAGTCCTCCATCGCCGGGTAGAGGTACTCCTCCACGGCGGCGTTGAGGCGGTGGATCTCGTCGATGAAGAGGATGTCCCGCTCGTTGAGGTTGGTGAGCAGACCCGCCAGGTCGCCCTTGCGCTCCAGCGCGGGGCCGCTGGTGACGTGGATGCCCACCCCCAGCTCGTTCGCGATGAGGTGCGCGAGCGACGTCTTGCCCAGGCCCGGGGGGCCGGAGAAGAGGCAGTGGTCCAGCGCGTCACCGCGGCTCTTGGACGCGGCCACGTACACCTTCAGCTTTTCAACGACCGCCCCCTGGCCCACGTACTCGTCGAACGAGCGAGGGCGCAGGGAGGCCTCCAGCCGGATGTCTTCCGGCTGAACATCTCCCGAGAGGGTGTCGTCGGACTTCCTCGCCATCACCATTGGGACCCTATACAGCGAAGGGGGCGCGTGTCGCTGCCCTTCTGGCGGCGCTAGAGTCGCAGCGGCATGCCGACCGGCCAGCCAGGGGGTCCGTCCCCCAGCCCCAAGGGAGTCGCCTCCATGAGCCACACCCCTGCCCCGTTCCGTCCCCTGCCCTTCCTCCCGGAGGCGCACGCCGAACGCACCCCCGGAGCACGGCTGCAGAAGCTTCGCCGCGCCGCATTGGAGGCCCGCGAGGCGTTCGTGAACGAGGGCCCGGTGGCGGCGGTGTCCACCTGCGACCTCATCACGTTCCCCTACCCCACCCTGTTCGCCTTCAGCGGGGCGGCGCTGTCCCCGGCGCCCTACGTGATGATGACCAACCGCATGCAGGTGGTGCAGTTCGCGGAAGCCGGCACGGGCCAGCGGCGCACGCTGCTGTTCAACCCCACCGACTTCGAGCGGGGCTACGCGGCGCCCTTCTACCGCGCGCTGCGCGAGCGCTACGGCGCGTTCCTCTCCGACAAGGTGATGTCCACCCGCCACGGCACCGTCCAGAGCCACCTGGAGTCGCTGGGGCTGACGCCGTCGGACGTGGACTACCTGGCCTTCGACCACCTGCACATCCAGGACCTGCGCGGCTGGCTGGGCGGCGCGGGCGCCCCGGCCGTCTTCCCGCGCGCGAAGCTGCTGGTGCAGCGGGCCGAGTGGGCCATGGTGAAGCACCTGCACCCCATGCAGAGCGTGTGGTTCGTGCCCGGCGGTTCGGAGATTCCGGAGGACCGCGTGGTGCTGCTGGACGGCGACACGTGGCTGGGCCAGGGCGCGGCGCTGCTCAGCACGCCGGGGCACACGCAGGGCAACACGTCCCTGGCGGTGGCCACCGCGAACGAGGTCTTCGTCGTCAGCGAGAACGGCGTGAGCACGGAGAGCTACACGCCGCTCCTGTCGCGCATCCCGGGCGTGCGCCGCTTCGCGGAGCAGATGGGCTGGGAGGTGGTGCTCAACGGCAACACGCGCGAGGACTCGTTGGACCAGTACACGTCCATGGTGGTGGAGAAGCTGTTCGCAGGCCCCTCCGCCCATGACGCGTCGTTCGTGAACTTCCACCCCTCGTCGCTGCTCACGCCGCACCTGCTGGCCCCCGGCCTGGGCCCCACCGTGGTGCTGCCCGCGCCGAACACGGGCGCGCTGCACCCCACGCCCGCGGTGCGACTCGCGGCGTGAGGTGACGCGCGGGGCTCACTTCACCGCGACGGAGCAGTCCACCACGGGGAGGAAGGGCAGCGCCCAGGGCTCCTCGCCCCGCGTCGGTTCGGTGGCGACGAAGAAGACGTGCGCACCGGCGTGCACGAACCCCCGGGGGTTGGAGCTCTGCCCTCCGGGCGCGAGGTCGTGGAGCTGCTGCACGCGGTCGCTCGAGCCGTCCGAGTACCAGGCCTCGCGCCCCCGTGTGCCCGTCATCGCGGAGAGGAAGAGCCACCCGTCCATCGCCTTGAGCGCGGTGGGCGCGCTGCTCCCAGGGCCGGGCTCCAGGTCCTGCACGAGTTGCGTGCCCTGGGACGAACCATCCGTGCGCCACAGCTCGCGGCCATGCACGCCGTCATCCGCGGCGAAGTACAGCTGGCCGTCCATCACCGTCAGCCCCGACGGGAGCGAACCCTCCGCCCCCAGCCGCACGTCCTTCACGCGCCGGGTGCCGGGCGTCGTGCCGTCGCTGCGCCACAGCTCGCCGCCGAACCAACGGTCTCCGGGCTCGCCGAAGAAGCCCTCCGCGCCGGCCATGAAGAACACGGCGTCGCCCAGGGGCGTGAGCTCCGACGGGTAGTCCCCCGCGAAGTGGCGCAGCCGGACGGTGGAGGAGGGCTGGCCCCGGGACACCCAGAGGTCCGCCTCGCCCACGCCCACGTCCGCGAGGAAGAAGAGGCGGTCCACGCCCACGGGCGTCAAGGCGAGGAGCACCGTCCACGCGGGGCCCCGGAAGAACACCTGCGCGCGTCCGGACGGCCCGTCCACCGCCCACAGCGTCACCGAGTCATCGTCGTACGCGACGAGCGCGAGCCGCCCGTTCCACGCCGTCAGCTCGTCCAGGAACAGCGAGCCCGGCCCGGGCACGAACTCCTGCACCAGCCTCGTGCCCTTCGCGGTGCCGTCCGACACCCACAGCTCGCGGCCATGCACGCCGTCATCCGCGGTGAAGTACAGCCGTCCGCCCACCGCCGTGAGCCCGTCCGGCGCGCTGCCCACGCTCCCCGGCCGGAGGTCCGCCACCAGCACCGTGTCCTTCGCGCTTCCCTCCGTGCGCCACAGCTCCGGGCCATGGTGCCCATCGTCCGCGACGAAGAAGAGCTGCCGGCCCACCGCCGTGAGGAAGCGCGGCGTGCTGCCCGACGGCCCGGTCCGCACGTCCTTCACCCGCCTCGCCTTCGCGGTGTCCCCGTCCGTCACCCACAGCTCGCGGCCGGAGATGCCGTCATCCGCGGCGTAGAAGACCTGCCCCTTCACGGGCACCAGCGCCTCCGGCTTCGAGCCCTCCGTGCCCTTGCGCAGGTCGCCCACGGGCGAGGCCCACCGCCCACACGGCATGGGCGCCTCTTGCGCCTGGGCGGCCACCTCGCCGCGCTCCTCGCCGCGCTCCTCCTCGGGGCCGCACCCCACTCCACCCGCGAGCAGCAGCAGCACGATCCCTGGGACGCCACGCCATGCCGCCATGACACATGCCTCCTTGGGACGGCGCGGTCCGACCGGGACCACCCACCCGGTCTAGAAATTGGCGCTTCCAGCGGAATCAGCCAGCGCACGGCTGCCTGCAATCACCCAGGGTTGTTGTGCGGGTGGCACTGTGGGTCCTCTTTTGACGACGAACGAACCCCAGGCCCGTTCGTCGGAGGACTTCGCCCACTTCATCCGGGAAAAAGTGTTGCGCGGATTTTCCAAGGACTTCGTGTCCCCGGAAGCACTGCGTCTCGCCCTCCGGGAGGAGGCCGTGTTCAGTCTCAGGGGCCGGAGCGCAGGACCTTCAGGCCTTCGCGGAAGAGCGCCTGGAAGGTGGCATCCGGACCCAGCCGCTCGCTGGCCACGTCCGCGGCCTTCTCCGCCTGGGGCTGCTTGTAGCCCAGGTTGAGCAGGGCGGAGATGAGGTCGGACCTGTTGCCGGACGGGGTGGGCGCCACGGGAGCGGTGCCGCGCGCGACGGCTTCGGTGTGGATGTTCTTCACCTTGTCCTTGAGCTCCAGGACGAGCCGCTCGGCGGTCTTCTTGCCCACGCCGTGAATCTTCGCGAGCCGGGCCACCTCGCCGCGCGCGAGCGCCGCGATGAGCTCCGGCACCTCCATGCCGGACAGCACGCCCAGGGCCATGCGCGGGCCGATGCGGGACACGCTGTTGAGGAGCAGGAACAGCTCCTCCTCCTGGACGGAGAGGAAGCCGAACAGCTCGAAGGCGTCCTCGCGCACCACGGTGCGGATGCGCACGTCCACCGGCTGGCCGTCCGCGGGCAGCTTCCCCAGGCCAATCGTGGAGAGGTTCACGCGGTAGCCCACGCCGTGCACGTCGATGACGGCGTCCTCCGCCCCCTTCTCCAACAGCGTGCCACGCAAGCGGGCGATCATCGGGCCTCCGGGCGCTTGTACGCGGACGACAGCCGGTCCGCGAGCACCGACGCGGCCCCCTTGCGCTTGCCGTTCGCGGGGGCGCTCGCGCGGGGCATGCCCACGCGGGAATGGTTGAGGTGGCACAGCGCGACGGCGAGCGCGTCGCTGGCATCCGCGCGCTCCAACGTCGCTTCGTCCACGCCGAGCAGCGTGCGCACCATGCGCGCCACCGCGTCCTTGCCGCCCGCGCCGCTCGCGCCCACCGACTTCTTCACGCTCGCGGGGGCGTACTCGTGCACGGGCAGCCCGGCCTGCGCCGCCGCGAGCAGGGCGACACCGCGCGCGTGCCCCAGCACCAGGGCGCTGCGCGCGTTGCGGAACGTGAAGAGGCCTTCCACCGCCACCGCCTCCGGCGCGTAGCGCGCGAGCGCCGCGCACAGCGCGGCGTGCAGATCTTTCAAGCGCTCGGCCAGGGGCGCGGACTCCGGCACCTTGATGACGCCGTGGCCCAGGTGCACGAGCTTGCCCTTCTTCTCCTCCACCACCCCGAAGCCCATGAAGCGGCTGCCAGGGTCCACGCCGAGCACGCGCACCGGCCCGTTCCTTTCCCACGCGCCCTGGAAGGGGCTCACGTGGACAGCGACTCCATCAGGGATTCGTCGATCTCGAAGTTGGCGTGCACGTGTTGCACGTCGTCGTTTTCATCGAGCGCGTCCATCAGCTTCAACAGGCGCTTCGCGTTGTCGCCTTCCACCTTCACGGTGTTCTGCGGCACGAAGGTCCACTTCTGCTCGCCGACGGGGAGCCCCGCGGCCTCCAGCTTCGAGCCCACCGCGTGCAGGTCCGCCGGCACGGTGCGCACCTCGAAGCCGTCCGGTCCCTGGTCGACGACGTCCTCCGCGCCCGCCTCCAGGGCCTGCTCCATCACCTGGTCCTCGCTGGGACCGGGCTTCACCACGATGACGCCCTTCTTGTGGAACATCCAGCCCACCGCGCCCTCGGCCCCCATGTTCCCGCCGTAGTTGCCCAGGAGGTTGCGCACGTCGCTGGCGGAGCGGTTCCGGTTGTCGGTGAGGCACTCGATGATGAGCGCGACGCCGCCGGGGCCGTAGCCCTCGTACGTCACCTCTTCGTAGGACTCGCCCGCCAGTTCGCCCGTGCCCTTCTTGATGGCGCGGTCGATGGAGTCGCGGGGGATGTTCGCCTCACGCGCCAGGCCCATGGCCACGCGCAGCCGGGCGTTGCCCGCGGGGTCACCGCCGCCCAGTCGCGCGGCGACGGTCAGCTCCTTGATGAGCTTGGAGTAGAGCTTGCCCTTGGTCGCGCCCATGGCGGCCTTCTGGCGCTTGATCTTCGACCATCGGTTGTGACCGGACATGGCGGCGGCTTCGGCTCGGGGAGGACGGGGCCGGGTGCCCACGTCCCCGGCCTTGTGCCCCGTTCAGGGCGCCCGAGTCAAACCCTCACGACGCGTCGTCGGAGTCGGGCGTCGGGGCCGGTTCGAACAGGCGCGGTGGGCCCGCGGACTCCCGGGCGCGCTCGCGCTCCTCCACCAGGATGGCGGGCACCAGCACGCCCAGCATGAACAGCCGGGTCGCCGCCTCGTACGACAGCGCCTCCGGGAAGCGGCACTCCAGCAGCATCGCGCGCACGGTGCGCCGCCCGTCGAAGAGGCGAACCACCTGCTCCACGTCCTCGGGCAGCGTGGGCAGCTCGCGCGCCAGCCGGTTGAAGTCCACCGTGAGCCGCGCCGCCAGGGGCAGGCCCCGGACACGCAGCGCCTCGAAGCGCTCCAGGCCCGGCACCACCTGCTCGCACAGGTACGCGCGGTCCATGGAGAAGGTGCCCCGGTGCAGCTCCGGGCCGAACGTCACCGTGTAGCCGCCCGCGCCGAAACACAGCAGGCGCCGAAACGCGAGGCTGCCGCGCTCGCCGTGGAAGGTCGCGTCCACCACGAGGCCGTGGCGGAAGGTGAAGGAGCCCGTGTCCTCGAGGAGGATGACGCGCCCCGAACGCACGCCGGACAGGAGCGCGCGCACCAGGTGCACCAGCGGCAGTGGGCCGGTGTGCGCGTCGTAGACGTCCTCCTCGCCGCGCCGCCCCGCCTTGAGCCGCGCGAGCACCGCCACGTCCCGGGCGTCCACCGGCTCCACCAGGTATTCGTCCGCGCCCACGCCCGCGGCGAGGTCGCGGTGGAACTCCTCCTGGTGACGCGCCACCAGCAACACCGGCAGGTGCGCGGCCTTCGCGTCCGCGCGGAGCAGCCCGCAGAGGCTGAAGCCGTCGCCGTCCGGAAGCTCCGCGTCGATGATCACCAGCCGGGGCAGCGCCTCCGACGAGGCGAGCCGCGCCAGGGCCTCGCGCATGCCCTCCACGCGCACGGGCTCGAAGCCCTCCGCGAGCAGCGCTTCGCTCACCGCCGGCCGCGCCGCCTGGCCCACCAGCAGCACGCAGCCTCCCGCCTCACCCGACAGGTCGAGTGCGTCACGACCTCCCGCGGGCGTGGAGGACTCAGAGGGAGGCGCGGCGCGAAGATGGGCAACCATGGATTCCTCATTCTTCCAGGGAACAGTCGGAAATGTACAACCGGGCCCCAAGTCCCTGGAATCGTTCGGTTTTGGCCATCGCGCAACCCACGCTAGGGTGCGCGCCCATGACGCGCCTCGTCCTGCTGCTGACCTTCCTCGTCGTGCCCGCCGTGTCCTCCGCCCAGGAGGCGGGCTTCTCGTCCTCGGGTGAAGACCCGCTGGGCTCGGTGGTGGCGCCGGTGATGCTGCCCGCGGGCGGCACCGCGCTCTATGGCTACACGGGCGCGCCGGAGGTGGGGCTGGGGTTCCGGCAGGGCATTGGCGGTTTCGAGATGGAGGCGCGCGGACGCTTCGACTGGTTCAAGTTGAGCGCGTCGCTGGAGGTGCTGGGCCGCAAGGAGGTGCTGCGGCGGGGCGCGTTGCAGCTCGCGCCGTCGCTGGGGCTGGGCCTGGTGCTCAACTCGGGCGCCACGTACATGGATGACGACAACTTCTCCGGCGTGCTGGTGCGCATCCTGCCGGGGCTCGTCGCGAGCTACCGGCTGGGGGACACCGTGGCGCTGCTGGGGCTGGTGGACCTGCCCATCGACCTGGGGCTCACGGGCGAGAAGCAGCGGCGCTTCCAGGCGTTGGGCGGTCTGGGCGTGGAGGTCTACCTGGGCAGTGGGCTGTCGCTGCTCGCCGCGGGACAGCTGGGCGTGGAGACGTTCCAGGAGCGCGCTGGCGCGGGCCACACACGCCTGGGCTTCAACGCGCGCGTGGGTCTGGGCACGCGGCTGTTCTGACGCCGGGGACTGCGTCCCTCGCCTATTCGGGCGGAGGGCTCTGGCGGGGCGTGCCCATCAATTCGAGCGCGCGCAGGGCGACGCGGATCAGCGTCTGCGCGCACGGCTCGCAGCCTCCGCCGCAGCACGAAGGCCAGCGCCCTTCCGGGTCGCGCAGGAGCGGACGCACGCTGGACTGGTAGTAGCTGGGGAGCTGGTGTTCCTCGCTCGCGCGCACGAGCGCATCGTCGAGGGGCATGGGCGGGGCGGCGAGAACGTCGGACACGGCCCGTTCATACCAGACTCGCGAGGGCCCCTCATTCAGAGCAGCGAGGTCTGCGCGGGGGCGTCCGGCGCGGGCCCATCCGAGGGCTGGCACTGTGAACACCAGTGCGTGTCGCGGCCACCGACGCGCTGGTGCGACACGGGCATGGTGCAGCGCGGACACGGAGCGCCCGGCTTGCCGAAGATGTTGCGCCGGTGCAGCGCCTTGCCCTTCACGCCGAACAGATCGCGCTGCGTTCCACGAAGTCGCAGGCCCTCCTCCAGCACGTCGCGGATGCCCCGGTGCAGCCGGATGATCTCGGAAGGCGACAGCGAGGACGCCAGACGCCGGGGGTCGATGCCCGCGGCCCACAGGCTCTCATCCGCGTCGCGGTTGCCCAACCCCGCGAGCACGCGCTGGTTCAGGAGCACCGTCTTGAGCGGACTGCGCCGACGGCGAAGCAACCCGGCCAGCAGCTCCGGCGTGAACGTGTCGTCGAGCGCCTCCGGGCCCAGCTCCTCCAGCTTCAACTGGGCCGTGAGCCACGACGTGGGGCCCAGCGCCACGCGCGCATACCCCAGCGTGTCGGAGAACCGCAGCTCGTCATTGCCTTCCAGCGTGAGGACGACGAGCGTGGAGGGAGGCCGTTCGCTGCCCGCGGGCCGGAGGGCCAGCTCGCCCCAGAGCATGAAGTGCAGCGCGAGCGTCTGCCCGTCATCCAGCGTCAGGAGCATGAACTTGGCCCGGCGGTCCGCCGCGAGCACCCGCCGCCCGCGCAGGTTCTGGATGAAGTCCTCGGGCGAAGCGAAGCGCACCGCCGCCGGCACCAGCACCTGCGCATCCACGAAGCGGCGGCCCACCACGGCCTGCTTCAAGTCGCGGACGATGATCTCGACCTCGGGGACTTCGGCCACGCGTGCATCCTCCCCTACGCATCGGTAACGTAGGAAGGATTCGAGGTAACGCCATGGGTTGTCCCCCGCTGGGAAGGCACCTCGTCCGTCCGTCGGGCATCCGGCCGGACGAGGCCCTGCCCCGCCTCAGGCGCGGACCGTGACCTCGGCCACGTCCCGCTCCACCTCGCGGACGTCCACCTTCACGTCCAGGAAGTGCGCCATCGTCTCGCGCTGCGTGAGCGCATGGCCGTCCAGCGCCAGCGTGCGGAAGCTCCCGCCCTTCGCCAGGGCCAGGAGCAGCAGGAGCTGATCACACAGGTGCTCGCCCACCGGCACCTCGGCGTCCAGGTAGCGCTTCACCTTGGCGGCGACCTCCTCGCCCACTGTCTCCGCGCGCTTGCCGCGCTCGCCGAAGCCGGTGAACACCTCCGTCACGTGCTCGCTCTCCACCTCCACGCGCAGCACGTTGCCCGGCCCGAAGGCGCGCTTGAGGTCCTCGCCCCGCTGCTGATCCGGCCGCAGCCCCAACACGGCGGCCACGGACTCCAGCTCGCGGCGGGCCACGTCGAAGGGGATGGCCGCCACCTGGGCCACCGCCTCGCGCCGCAGCACCCGTCCCCGCTCCATCAGGTGCAGGGGCTGCAACTTCGCCGGCTGCACGTCCACGCGGAACTTCCCGCCGCCGGCCGGATAGAAGCCCGGCCGCTCCAGCTTCACCTCCACGCGCGGCCCCATGCGGTTGAGCAGCGGCAGGTACGTCTTCTCCAGGAAGTCGAACGGCGGCGCCGCCGGGTTGTGCGTCCCACCCTCCAACATCAGCGTGGACGGACCTTCCGCGTGCAGCAGCGCGGGCAGCACCGTCTGGAGCACCAGCGTCGCGCTGCCCGCCGTGCCCACCGCGAAGTGGTAGTTGCCCGCCGACAGCGCGCGCGGGTGGAAGGAGAGCTGCTTGGAGCCCAGCTCCGCGCCCGTCACCTCCGCGGCGCCCACGGTCTCCGCGGCCTTGAGCGCGGTGAGGTGCTGGCGCAGCAGGCCCGGCTTGGCGCGGCCCGCGCGCACGTTGACCATCTCGAAGGGCGTCCCCGTCACCAGCGACAGCGCCAGCGCGGTGCGCAGCACCTGACCGCCCCCCTCCCCCTGTGAACCATCGATGCGGATCATGTGTGTCGTGCTCCTTCGGCGCTCGCGGACGGATGCAGCATCCCATCCCTGATAAAAATAGCGGCGCCCGTTCCCCCACCCTTAACGGCCCTCGCGGACCTCTTGGGGGGAACGGGCGCCTCGGCGGCTTCATCCCGGCATGTGCACCTCGGCTGGACGGCGGGTGGGAACGACAACTCCCTCGGCTATCCCTTCACGCACACCACCTGCTTGAGCGTGTGGACGACCTCCACCAGGTCCGCCTGCGCCGCCATCACGGCATCGATGGGCTTGTACGCGGCCGGCGTCTCGTCGATGACGTCCGCGTCCTTGCGGCACTCCACCCCCGCCGTCGCCAGCGCGTGGTCCTCCAACGTGAAGCGCTTCTTCGCCGCGGCGCGCGACATCACGCGGCCCGCGCCGTGGCTGCACGAATGGAAGGCGTCCGCGTTCCCCTTCCCACGGACGATGTACGAACGCGCCCCCATGCTGCCGGGGATGATTCCCATGTCTCCCGTGCGCGCTCGCACCGCGCCCTTGCGGGTCACGAAGCAGTTCTTCCCGAAGTGGTGCTCGCGCGAGATGTAGTTGTGGTGGCAGTTCACCGCCGACTCCGCCAGCTCGAACGGAGGCAGCTCACCGCTCGCCTTCAGGGCCTCCACCGTGGAGCGCAGCATGAGCTCGCGGTTCATCGCCGCGAAGTCCTGCGCCCAGCTCACCGCGAACACGTAGTCGTCGAAGTGCTCCGTCCCCTCCGGCAGGTACGCCAGATCCGCGTCCGGCAGGTGGATGTGGAAACGGCTCATGTCCTTCTTCGCCAGCTCGATGAAGTGGCTTCCGATGCGGTTACCCACCCCGCGCGACCCGGAGTGCAGCATCAGCCACACGCCATCCGCCTCATCGACGCACAGCTCGATGAAGTGGTTTCCCGTCCCCAGCGTTCCCAGGTGGCCCAGCTGCGGCCCACGGCCGATGTGGGGATGCTTCGCGACGATCTGCTCGTACCCGCTCACGAGCGACGCCCACGCGGCCGTATGCGTCGCGGGCGAGTGCTTCCAGGCGCCGCGGTCGTTACGGCCACCGTTGTCCGTACGGCCGTGGGGCACCGCCGCCTCGATGGCCGAGCGCACCCCGCGCAGCGAGTCCGGCAGCTGCTCCGCGCGCAGCGTCGTGCGCACGGCGATCATCCCGCATCCGATGTCCACGCCCACCGCCGCCGGCACCACCGCGCCCACCGTGGGCACCACGCTCCCGACCGTCGCGCCGTAACCGCGGTGCACGTCCGGCATCACCGCGACCCACTTGTGGATGAAGGGCAGGCCGCGGAGGTTGCGAAGCTGCTCCTTCGCCTCGTCCTCGAACGGCACCCCCACCGTCCACGCCTTGATGGGGCGACCCGCTTCGTCCGACAGCACTTCGTAGTTCGTCTTCTCGCGGTCCATGGCCTTCACCCTTCCTCGGTCGTTCGACCGGGCGCTGTGTCCCGGTCACGTGGGGGAGCTAGAGCACCCGCCGTGCCAACGCCGCTTCCGAGGGAGCCCCGTGCAGGGGGCTGGAGTTCCCTATCCCATGGGATAAATACGTATCCTGATGGCTCAAAAGACCAAGGCGCGGCGGACGGTCGTCATCGGGATGCTGGGAACGACGCTCGACACGGGCACCACGGCGCAGCGCTGGACGCGGTGGCGGCCCACGGTGGCGCTGTGCCAGCAGGAGGACCTGGTGGTGCACCGGCTGGAGCTGCTGCATCCGCCCCGGGTGACGTCGCTGGCCCAGGTCATCCAGGAGGACATCGCGCAGGTGTCCCCGGAGACGCAGGTGCGCCTGACGTCGCTGGACATCCGCGACCCCTGGAACCTGGAGGAGACGTACGGCGCGCTGTTGGACCACGTGCGCGCCCACCCCTTCCATCCGGAGGAAGAGGACTACCTGGTGCACATCACCACGGGCACGCACATCGCGCAGATCTGCATGTTCCTGCTGGTGGAGAGCCGCCTGATTCCGGGGCGCCTGGTGCAGACGTCACCGGGGAACGCCGGCTCGCGGTCGGCTTCGGGGACGCACACCCTCATCGACCTGGACCTGTCGAACTACGACACGCTGGCGGCGCGCTTCCGACAACAGCAGCGCGAGGGCCTGTCCTTCCTCAAGTCCGGCATCGACACGCACAACGCCGCGTTCAACCGGCTCATCGAGCGCATCGAACAGGTGGCGGTGCAGTCCCGCGCGCCGCTGCTGCTGACGGGGCCCACGGGCGCGGGCAAGTCACAGCTCGCGAAGCGCATCTACGCGCTGAAAAAGTCGCGCAACCAGGTGGTGGGCCCGTTCGTGGACCTCAACTGCGCGACGCTGCGTGGCGACGGCGCCATGTCCACCCTCTTCGGCCACGTGAAGGGGTCCTTCACCGGAGCGGTGGGTGACCGGCCCGGGTTGATGCGGCAGGCGAACGGGGGCGTGCTGTTCCTGGATGAGATTGGGGAGCTGGGCGCGGATGAGCAGGCCATGTTGCTGCGCGCGCTGGAGGACAAGCGGTTCCTGCCGGTGGGCGCGGACAAGGAGGCGGAGAGCGACTTCCAGCTCATCGCCGGCACCAACCGCGACCTCCAGCTCGACGTGGAGCGGGGGCGCTTCCGCGAGGACCTGCTCGCGCGCATCAACCTGTGGACCTTCCGGCTGCCCGCGCTGCGCGAGCGCCCGGAGGACATCGCGCCCAACCTGCAGTTCGAATTGGATCAAGCGTCGCAGGCGCTGGGCACCCGGGTGACGATGAGCAAGGAGGCGCAGGAGCACTTCCTGCGCTTCGCCACGTCTCCTGAAGCCCGGTGGAACGGCAACTTCCGCGACCTCAACGCGGCCGTGCTGCGCATGTCCACGCTGGCGGCTGGGGGACGGATGACGCGCGAGGTGGTGGACGAGGAGCTGGAGCGGCTGCGAGCCCAGTGGCGCCCCGCGGGAGCGGCGGCATCAGGCCATGACGACGTGCTGGCGGAGGTGTTGGGGGCGGCTCGCGCGGCGGAGCTGGATCGATTCGACCGCGTTCAGCTCGCGGACGTGGTGGGCGTGTGCCGCTCCGCGCGCTCGCTGTCGGACGCGGGACGGACCCTGTTCGCGCAGTCGCGGGCCCAGAAGAAGAGCGTCAACGACGCGGACCGGCTGCGGAAGTACCTGGCGCGCTTCGGGCTTGGCTGGGCGGACGTGAACGGGCGCGGGATGGCGGACGCGGAGTGACGCGTGCTCAGCGGAACTGTTCCTTCAGCGCACGGCACCGTGCCGTGGTCCCGGCCTCGTCGGGTACGACCGTAGAGCCCCGTGCGGATGACGGAGCCACCGGCACGGGCGCACCGGGTGATGCGTGCGTGTCCGGCCCTTGCAGCCAGGCAGCGGGGACCATGCACTCGACGGACAGCGGCCCCTCGAACGTGGCGGACAGGTCCGCGTCCTTCGTTCGCACCGTGCCGTGCACCTCGCGTCCGGTGACGTTCAACTCCAACGTCCCATCACTCGCGAGCGTCGGAGGACCGGACGGCCCGCGAAGCTCCGCCGACGCCAGCCCCACCTGGAGCGGCATCCGGGTGAGCCGCGCCGTGGCGTGCTTCGTCTTCGGGAATGCAGGCTCCACGGAAGCAAGGACGGCCCACTGACGTCCGCCCTCCGCCTGCGCGCTCAACGCGACCTCCAACGCGGGAGGCGCCTCCCCTTCAGTGAAGGTGACCATGAGCCGCACGGACGGAGCCTCGAAGGTGCCCACGTCCGTCCGCACCACCACCGCACCGGGTGGCTGCGGACGTTCGGGCGCATTCAAGGCAGCGGACTTCGAAGGAGACGCGGACACGTTCGGCGGATGCGCCCGCTCCTCCCTCGGCTTCGCGCAGGCCCCGACGAGCAGCAGCGCCAGCAGGGCCTTTTGCCGCATGATCAGCACTCCACCCGCAGGAGCATCGCGCTGACGGTGGTGTTGTCGTTCTCGCGCAGCTCGGCCACCGCGCCCTCCGGATCCATGTCCAGGTAGACGTAGTACGTGTTGAAGGGCAGGCCCGCGGGCACCACGAAGCCCAGCGAATACGTGCCCTCCGAGAAGGCCGCGAGCGAGTGGCCGAAGGAGGCCACGACATTCGTGGACTCGCTGTAGCCAGCCGGTGGCGCCGTCGGGCTCAGCCGCACGCGCAGCGTGTAGGACGCGACCGCGGCGTTGCCCAGGTTGCCCACGTAGAACTTCACGCTCGTGGACGTGCCGCGACACACGGCCCGCGAGCCCGCCGGATCCAACGTCTGCGCCACGTCCCCCACCACCCCCATCGCGGACGGCAGCAGGTTGGGCTTCGTCTGCGTGTAGCCGTACAGATCGCGCATGCCCTGCGCGTTCGTGGGCCACAGCGTGGACGCCTCATAGCCGCCCGTCACCAGGTGCGGCGGCGACGTGCGCAGGATGCTGTGTCCGCCCTCGTGCTTGAAGCCGAAGAAGTGCCCCGACTCGTGCACGAACGTACTCCGGCCCGACGTGCCGAACGCGTTCCCGTTGCGCGGCGTGAAGTCCAGGTCGCTGGCGATGCAGACGTCCGCCTCGTCGATGCCGTTGCTCCCGATGAAGCACACGCCCACCGTGGAGTACGTCACGCCGTTGTTCCCATCGATGGCCGCCCGGTCGCACAGGCCGATCTCGTTCTGCCCGTCGCTGTGGTCCAACGCGCAGTCCGTCACCGGGTTCACGTTGAACGCGCTCACGATGCGCGACAGGTCATCCCACTGCCGCAGCCCGTTCCAGTACGCCGTGTTGACGTTGCCGGAGTCCGGGATGCTGCACCGGTTCCGCGACACCGCCGGCCCGCTGTACCACTTCACCGGCGAGCCGTTGCACGTGTCCCACGCGGCGGCCCCCGCCTCCAGGCTGCCCAGCGCCAGCACCGCGACGAAGCCCATGGCTCTCGTTGTCTTCATGGCGAACCTCATCACGGCTGACCGGGCGGGACGTCCCGCTCGGGTTGGGAGGGAACGATGCCCGTCGAGGGTGCCTGGAGCGACGCGGGCGTCACCGGCACGGACAGCGAGGACGCGGTGGCGACAGGCTCCTCGCGGAACGCCCCCGTCACGGTGAGCCCGCGCGCGCGCAGGTGGTTCTGGAGCAGCGCCACGAACGCCTCACGGCCCAGCGCCTCCGGAAGCCCCGCGACCTCCACGCCCGCGCGAAGGGCCGGACGGCCTCCCTGCAACGCCACCGTCTCGAACACCGGCGCGGTCCACCGCACGCCCGCTGAACCCAGGCCGGCCACGAGTCCACCCTCGGGCCCCACGAGCACCTCCCGGCCGCCCACCGACTCCACGCGGAAGGCATGCTCGTCGAGCACCGGCGACAGGCTCCACCCGGTGTTGCGCAGGAACACCACGTAGCGCGCGCCCAGAACGAAGCGGGGCACGTGGCTGACGACGAGCTGCCGTCCATCCGGCAGCAGCCCTCCGGCCTGCTTGAGCCGCAGCTCCCGGGGCGCTTCGCCCAGGTGCGCCCGCACGTTCCCCAGCGTCACCACCGTCCAGGGCCCGGTGCGCGGCGAGGACTCGGAGCGCAGGTCGATGACGTCCCCCTCCACCACCGAGGCCGTCTGATCCATCAGGCTCAACAGGCTGTCCACCGCGCGCGGAGCCCGGAGCGTGGCCTCCGCGACCAGGGGGCGCTCCTGTGCCGCGGGAGGCGCCTCGCGTGTGCCTTCGTCTCCCACAGGGGAGGTGCAACCCGAGCCCCCCGCCATGCCGCCGAGGAGCACCAGCGCGAGTCGCGCACGGCCCCTCCACCTGGTTGTCACGCGCATCATGTCCGCTCCCTTCGTGTCTTCAGTGGATCAGATAGAAGGCGTCCTGCCGGGGCACGAAGAACTTCCAGCCTTCGTCCGTCAGGTACGCCGGATCTTCCTGCATCACCGCCACCCGCTGCCCGTCCCACTCTGGCACGGCGGTGACGGTGTTGAGTTCGACGGCGAGGAACGAGCCCTTGCGCAACAGCCGGGGCGCGTCCTTGCGCGAGGCCGCGCGGAAGTCGATGGAAGCGCCCAGCCCATGGCCCTGCGCGCCCAGCGGGTGGCTGTACACCTTGGCCTCGATGCCCTTCTCCTTCATCTCCGCCATCGTCGCGTCGTAGACGTCCGCGGACGAGCGCCCGGGCCGCGACGCGCGCAGCATCATCGCGTCCTGCAGCGCCTGCGTGTTCGCCAGCGCGCGCTTCAAGCCCTCCGGCACGTCCTTCTCCCCGTCCCGCAGCACGTAGGCCATCTTCTGCCAGTCCGTGTTCATCCCCAGGGACGTGACGCCGAAGTCCACGTGCAGCAGGTCGCCGCGCTGGATGATCACCGCTTCATCCGCCACCGCCAGGAACCCGCGCGAGAAGCCGTCCTTCATGCCCTGGCGTTGCACGCGCATGTCGGGCTGGAACCACGTGCCCACGCGCGCCTCCCACAGCGCGTCGTACAGCCAGCGGCGCACCTCGCCCACCGTCGTCTTGCCCGGCACCACCACCTCGTTGGAGAGCGCGCGCTTCACCAGCGACTCCGTCAACACCACGAGGTCGCGGTACGGCGCGAACTCTCCGGGCAGCCGCGTGTCCAGGTACTCCTCGATGAGCGGCGCCGCGCTCACGAACCGCGCTTCGGCCTGGGGCCCCAGCGCCTCCACCAGCCACTGGTAGCTGTCATGCGTCAGGCTGCGCGTCACCCCGCGCTTGCCGCCCATGCCCAGCGCGATGGCGCGCGGGTGGTAGCGCGCCTCCAGCTCCGCGAGCACCTCCTCCGGCTTGCGTCCCTCCACGGGCACATCGAAGAACCGGGTCACCACCTCCGTGGCGTAGCCCGTCAATGCGACCTTCTTCAGGCCCGCGTCCCCCGCGTCCACGAAGACGAACACGTCACGGTTGCCCACGTAGGGCAGCGGCGGCGCGATCCAGGCCGTCAGCGGATCATCGTGGAACTCCTCGTTGATGACCACCCACATGCCCACGCCGTGACGGCGCATCATGTCGAGCAGCAGCGTGTGCCGCTCCTTCAGCCAGGCCTCGCGCAGGGCCACTTCCCGCGAAGGAGGCTGCACGAGCGCGGCGGTGGAGGCCTGCGGCGAGGGGTCGCGGACGGGGGCGGTGGCGCAGGCCACCAGACACCCCAGGATGGGCAGGGTCGCCACACTCCAGCACTTCATGTCGGGAACTCCGGGTCGCGAGGAAGGCCGGCAGCGTAACGCTCAACCGAAGTCCCCCGCTCCCGGAACCGTGGAGGCTCCGGGAGCGGAGGGCCTGGGGCGCATCCCGCCTGCTCACCCGCTCGGATGTCCTCGCTCCCACTCACTTCCGGGTCCCGTCCCCCCCGGTCCGGGACACCCGGATCCACCCAGGACGTACTGGCTGGTGGATCCCTTGGAAGTGGGCGGCCTTCCCCCGAAGGCTGCCGTGGAGCGCGGACACCCCGCCGCGCGCGCGCCGTTACGTCAGTAGCTGGCGACCCCGTCCAGGTCGCCGTCCTCGAAGTCGAAACCCCGCCCCCCGCCGTTCAACCCGGAGGCCGCTTCCGCCTCCTCCTCGTCGTCCGCCCGGAAGCCCCTCACGTCCCGGACCTCAGCACCCGCACGCGCCTCCACGCCCCCATGGGATCCGGGAGCCCACATCGCACCAGATTCCTGGTTCCACGCTTCAAGGCGGTACATCGCGTCCCCCCGGGGTGCGGTGTTTCCTACGCGTTTCGATAATTAGACGCGGACCGGAAGAATCCTTGGGTCCTCCTTGTCGCAATTCAGCGAATTACCCCCATCCGCAGCGCGCGCGCCCGGATTCCGGCCTCTTCACTCCAGCCCGGCTCCCCCTGGTGGGCCACCGCCTCGAAGGCCTCCGCCGCCTCGCGCGGACGGCCCAGCGCCCGGAGCACCAGCGCCCGGTTCCACAGGGCCTGGGGATGGTCCGGCGCCTGACGCAGCACGCCTTCCACCAGGATCAGCGCCCCCGAAAGGTCCCCCTCCGCCATCGCCACCACCGCCCGGTCGCTGTCCCGGTCCGCGGACGGCGCGCTGCGCGACAGGAAGTCCGCGGCCTGACGCAGTTCGCCGTGCACGAGGTAGGCAGCCGCGATGCCGTGCAGGTCCCCGCGCTCCTCCAGCGCCGCCAGCGTTCGCAGGGGCACCCGGGTTCCGGCCTGGAGGTCCTCCTCCTCCGGCGTCCCCGTCCGGGAGGGGACGAAGGGGAGGTACTGGTC